>NZ_JBIRYI010000004.1:0-70018 GCF_044389675.1 Promicromonospora kroppenstedtii | reverse complement strand
GGTGGCCGCCCCTCCCCCCGGGGGCCCCCCCCGGGCGCCCCCCCCCCCCCCCCGGGGGCGCCCCCCCCCCCCCCCCCCCCCCCCCCCCCCACCCCTACGTTCGACCACCTTGGGCCAATGGCCCGCACGGGCAGGCGGTCCAGCGAGGTGACACCGTCGTCGCCACAGCTCACACGCCGAGAACTAGTAGAAGGTGGGCCCGGAGGGATTCGAACCCCCGACATCCACGGTGTAAACGTGGCGCTCTAACCAACTGAGCTACGAGCCCCGGCAGTGCTGCCTCAGCAGCATGCACCAGCAGCGGCCAACAATACCTGCCCGGCACCCGAAACCCGGCCAGATTTTCGACCTGCGTGGATCAGTGCAGGGTCAGACCTCCGCGACCGCCCGCCGGTAGTCCTCCAGGTCACGCGCCTGCCCGCGCGGGTTGACGACGCACCACCGCACGATCCCGTCGGCGTCGACGAGGAACGAGCCCCGCAGCGCGATGCCCGAGCCCTCGTCGAACACGCCGTAGTCGCGCGCGACCTCGCCGTGCGGCCAGAAGTCCGACAGCAGGTCGAACTGGTAGCCCTCCGCCGCCTGCCACGCCTTGAGCGTGAACACGGCGTCCGTCGAGATCACGAGCAACCGCACACCGGCGGTCTCGAAGTCCTCGATGTTGTCGCGCAGCTCGCACAGCTCGCCCGTGCAGGTGCCCGAGAAGGCGAACGGCACGAAGACCACGAGCACCGGCGTGCCGCGCAGGTCGGACAGCGTGGTCGGCGTGCCGTGCGTGTCGGGGAGCGTGAAGTCGGGTGCGGGGTCACCCGGCTTCAGCGTCACCTCGGCAGCGGCCCGCGCTCCGGAGGACTCGGTCATGAGCTGCTACTTGCCACGGCCCCGGTAGCCGAGCTTGGTGGCCGACCAGTCGTCCGCGATCGCGAACGTGCTGGTGGTCTGCAGGCCGGCGGTGGTTGCCGCCTCCTGGATGTCGCCGTGGCCGACCTCGCCGTCGCGGCCGGGCTTGGGCGTGAAGATCCAGATCAGGCCGCCGTCGTCCAGGACGGTCTGCACGTCGACGAGCGCGTCGGTGAGGTCGCCGTCGTCGTCCCGCCACCAGAGGATGACGCCGTCGGTGACGTCACCGAAGTCCTCGTCCTCCAGCTCGCTGCCGATGATCTGCTCGATGTCGGACCGGAGCGCTTCGTCGACGTCGTCTCCCCAGCCGAACTCCTGCACGACCTGGCCGGCCTCGAAGCCGAGGCGCCCCGCGCCCTGGGTGTCCGTGCTCACTTGGTTGATCGTTCCCTTCTCTGTCCGGCAGTACCTGCCGGGTCGTCTCCGTCTTCTTCTGTCGGCCCTGCGTCGGGCCCTCCGTCGCCAAAGGTAGTGCACGGACCCCCGCCATGCCTCGCAGCCAGGACGTGTGGTGTCTTTTTGATGAATCGATGAGTCCCGGGCAACGGGCAAGTCATGCACTCAGTCTCAACATTGCGATACCGCGTATCAATAACGGTGCGAACCGGCACAGACGTAACGCAGATCACGCAGTCTTGACCGCCCTATGGTGTGGGCGGAGGCTGTGAGGGGACAGAATAGATAGGACCACCTGTGCGTGGGCGTGCACAGCCGCAACCCCAGCTGTGGCGACGCTGCCGACGCGACGGGTTCTGACGAGGCGGCGAGGAGCGCGAACCGCGACCGCGCCGCGCGACACCGAGAGAGGTAGCTGGTGGCTTCGTTTGACGAGACCGGACCGCTGATCAACGGTCTGCTCAGCGCCGTACCTGACATCGACCCGGCCGAGACCGAGGAATGGGTCGAGTCCTTCGACGGGCTGATCGACGACAAGGGCGGACCCCGCGCCCGGTACGTCATGCTCAACCTGCTGCGCCGCGCGCGGGAGCGGAACGTGAGCATCCCCGCGTCGATGGCGACGCCCTACGTGAACACCATCGGTGTGCACGAGGAGCCCTACTTCCCGGGCGACGAGGCGATGGAGCGCCGGTACCGCTCGTGGATCCGCTGGAACGCGGCCGTCATGGTCACGCGTGCCCAGCGTGAGGGCCTCGGCGTCGGCGGGCACATCTCCTCCTACGCGTCCGTCGCGACGCTGTACGAGGTGGGTCTGAACCACTTCTTCCGCGGCAAGGACCACCCGGGCGGCGGCGACCAGATCTACTTCCAGGGCCACGCCTCCCCCGGCGTCTACGCCCGCGGGTTCCTCGAGGGCCGCCTGACGGCGGAGCAGCTCGACGGTTTCCGCCAGGAGAAGTCGCACGCCGGTGGCGGCCTGCCGTCCTACCCGCACCCGCGCCTCATGCAGGACTTCTGGGAGTTCCCGACCGTGAGCATGGGCCTCGGCCCGGCGTCGGCCGTGTACCAGGCCTGGACCAACAAGTACCTGCACAACCGCGGGATCAAGGACACCAGCCAGCAGGACGTCTGGGCGTTCCTCGGCGACGGCGAGATGGACGAGCCGGAGAGCCGCGGCATGATCCAGCACGCCGCACAGCAGCAGCTGGACAACCTGACCTTCGTCGTCAACTGCAACCTGCAGCGCCTCGACGGCCCGGTCCGCGGCAACGGCAAGATCGTCCAGGAGCTGGAGGCCCAGTTCAAGGGCGCCGGCTGGAACGTCATCAAGGTCGTGTGGGGCCGCGAGTGGGACGCCCTGCTCAACGCCGACAAGGACCGCGCGCTCGTCAACCTGATGAACGTGACCCCGGACGGTGACTACCAGACCTACCGTGCGGAGTCCGGCGCGTTCATCCGCGAGCACTTCTTCGGTCGCGACCCGCGCACCAAGGCCCTCGTCGAGAACATGACGGACGAGGACATCTGGAACATGAAGCGCGGTGGCCACGACTACCGCAAGCTCTACGCCGCCTACTCCGCGGCGCGCGCGCACACGGGCCAGCCGACCGTCATCCTGGCGCACACCGTCAAGGGCTACGGCCTGGGCGCCGGCTTCGCCGGCCGCAACGCGACGCACCAGATGAAGAAGCTCAAGGGCGACGACCTCAAGACGCTGCGCGACTCGCTGCGCATCCCGATCTCGGACGCCGAGCTCGAGGCCGACCCGTACCTGCCGCCGTACTACCACCCGGGCCCCGACGCGCCGGAGATCCAGTACATGCTGGAGCGCCGCCGTCAGCTCGGTGGTTTCGTCCCGGAGCGCCGCACGACGGCGAAGACCACCCTGACGCTGCCCGAGGACAAGTCCTACGAGCTGCTGAAGAAGGGTTCGGGCACGCAGCAGGTCGCCACGACCATGTCGTTCGTGCGGCTGCTCAAGGACCTCTTCAAGGCCAAGGACTTCGGCAACCGCATCGTGCCGATCATCCCGGACGAGGCCCGGACCTTCGGTCTGGACTCGATCTTCCCGAGCGCCAAGATCTTCAACACGCTCGGCCAGAACTACCTCGCCGTGGACCGCGAGCTCATGCTGAGCTACAAGGAGTCCGAGTCCGGCCAGATCATGCACACCGGCATCAACGAGGCCGGTTCCGCGGCCGCGTTCCAGTCGGTCGGCACGGCGTACGCCACGCACGGCGAGCCGATGATCCCGGTCTACATCTTCTACTCGATGTTCGGGTTCCAGCGCACGGGCGACCAGTTCTGGGCGGCCGGCGACCAGCTCACCCGCGGCTTCATCATCGGCGCCACCGCGGGCCGCACCACCCTGACGGGTGAGGGCCTGCAGCACGCCGACGGCCACAGCCCCCTCATCGCCGGCACCAACACCGCGATCGTGCAGTACGACCCGGCCTACGGGTACGAGATCCGGCACATCGTGCGCGACGGCATCGAGCGCATGTACGGCCCGGGCGAGAACGGCCACACCCCCGACGGGCGCGCGCAGGACGTCATGTACTACCTCACGGTGTACAACGAGCCGATGGTCCAGCCGGCCGAGCCGGAGGACGTCGACGTCGAGGGCATCAAGCGCGGTATCCACCGCATCGCTGTCTCCGACGCCGAGGGCCCCAAGGCCCAGCTCCTCGCCTCCGGCGTGGGCGTGCCGTGGGCCCTGGAGGCCCAGCAGCTCCTCAAGGAGGACTGGGGCGTCTCGGCCGACGTCTGGTCCGTGACGAGCTGGAACGAGCTGCGTCGCGACGCCCTCGCGGCGGAGCACGACGCCCTCGTCGACCCGTCGGCGCCGCTGCGCACCCCGTACGTGACCGAGAAGCTCTCGGGCGCGCAGGGTCCGTTCGTCGCCACCAGCGACTACGACCACCTGGTCCCCGACCAGATCCGCGCGTGGGTCCCCGGCGACTACGCGGTGCTCGGTGCGGACGGCTTCGGCTTCTCTGACACCCGGGCCGCCGCACGACGCTACTTCCTCATCGACGGGCCGTCGATGGTGGTCAAGACGCTGCAGGTCCTCGCCCGCCGTGGTGAGGTCCCGGCCGACGTCGTCAGCAAGGCCGTCGAGAAGTACAGCCTGCTCGACGTCAATGCCGGCACGTCCGGCAACACGGGCGGCGACAGCTGACCCCGAGGTAGACGACAAAGAGCTGCGGCGCACCGGGTCACCGGTGCGCCGCAGCTCTTTCGTCCGTCCGGGGTTCTACCTCGGCGTCGCCTGCTCCGCCGCCGCGATCGCCTTGGCGAGCTCCTGCTGCAGCGGCTTGACCGCTCTCGTGTCCGGGTGCAGGTCCAGGGCCCGCAGGTGCTGCTTGGCCTCGAACACCCGGCCGGCCTCCAGCGCGGCGAGCACGAGGTGCTTGCCCACGACCGGCGAGTGCTCCCGCACCCGCCAGTGCCCGATGCCGAGGCCCAGAGCCTCCACGGGCATCCCGGCCTCACGCAGGATCGCGAGCCCCTCGGCCAGCGCGTTCCCATCGGGGTCGCGCTCGGCGGCGGTGATCAGGCGGCGGACGGCGCCCTCCGGGTCGTCGGCCAGCGACAGCCGACCGAGCTCGATCAGGGGATACCAGCCCCGCGGGTGCCCGGCCAGCTCCTCGGCGAGCGACCAGACCGCCAGGTCGGCCTCGCGCTGCTTGGACTCGGGGATCTCGTCGGAGTCCCGCAGCGGATCGTCCAGCGTCGGGTCCTCCGCGGCGCGGCGACGGACGATCTCCGCCAGGGCGGCGAACGCCTCCTCGTTGTTGGGATCGTCGGTGAGCTGCGCGCGTAGCGCGTCCTCGTGCCCTACGTCCCCACGCCGGGGTGCCGACGGTGACTGCCGGCGCGTGCCGACCGTGGACGCGGACAAGGGCCGACGGATGAGGCGACGGAGCCGGTGCATCAGGGCCATGCCTCGACCCTACAGTTTCTCACCCGCACTCACTGGAATACCAGTGTCGTGAAAGTCCGTTTGTGGACTCCCCACAACTCGGGCTCGTATGCTGCCGGGGTGCCAGCAACGCGACGGGCCGCTCGAGCCAGTGCCCAGGAGACCGACCAGGAGGCCGGACAGGTCACCGACCGCAGCGCGGACCAGGCCGCCGGCCAGGCACCCGAGACCGACGCCGGCCTGGATCCTGCCGGCTTCCCCATGAACCTCCAGCGCGTCCGCGAGGCCAGCGGCCTGCTGACCGCCGCCGCGATGCGCCGCCTCGACGAGGACCTGAACTGGTACCGCGAGCTGCCCGCCGAGGACCGCTCCTACGTGGGCCTCGTCGCCCAGGCCGGCATCAACGCCTTCACCTCGTGGTTCACGGACCCGGACCGCCCGCCGCACGGCGTGAGCGAGATCTTCGCCGCGGCCCCCACCGAGCTGACCCGCTCCATCTCCCTGCAGCACACCCTGCAGCTCGTGCGTGTGGTGGTCGACGTCGTCGAGACGCACTCCGACCGGATCGCCGCTCCCGGCGGCGAGCGCGACCTGCGCGAGGCCGTGCTGCGCTACTCCCGCGAGGTCGCGTTCTCCGCGGCCGAGGTCTACGCCCGCGCCGCCGAGTGGCGCGGCGCCTGGGACGCCCGGCTGGAGGCCCTCGTGGTCGACGCCCTGGTGCGCGGCGACGGCGACGACTCGCTGCGCTCCCGCATCTCCGCGCTCGGCTGGAGCGGCAAGGGCAACGCCCTGGTCGTGGTCGGGGTCGCCACCGAGGAGCTCGACGAGATCCGCACCGCCGAGATCCGCCGCGTGGCCCGCCGCGCCGCCGGCGACGCGCTCGTGGGCATCCACGGCGACCGTCTCGTGCTGGTGCTCGGCGGCGAGGGCGACCTCGTGGCCGCCGCCGCCTCGCTCCTGTCCCGGTTCGGCACCGGCCCGGTCGTCATCGGCACCCAGGTGCCCAGCCTGACCGACGCCGCCCGCTCGGCCCGCTCCGCCCTCGCCGGGCTCACGGCCGCCCCGGCGTGGCCGCAGGCGCCCCGCCCGGTGATGGCCGACGACCTGCTGCCCGAGCGCGTCCTGACCGGCGACTACACCGCCCGCGCCACCCTGATCGCCCAGGCCTTCACCCCGCTGCAGGACGCCGGCGGCGCCGTGCTGGAGACCCTCTCGGCCTACCTGGGCACGGGTCGCTCCCTGGAGGCCGCCGCCCGTCATCTGTACGTTCACCCCAACACGGTGCGCTACCGGCTCCGCAAGGTCTCGGAGATCACCGGGTGGGACCCGCTCGACGCGCGCGAGTCGTTCGTGCTGCAGGTGGCGCTGGCTCTGGGCCAGCTCGGCCGCGGCTGAGTCCGCCGAGACGTACGTCACTAACCTGCACCCAAGATGAGCGCCTTGTAGGTTCCCGACAAGCCCCCCCGACCAGGTTGGTACGGGTCGCGACGTCCCGTGAGCGGCCTGGGTTGGCAGAGTGGACGCGTGCTCGCCGTCGTCTGCCCTGGACAGGGCTCTCAGACCCCCGGGATGCTCAGCGACTGGCTTGAGCTGCCCGGCACCGAACAACGCCTCGCGGCAGCCTCCGAGGCCGCCGGCCTGGACCTGGTCGCGCACGGCACGACGTCGGACGCGGACACGATCCGCGACACCGCCGTGGCCCAGCCGCTGATCGTCACCACCTCCCTGCTCGCGCTGCGCGCCCTGCTCGACGGCCGCGCCGCCGCGGACGTCGTCGACGTCACCGCGGGCCACTCGGTCGGCGAGCTGTCCGCCGCGGCGGTCGCGGGCGCCCTGACGGACGACGGCGCGGCCGGCCTGGTCGCCCGCCGCGCCCGGGCGATGGCCACGGCCGCCGCCGCGGCGCCGTCGGGCATGAGCGCCGTCGTGGGCGGCGACCCGGACGAGGTGCTGGCCGCGATCGAGGCCGCCGGCCTGTGGCCCGCGAACGTCAACGGCGCGGGCCAGACCGTCGCCGCAGGGTCCCTGGAGAATCTGGCCAGGCTCGCGGAGAATCCGCCGACCCGCGCCCGCGTTATCCCGCTGCAGGTGGCCGGCGCGTTCCACACGCCGTTCATGGACGCCGCTCGGGCCGAGTTCGAGCCAGTCGCCCTGGGCTGGAACGCCGCCGACCCGACGCTGCCGTTCCTCGCCGACCTGGACGGGACCGCCTACACCGGCGGCGCCCACGGCCACGGCACCGGCGCCGACGTGCTGCGCAACCTCGCGGGCCAGGTCACGGCCCCGGTGCGCTGGGACCTGATCATGACCGAGCTCGCCGCGCGCGGCGTCACGGGCCTGCTGGAGCTCGCTCCCGGCGGCGTCCTGACGGGTCTGGCCAAGCGCGGCCTGAAGGGCGTCGAGACGGTGGCGGTCAAGTCGCCCGCCGACCTCGACGCGGCCCGCGAGCTGATCACCGCCCATGGGACTGCACACAGCAAGGCCCCCTCTTCTTCTTCCAGCGGCACGAGCGCGACCGGAGCAGACCAGTGACCTCCCTCCAGCAGGCCCAGCCCACCCAGTTCTCGCGGATCCTGGCGATCGGCGCGGAGCGCGGTGAGCTCGTCGTCACGAACGACGACATCGCGGGCCCCATCGACTCCTCGGACGAGTGGATCCGCCAGCGGACCGGCATCGTCACCCGGCGCCGGGCCGGCGCCGACAAGGACATGCTCGACCTCGCGGAGGCCGCCTCGAACCGCGCGCTGGCCGCCGCCAGCCTGACCGGTGCCGACATCGACGCGATCATCCTGTCGACGATCACGCACATGCACATGACGCCGTCCGCGGCCGCGATCCTGGCCGAGCGCATCGGCGCGACGCCCGCCGCGGCCTACGACGTGTCGGCCGCGTGCGCCGGCTACGCGTACGGCATCGGCCAGGCGGACGCCCTGGTCCGCGCCGGGCTCGCCCGCCACGTGCTGGTGATCGGCGCCGAGAAGCTCAGCGAGATCATCGACCCGACCGACCGCTCCATCTCGTTCCTGCTGGGCGACGGCGCGGGCGCCGCGATCGTCGGTCCCTCGGACACGCCGGGCATCGGCCCGACGGTGTGGGGCTCGGACGGTTCCAAGGCCACCGCGATCCGCCAGACGCACTCCTGGACCGAGCTGCGCGAGGACCCCTCGCTCGGCTGGCCCACGCTGCGCCAGGACGGTCAGACGGTCTTCAAGTGGGCGAGCTTCCAGATGGCCCCCATCGCGGAGAAGGCGATGGCCGAGGCCGGCGTCACCGCCCAGGACATCCAGGTTTTCATCCCGCACCAGGCCAACATGCGGATCATCGACCAGATGAAGAAGCAGCTCGGTCTGCCGGATACCGTGGTGATCGCACGGGACATCGCCGAGACCGGCAACACGTCCGCCGCGTCGATCCCCCTGGCCGCCGAGCGACTCCTGTCCGAGGGACAGGCGAACTCCGGCGACCTGGCCCTGCAGATCGGGTTCGGCGCGGGCCTCGTCTACGCCGCACAGGTCGTGGTGCTGCCGTAGCCGTAGGACGGTCCACGGACATGACCCGTTGTGCATTCCGGTCACGGGATGCGCCAAGATCTGACCAGCAAGACTCCGGTGCCCGACGGCGCCGGTGACCGTTACCGAAAGATAAGGAAGTCCCATGGCCAACACGGACCAGGAGATCCTCGAGGGCCTCGCCGAGATCGTCGCCGAGGAGACGGGCCTCGACACGGCCGACGTCCTGCTCGAGAAGTCCTTCACGGACGACCTCGACATCGACTCCCTGTCGATGATGACCATCGTCACGCACGCCGAGGACAAGTTCGGGGTTCGCATCCCGGACGAGGAGGTCAAGAACCTCGCGACCGTCGGCGACGCCGTGAGCTTCATCAAGGGCGCCCAGGACTGAGCCGCCCCCCGACGGCGGCCGCGCGGCCGGCTGAGATCCACCGGCCCGCGCCGCCGTCGGGCACCGCTGCCCACCGGCAGCACCCACTAGCACCTGCCCCCATTCGTCCCACACCCTCGGGAGCATCATCATGACCTCCGCACGCGAAGTCGTCGTCACCGGCCTCGGCGCCACCACCCCCATCGGCGGGGACGTGGCATCCACGTGGGAGGCCGCGCTCGCCGGCGTCTCGGGGGCACGCACCCTCGAGAACGACTGGGCCGAGAAGTACGGGATCCCCGTGAACTTCGCCGCCACCATCAAGGTGGACCCGGCCGAGGTCCTGACCCGCCCCGAGACCAAGCGCATGGACCCGTCCGCGCAGTACGCGATCGTCGCGACCCGTGAGGCCTGGGCCGACGCGGGCAGCCCCGAGGTCCCGGGCGAGCGGCTCGGCGCCGTGGTCTCCTCGGGCATCGGCGGCATCCAGACCATCCTGGACGGCTGGGACACGCTCCGTGAGCGTGGCGCCCGCCGCATGCTGCCCATGACCGTGCCCATGCTCATGCCGAACTCGCCGACGGCCTACGTGTCGCTCGAGCTCGGTGCCCGCGCCGGCACGCACGCGCTGGTCTCGGCGTGCGCCTCCGGCGCCGAGGCGGTCGGCTACGCCGCCGAGATGATCCGCTCCGGCCGCGCCGACGTCGTCGTCGCCGGCGGTACCGAGGCGTCGATCCACCCGATGCCGCTCGCCGCGTTCGCGGCGTCGCGCACGCTCTCGCTGCGCAACGACGACCCGCAGCACGCCTCCCGCCCGTACGACATCGACCGCGACGGTTTCGTCCTCGGCGAGGGCGCGGCGGTCCTGGTGCTGGAGAGCGCGGAGCACGCCGCCGCGCGCGGCGCCCGCGTCTACGCCAAGGTCGGCGGCGTGGGCCTGTCGTCCGACGCGTACCACATCACGTCCCCGGACCCCGAGGGCACCGGCCAGGTGACCGCCATGCGCTTCGCCATGGAGGACGCGGGCGTCACCACCTCCGACGTCGTGCACGTCAACGCGCACGCCACGTCGACCAAGGTGGGCGACCTCACCGAGACCGCCTCGATCCGCAAGCTCTTCGGGTCGGACGCCGACCACGTGCAGCTCTCGGCGACCAAGTCGATGACCGGCCACCTGCTCGGCGGCGCCGGTGCCATCGAGTCGGTCTTCGCGGTCAAGGCCGTGGCCGAGCGCCTGGCCCCGCCGACGATCAACGTCGAGAACCCCGACCCCGAGCTGCAGGTGCCGCTCGTGCGCGACGAGCCGGCCAAGCTGCCGGGCGGCGACATCGCCGCGATCAACAACTCGTTCGGGTTCGGCGGCCACAACGTCGCGCTGGTCATCCAGAGCCACTGAGGTCCGTGTCAGACGCTCAGGTCACCCCGGTGACCTGAGCGTCTGACGTGTCGGGGTGCCTCGCGGCTCCCCTCCTCCTGACATGGGAGAATGTCACCATGGCAATGCGTGAGATCCGAGTGGTTCCCGACCCTGTGCTGCGCACCCCGTGCGACACCGTGACGACGATCGACGACCGCGTACGCGGGCTCATCGCCGACCTGGTCGAGACCGTCGACGACGAGGGGCGCGCCGGGCTGGCCGCCAACCAGATCGGTGTCTCGCTGCGAGCCTTCTCGTGGAACATCGAGGGCGAGATCGGCTACGTCATCAACCCGCGCATCGTCGAGCTCGGCGAGGAGCTGCAGGACGGCGGCGAGGGCTGCCTGTCCGTGCCCGGGCTCTGGTACCCGACCGTGCGCGCGAACTACGCGCGGGTCGAGGGCATCGACCTGGACGGCAAGCCGATCACGGTCGAGGGCACCGGCATCATGGCGCGCTGCCTCCAGCACGAGACGGACCACCTGGACGGCATGGTCTACCTGGACCGCCTGCAGAAGGAGACCCGCCGGGCCGCGATGCGGGAGCTCCGCGCGCGCCTGTGAGGGGCCCGTGCTCCATTTAGTACATATCGCTCATGTGGGATGAGTCATCAGGAGATTCGTCCGGGTACTAGTGGCGGTACGTCCCTTTAGGCAAGAATGTGCCGCACGAACTCGTCGTACGAAGTGATTCTTTCGACAGCATGCGCACCGTTTCGCCTCGCATGTCGCGGATGGATCGGGCAGGATGTGGTCCGAAGCACCGCTGTGCAGCCGACCACAGCGTCACCGCCCTGGTGAGGACGTAGGGGAAGACGTACCTCGATCCAGGGAGGAAGACATGGCCGGTGTCATCACGCGGGGTGTGCTTTTTGTGCATTCCGCACCTCGTGCCCTGTGTCCCCACATCGAGTGGGCCGCGGGGAACGTCCTTGGCGTGCGCGTTTCCATGGACTGGACCGCGCAGCCTGCTGGGCGCAGCCTGTACCGCGCCGAGTACTCGTGGCAGGGTCCGCAGGGCACGGGCGCCAAGCTGGCGTCCGCCCTGCGCGGGTGGTCCCACCTGCGGTACGAGGTCACCGAGGACGCGAGCAACGGGGCCGACGGCGCCCGCTGGTCGCACACGCCCGACCTCGGCATCTTCCACGCCATGACCGACGTGCACGGCAACGTCGTGGTGCCGGAGGACCGGGTGCGTGCCGCCCTGGAGCTCGCCGACCCCCGCGCCATGCGCGACGCGCTCGATCTCGCCCTGGGCGCCGCCTGGGACGACGAGCTCGAGCCGTTCCGCTACGCCGGCCTGGGCGCCCCGGTCCGCTGGCTCCACCAGGTGGGCTAACCCCCCCCGCTGGACGGCGGCTTCCGGTCGACCGGCGTTGAGCACAGCAGTTGCTGCCAGAACGCGGCCCGTTCTGGCAGCAACTGCTGTGCTCAGTGCGTTCTGGGCCGGCGCGGACGGACGAAGACGCAGTCGCCCGCCATCATGAAGAGCGAGAAGAACGGCAGGCCCATGACGACGCCGATGCCGGCGTGCATGAGGAGCGCGCCGCCGACGGCGGCCAGCCGCAGGTGCCGCTGCAGCAGCAGGAGCGGGAACGCGAGCTGCAGCGCGAGCGTCCCCCAGGTCACGACGGCCACGAGCCAGCCGTGCCCGGCGATGAGGTCCGCCAGCCCGGGCCACGGCCGGAACTGCGGCAGCGAGAGCGGGTAGTACACCGCCGAGCCGTCGCGCCACTCGGATCCCTGGAGCTTGAACAGCCCCGAGAGCACGTAGACCAGGCAGATCTGCACGCCCACGGCCAGCACTGCAGCGTTGTGCAGCAGGTTGCGGAGCTGCATCCGGCCGGGTCGGCTCCGCCGGCGGCGGACGTCCAGGGACAGGCGGGCGGAGGAGTCCGCGAAGCACAGGTAGACCAGCAGGATCCGCGAGATGTTGTCGCCCTGGTCGGCGACCAGGGGGTTGATCGCGGTCAGGCCCCACCAGCCCAGCAGGAGCACCGGAACCAGGACCCGGGCGCGCCAGCCGAGGGCCACGAGCACCGCCACCAGGAACAGGGCCACGCAGCCGGCGGTGAGCAGCGGGCCCGCTGCCAGGGCGTGGGCGCCGAGCGGCACGGCCCAGCGGGCGCCGCTGCCCCACAACGCCTGCCGGTCCGGGAAGTTCACCGCGACGTACCCGGCGATACCGAGACCCAGGACGATCCGCATCAGGGCGACGCCGTAGGTCGCGTGGGCGCGCAGGGTCATCCAGCGGACGCCGGCGTCGAGCAGGCGGGCCAGGTCGGGCAGGCGGGCCAGGTCGGGCGGGCGGGTCACGGGGCGGGCTCCACGTCGCCCCGTAGCGCCGCCCACGTCCGCCGGAACGCCGCGTCGTCCTGGCCGGGCACGACGACGGGCGGGCGCGCGCCGAGCACGAGCTCGGACGGCGCGGGCCGCGCACCGCTCCCCTGCGGCGCGACCTCCTGCCGCAGGATGCTTGCCTGCACGAGGACGGGCGCGGCAGGGGTCTCCGCCCCAGCACCGGCAGGCCCGGCACCGGCCGGCCCGGCCTCGTCGCCGGCGGCCCGCAGCACCTGCGTCGCATACGCGGCCGCGGCGCGGTCGTTGCCCAGGTAGTCGTCGACGACGTCGGGCGTGCCCCCGGCGTCGAGCAGCTCCGCGCGCAGGTCAGCCCAGGGGGCGGCGTCGGCCGCGGAGCCGCCCGAACCGCCGTCCGCCGCCGGGCCGGCCGCGACCGGCGAGACCAGCAGCACCGCCCGCCCGTCGGCGGGCAGTGTCAGAAAGGCCGTGCGCAGATCCGTCGCCAGCCGGCGCGACGGGCGCTCGGTCGCCGCCGGGAGCACGTGCCCGGTCAGCGCGCGGACCTCGACCGCCGTCGCGTCGATCCAGGGCCCGGGCACCAGGTCGCCGTCGGGCCCGTCGGCGTAGACGCCCCGCACGCGCAGGGAGTACTCGACGTGCACCGGCGAGGGAGCGAAGAGGGACCAGTTCTGCGCGAAGACCGGCGTCATGTAGCCCGCCAGCACGTCGTGCGCACCGGCCGCGGGCACGCCGGTGCTGCGCTCGCTGGCGGGCCGGCCGGTCAGGTAACCCGGCGCCGCCCAGATGAACGTGGCCGCCAGGTGCGCGAGCAGCACGACCCAGACGACGACCACCAGCCCACGGACCCGCGCCGGGACGGCCGGCGCCTCCGGCTGCGCTGCCGGGCGGAAGCGGGCGAGATCTTCGCCCGGGGTGGTGCTCACCGCGCACAGGGTGCCAGAGGCATGGCCCGCGGTTCCACTCCCGGTCGACCCGGCCGTGGCACCCGGGGGTCGGTCAGCCCCCGCCCGACCGCCCCCGCTGCACCGCGCCGAGGAGCACCCGGATGCCCAGGCCGAGGATGATCAGGTCCAGCAGGATCTGCCCGGAGACGAGCAGCCGGACGGCGTCCGTCCGCGCCACGATGTCCCCGAAGCCGACGGTCGCGAACGTCGAGATCGTGAAGTAGAGGGCGTCGGTCCGGCTGAGGGTCTCGCTGAACGTCGCGGGCTCGCGATCACTGAGCGTGAAATAGGTCGAGGAGAACAGGAGCAGGAAGAACGGGACCAGCGTCGCGAGGGCCTGGACCGCCCGCATGCCCGGGAACCGGGACCGGACGATCGCGCGGACCTCCCAGTACGACGTTGCCCCGAGCACGGCGAGACCGACGGCCAGGACCAGCGCCAGTGACGGGACCGAGAACCGGTCGAGCGGCAGGACGTAGTAGAGCGCCACCAGGAGCGCCGACGTCGCGAACGCCCGCAGCAGGCCCAGGGCGATCAGGGTCCGGCGGCGCCGCTTGGGCAGGGACCGCACGTCGTGGTTCTCGGCGGCGCCGCCGTCCTGCTGCGGTTCACGTTCGTCCACGTCGGTCACCTCCCGCACCTGGACTCCACTGTGGCCCCGGACGCGAGAGGCGGCCACCGCGACCCGGACTCCCGGGATCACGATGGCCGCCGCCGCAGCGCCGTGAGCGGCGCTCAGCCCTTGACGCAGAGCACCGTGCGCAGCCGTGCCACGACCTCGACGAGGTCGGACTGCGCGGCGATCACGGCGTCGAGGTCCTTGTAGGCGCCCGGGATCTCGTCGAGCACCCCGTGGTCCTTGCGGCACTCGACGCCCGCCGTCTGGGCCGCGAGGTCGTCCAGGGTGAACTCCTTCTTGGCCCTGGTCCGCGACATCCGCCGGCCCGCGCCGTGCGACGCCGACCAGTAGGACTTCGGGTTGCCCAGGCCGCGTACGACGTAGGAGCCGGTGCCCATCGACCCGGGGATCAGGCCCAGGTCGCCCTGACCGGCCCGGATCGCGCCCTTGCGGGTGACGATCAGCTCCGCGCCGTCGACCTGCTCGCGCGCCACGTAGTTGTGGTGCACGTTCACGCCCTCGTCGAAGGTGAGCTCGCGACCGCCGTCGGACATCGCCGCGAACTCGTCGCGGACCGCCTGGACGGCCAGGGCCATCATGACCGCACGCGACCTGGCCGCGTACTCCTGCGCCCACCAGAGCTCGTTGAGGTACGCGTCCATCTCGGGCGTGCCGCCGAGGAACACGGCGAGCTCGCGGTCCACGAGGCCCTTGTTGTGCTCCAGGTCCTTGGCGATGCGGACGTGGTGCTCGGCGAGCTCCTTGCCGATGTTCCGCGAGCCGGAGTGGAGCTGGAGCCAGACCTGGTCGTCCTGGTCCAGGCAGACCTCGACGAAGTGGTTGCCGCCACCGAGCGAGCCGAGCTGCTTGCGCGCCCGGGTCTCGAGCTGGCGAACCTTGGGGTTCAGCGTCTCGAACCGCTCCCAGAACGCCTGCTCGCCTCGGAGCCGCTCCTGTCCACCAGAGCCCTTGACGGGCCGCAGCCGGCGCAGGTCCACCTGCTCGTCGTGCGAGTGGAAGCCGACCGGGATGGCGGCCTCGATCCGCTTGCGGAGGCGGGAGAGGTCGTCGGGCAGGTCGGCGGCGGTGAGCGAGGTGCGGACGCCGATCATGCCGCAGCCGATGTCGACGCCGACGGCGTTGGGCGACACGGCGTCGCGCATGGCGATGACGGAGCCGACGGTGGCGCCCTTGCCGAGGTGGACGTCGGGCATCACGCGGACGCCTTCGACCCAGGGCAGGGCGGAGATGTTGCGCAGCTGGTTCAGGGCCGCGTGGTCGACGTCGTGCTCGTGCGCCCACATGAGGGTCTGCGCCCGGGCGCCCGACAGGGCGACCGGGAAGGCCGAGGACATGGGAGTGCTCCAGTTCTGTAGGGGATGGCTCGCAGAACCTATGGGCGGACTACGGAGGTGCGCCAGGACATTTCGGCAGCAGCGCCGACGTCAGCCGAGGTCGGTCCCGTCGAGGGACGACGACGGCTTCTGGTCGGGCAGCCGCATCATGCGCACGGAGTTGCCGAGCCCGACGAGGCCGGCGAACAGCGGGACCAGCAGTGCCACCTGCAGCGACCGGTTGCGGGCCTCCTCGTTGATGGCGAGCACCTCCGCCTCGACGGCGGGCGGGCGGCCGGTGATCTGCTCGGCGAGCTGGGTGTTGCTCATCACCTCTGCGTCGGTCTCGAGCGCGTCGGCGATCTGCTGCTGGTCGGCGGACGGGATGATCTGGCTCTCCTGGGTGAGCTGGTTGAAGCCGAGCGCGAGGGATGCGAGCAGGATGCCGCCCGACATGGCCAGGCCGAACGAGAGCCCGAAGGATCCGGCGGCCGAGTTGACGCCCGCGGCCTCGCTGACGCGCTCCTCCTCGACAGGGGCGAGGGTGTAGTTGTTGAGCTGCGAGACCAGCAGGCCCAGCCCGCAGCCCGTGACGGCGAGCGGGAGCACGAGGTACCAGCCGCTGTCGACGCGCGGTACGAACGGGATGATGAGGGCGATGCCGAGGCTGGCCAGCAGGAAGCCGGTGCGGATGATCGCGGCCGGACGGCGGTTGCCGGCCTTGCGGCCTGCCACGAGCGCGGCCCCGAACATGGTCAGCGAGAGCGGCGTCAGGGCCAGGCCCGCTTCGAGGGCGTTGTACTCCAGCGTCATCTGCAGGAACAGCGGCAGGGCGATCATGGCGCCGCCCAGGGTGACCTGCTGGAGCATCTGGCCGGTGACGCCGGTGGTGAAGCCGGCGTGCCTGAACAGCCCGGGGTCGAGCAGGGGGACCCGGTGCTCCCGGACGCGGCGCATCAGCCAGAGCGCGAGGGCCACGAGCGCGACGACGCCGAGCAGGAGGAGGACCCCGACGAGCTCGCCGCCCTCCTGCCAGACCAGGATGCCGAGCACCACGCCGCCCATGCCGATCACGGACAGGATCGCGCCGACGACGTCGACCCGGCGGTCGCCGGTGTACGGGACGTCGCGCACGAGCCTGATCTGGCTCAGGACGATCGCGATGATGAGCGCCTCCAGCCCGAACCCGACCCGCCACGACAGGTAGGTGGTGACGAACCCGCCCAGCAGCGGGCCGACGGCGGCGGCGATCGCTGCCGCGGCGCCGACCATGGCGTACGCCTGCTTCTGGGCCGGGCCCTCGAAGTTGCCGTGGATCAGCGACTGCATGGCGGGCAGCAGCAGCGAGGCACCGAGCCCGCCGATGATCGCCCAGAAGATGATGATCGCCGTCAGGCTCTGTGCCAGCGTCATGGCCAGCGCCCCGGTCGCGTAGGCCAGGAGCCCGAGGACGTAGGCGCGCTTACGCCCGATCAGGTCGCCCACCTTGCTGTTGATCAGGATGAACGCGGCCGAGACCAGCGCCTCCAGCGCGATCGCGGACTGCACGCCCCCGGCCGTGGTGTCCAGGTCCCGGATGACGGCGGAGATCGACACGTTCATCAGCGAGGTGTCGACCACCAGCACGAACATCGCGGCGGACAGCAGCAGCATCAGTCGCCTGCTGTGCGCGGTCACGGCCTCGGCGCCGTCGCCTGGTGGGGTGCTCATGTCGTCGCCCTCGGCTCACGGGGCGGGTCGGCAGCCCCCGGCGGTGCCACCCGTCGCTCTTCTCGAGCGTACCCAGGCGGACGCCGTCGCGCCGCGCGGGCCCTCACCTGCAGGAACCGCCCGAGGCAGTAGGATCCTTGCGCGGCTCGTGCCGCACGCCCCGTTAGCTCAGCTGGTCAGAGCAGGAGACTCATAATCTCTTGGTCCTCGGTTCAAGTCCGAGACGGGGCACCGTAGGACCGCGATCACGCAGGTCAGCGCTGTGCGGAAGCATGCGGAGACGGCCGTACCCTGTGTCCGTGCAAACGGAAGCGGCATCGTCAGTGCCCTGGGAACTCATCGGAACGGCCGCGACCTCGGTGCTCGGTGTGGTCGCTCTCTGGCTGAAGCGTGCGCGGAACACCCATGTTCGCGACGAGATCGAGCAGGACCAGAAGATCCTCGCGAACCTGCACGAGCAGTCGGCCATGCGGGCGGTCCTGCAGGAGTCGATCGATGCCAGGGTTCGGCAGATCGCGGCGTCGGCCGACAGGGCGAGCCGGGCGAGGCGCGATCCGTTCGGAGTAGGCCTGGCGATCTTCCTGCTCACCCTCGCCGTCGCCTTCGGCTGGTGGGCCGCGCAGGGTGGCTGGTGGCTCCTCCTGTTGCTGCCCGGTGCGTTCTTCGGCTTGCTGGGCCTGGTCGGTCTGTACCAGGACGGCAGGAAGGTGCTGCGCGACGGGAAGGGCAACGAGATCACGGAACCCAGGGCATCGCGCAAGGAGCGGGCCGCTCGATTCTGACCGTTCTGACGACGCTCGCGGGCTCGATACCCAGCGCGCTCCCCGATACCGGTCAATAATCTCCCCGACATGACAACGACCAGGATGATCGCGTGCGACATCGACGGAACCCTGCTCCGCACAGGGCAGCCGCCGACGCCGGCGGTGCGGCGTGCGGCGCAGGAGGTGCTGCACGCCGGGCATCACATCGTCCTGGCAACGGGCCGTTCGGTAAAGGGCGCGGTGACCGCGGCACTACAGCTCGGCCTGCGCGACGTCTGGATGGTCACGAGCAACGGGGCGGTCACCGCGCACCTGGTCGGTGAGCACTACCAGGTCGTGGAACAGCACTCCGTCGACGCCGCGACCGTCATCGACGTCGCGCTGCGGGAGGCACCGGCCGTGCGGGTCGCCGCCGAGATCGTCGGGGTCGGCTGGCGGGTGAGCGCCCCGTTCCCCGGGTACGAGCTCAACGGCGCGCAGCGCCAGGCCCCGCTCGACGAGTTCCCGGCGAATCCCACGCCGCGGATCGCCCTGCACGGCCCCGACGCCTACCGGCTGGTCCCCGAGCTGGTCGCGCGCGGGCTGACGGTGATCGCCACCCGGCTCGACTGGGTCGACGTCACCCCGGCCGGGATCTCGAAGGCATCGTCCCTGGAAAAGGTCCGCATCGAGCTCGGGGTCGACCCGGAGCGGACTGCGGCGATCGGCGACGGGGAGAACGACATCGAGATGTTCGGGTGGGCCGCGCACGCCGTCGCCATGGGCCACGCGTCGCCGTTCGTCCTCGCGGCCGCGACCCACCGCACGGGATCGTTCGACGACGAGGGCGCCGCGAGCGCTCTGCGGTCGCTGCTCGGGTGAACTCGCTCCAGCCCGGCTGATTGGTCGCCGAGCCCGACCCCGCACAGGGCTGAACCCCGGAGAGCGCGACCCGCGCTCCCCAGGGCTCCCCCGTCAGCCTCCCGCTCCCGAGCGACCTACAGGTCCACCTCGTTCCCCCCGATCGTCACCACGAGCCGCCCGTCCGAGGCGAACGACCAGTCCAGCGCCCCCGAGTACTGCGCGCAGCGCGACCCGTTCGAGCCGGACCACCACTGGTTGCCGCCCGCGTCGTTCCCGATGATGCGGTCGTTCGAGCCGCTGTTGCAGGATGTGTTGTCGCGGAACGTCGACGAGCCGCCGTCGAAGTTGAAGTTGCGCTCCGCGCTGCCGATGCTCAGGTTGTTCGAGACCGTCAGCGATCCCAGGTTCCGGTTGTAGCCGAAGCCGTGCTTGCCGTTGTCGTAGGCGATGCTGCGGCGCACCACGTGGTTGACCGCGATGTCCTCGCCGCCGAGCTTGTAGCCGTTGCGGTCACCGTTGCCGGCCTGCGAGCCGTCGGACAGGGTGCCGTTCTCGTACGAGAGCGAGTCCTCGATGGTCACGGCGCCGATGGGACCGGTGTCGTCCTTGGTGTACAGGTCCCAGCCGTCGTCGATGTTGTTGTGCGACACCGTGTACCGGAAGACGTTGCCGCTGCCCACCGTGAGCTTGGGCGCGAACCCGTCGGCGTCCTCCCCGTCGGAGTCCGCGTTGTCGTGCGACTCCGAGGAGACGACGAGGTTGTTCGACGGCCACTCGCTGCTCGGTGCCCCGGCCGTGTACCGGGAGATCTGCAGGCCGGAGTCGTGGTTGAACCGCGTCACGACCCGCTCGATGATGTTGTTGTCGCCGCCCAGCAGGATGCCGTTGTCGCCGGCGTGCTCGACGACGAGGCCGCGCAGGTGCCACCAGTCGCCGCCGATGGCGATACCCCGGTTGGCGGGGTCCTCGCTCTGCGCCGAGAAGTTCAGCACCGGCCGCTCGCCCGGGTACGCGAACAGCTCGGTCCGGTTGCCGGAGGTGCCGCTGTTGCCCGGCGGGATGTCGAGCGTCTGCGACAGGTTGTACGTGCCGCCCCGCACGGAGATGGCGCCGCCGGGCTCGATCCGGTCGATCGCGGAGGCCAGCGTCGTCGGATCGGACTCGGTACCCGCGGCGTCGGCGGTACCGTTCGGTGCCACGAACAAGGCGTCGGCGCTCGGCTGCTCGCCGGGCTCCTCGCCCGGGTCCTCGCCGCCCGGGTCCTCACCGCCGGGGGCGGCGCTCGCGTACGTCTCGAGCTCCGCGACCCGCGGCGTGGCCGAGGAGCTGGTGATCTCGAAGTTGATCTTGGTCAGCGAGGTGGCCGCGAAGCTGATGACGCCGGCCCCGCTGCCCGTGGCCAGCACGGCGCCGTTGCCGTTGTTCACGACCCGCCAGGAGCCGATGTTCCCGACGGCGCCGGACGCCTCGCGGACGTTGATCGCCGACACCGTCGTGGCGCTGCCCCACTTGACCGAGATCCGGCCCGTGGCGCCCGCCGGCGACCAGTACGTGCTCGTGTCGCCGTCGAGCACGTTGCCGTAGCTCGTGCCGCTCGCCTTGCTGGAGCCGTCGGCTCCGGCGCCAAGGCTCAGGTTGGCCCCGGTCGGCGGGTCCGTCGGGTCGGTCGGATCCGTCGGATCCGTGGGGTCGGTCGGGTCCGTGGGATCGGTCGGGTCCGTCGGGGTGCAGCTGCCGTCCGAGACCTGCAGTCCGTTGTTCGCCCCCGCCGTCTCGGCGACGACGGCCGGCACGCAGCTCGCGGCGTCCAGCGGGTAGGAGTAGGGGATGCTGACCGAGGTGTTCGACGTCGGGTTGGGTCCCGCGGGGTTGTTGTCCTCCCCCGGGCTCGACCACGTCACGTTGTCGAAGACGTTGCCCGCGACCTGCCAGTAGCCGGCCTGGTCGGTGTAGAACGTGCCGAGCACGTCCTTCGAGTCCTCGAAGTAGTTGCTGTCCACCTTCGCCTTGGCGCCGGCCCGCGAGTTGATGCCCGACTCGACCAGCCCCACGTAGTGGTTGTTGTACATGTGCGCCACGCCGCCGCGCAGCAGCGGCGTGCGGGAGTTCAGGTTCTGGTACAGGTTGTGGTGGAAGGTGACGAAACCGTTCGAGAGGTCGCTCTCGCTGGACCCGATCAGGCCGCCGCGCTCCGAGTTGCGCAGGATGCTGTACGACAACGTCACGTACTTGGTGTCGTTCTTCATGTCGAACAGGCCGTCGTAGCCCTCCGACTCGCCGCCCGAGGCCAGCAGCGTGAGGTGGTCGGCCCAGACGTTGCGGACGCCGCTCTCCATGCCGATCGCGTCGCCGCCGTTCGACGTCGGCGAGCCCGACTTCTTGACGTTCTGGACGGTCACGTTCTGGATGATGATGTTGCTGGCCTCGCGGATGTGGATGCCGATCTGGTCGAACACCGCACCGCTGCCCACGCCGACGATCGTGACGTTGCTGATCTGCTTGAGCTCGATCACACCGTCGGCCGTGCTGCAGCTGTCGCCCGAGACCTTGCTGGTGTTGCCGTGGTTGATGGTGCCCGACACCTCGATGACGATCGGGGTGTCGCTGCTGGCGCGGTTGCACAGCGCCGTGTGGATCGCGGTGCCCGTGGTGGCTCGCACGGTCTGGCCGCCGGCGCCGCCGGTGGTCCCGCCGTTCTGCGTGGCGAAGCCCGTGGCCGGGCCCGTGGCCGCCGCCGCGTCCGGGGCGGACTGGGCGGCCACCCCGATCGTGACCGCGAGGGTCACCGCGGCCACCGCCGAGAGGAACTGGACAGCTCTGGGTCTTCTCATCGTCATTGCCTCACGTTCGTCGTTGAATGCGGGACATTGCTGTGTTGCGCGCAGCGGGTGAATCCGAGTAACCGGTTTCCCAGATCCTAGTAACCGGTTTCTCAGATGGCAACCCCCTACCCGCGGCCGCTGAGAAAGACCCGGGAAAGACGCCGGTCCGGCGCCCTGCAGCGGGCGCCGGACCGGCGGGGTCAAGCAGTTTGTTCCGGGACGCTAGACGCGCCTGCGGCCCACGAGGCCGATGATCAGGCTCGCCACGAGGACGATCACGCCGATCCAGATCAGGAACTGACCGATCTCGGTGGCTACACCGAGGATCACAAGGACCACGCCGATCAGGATGAGGATGAGCCAGCCGGGCATGTGCTTCTCCTTCCACCACGCGGGCGCTGGGTCGCGCCGCGTTGTATCGACCCTCCCCCGTACCCAGGTCACTCGCACGTCGAAAACGACAAGACGGTCAAACCAGGCTGATACCCGCGGAATGGTGCGGGTCAGGAGCTCTCGCGCGCGAGCACCGACTGCCAGTGCCACGGCTCCGGCACACGGCCGTTCGGCTCCGCGAACGCCGGGTGGATCCAGCCGTGGGCCTCGGCGTGGGTCTTGAGCCAGTTGTACTGCGGGGTGTCGAACGTCTCGACACCGCCGCCGATGTCGACCGCGAGCCCGAGGCCGTGGTTCGAGCAGCCGGGCGGCGCGGCGATGGGCGACGACGGGTCGTACAGCTCCTCCTGGGAGGCGTACGAGCGGTAGGCCGAGTTGATCGTCAGGTGGGTGCCGAACTCCGCCTGGTAGGCCTCGTCGAGCGCGATCAGCCCGTCCAGCACGTCGGCCCGCACGACGAAGTCGGGGGCCCACGGGATGCGCGCGAGCTGGTCCTTCTGCAGCTTGCCGCTGTCCGGGTCCCAGACCTGGTCCGGCGCCGGGCAGGTCACCGCGTCCTGCGCGGTGGCCATCGCCTCCGTGGCCGCCGTGACGACGGAACGCTTGGTGCTCAGGTCGTACTCGGCCTCGCCCAGCCGCTCCAGGTCCGTTCCGGTGAAGGCCGAGCTCGCGGCGGCGTCGGCCGCGGTGCTGGTGTCCAGGGCCGCGCGCAGGCTGGACCGGACGGTGTCGTCGGCCCCCTTGCCCTCCGTCGCCGCGTAGATCTTCTCGCCGCGGCCGGTCGCGGCCGCGAGGCTCTTGCGGGCCGCGGTCACCTCGTGCCGGGCGAGATCCACCATGGACGCGCGGACGGCGTCCGACGCCGCACCGAGCGCATCACCCACCTCTGCGGTGCCCATGGTGAGCCGGGTCAGGAACGGCTCGGCGAGCACGGCGTCGGCCGCCGCGATCTGCTCCGCCAGCGCTTCACGGGTCGCCGGGTCGGCCACCCGGGACTCGGACGAGGCCAGCAGGTGACGGGCCGCGACGTTCTGCGTGCCCAGGTCCTCGACGTCGGACACGAGGTACCAGGAGAGCCCTGCCAGGCCGAGCAGGACGACGACCACGATGGTGGCCGCGAGGGTCCTCCGCAGGGCGCGCCGACGGCGGGCCTTCGCTTCCCGGCGCTCTCTTGCCGAACCGTCCGGCCTCCCGTCCGTCGGCTGGGCGGGAGGCACGGTGTTCGTCAAGGTCACGAGGCTCGAACCTACGGCACCCGGGGGGCCTCCGCCGACCGTTCAGGGGGTGAACTACGTCGCGTCGGAGGTGCTCACGCCGACGGCCGGCGACCCATCCCATGCTCGGCAGTTGGCATCGGGATCGGTCCAGCCCTGGACCGATCTCGATGCCAACTGCCGACGACGCCCCGCACCCTGCCCGGTCGGCGACGCACGGGCCACTAGCCTGGGTGTCATGGGGTTCAGCTCGTGGTTCGCGCACCGCCCGCAGAAGGCGGTCCGCCGCGCCGTCCGCTCGCACCGCACCGACTCGGTGCTGGCCCAGGCGCCACTGGTCACGTCGACCGGGGAGGCCTGGGCCTTCGCCACGCGCGCCGAGCTCCTGCTGATCTCCGCGCCCGAGGCGCCCGACACGAAGGGCGACACGGAATCGCGGGGCGCCCCGTCCGTCGTCGTGCACCGGGAGTGGGCCGACGTCGACCGGGCCACCTACGACACCGAGTCCAACGTGATCCGGGTGCACTGGGTGGACGGCGACGAACCGACGCCGATCGCCCTCGACGGCCGCCGCACGGTGCTGCCGCAGGTGCTCCGGGAGCGGGTCCAGTGGTCGGTGGTGCTGGCCGAGCCCGTGAAGCTGCCCGGCGGGCGGTCCGCCCGCGTGGCGGTGCGGCGCCGGGTCGACGGCGAGCTGTTCTCGCAGGTGATCGGCGGGAACGGCGTGGATCTCGCCGACCCGGAGACGGCACGGGTGATCGACGCCGCCGAGGCGCGGGTGCGCAGCGCGGCAGGCCTATCGGCCTGACTCCCCCGGGTCGTCGCGCCCGGGCGGGCTCGGCCGGTCAGCCCTGCGGGACCAGGCGGAGCGTCGTTCCCACGACCCGCGGGCCCACGACGGTGCCGACGATGCTCTTGTCGTGCTTGGCGTACTTGCGGCGGTAGACGTCGTCGAGGGCGGGGTGGACGTCCTCGACCGGTTCCTGGAACCGGACGTCACGCTCGATGTCGCCCACCTTCACGCGGCCCGTCCCCGAGGCCTTGGCGCGGCGGAACCACCCGTTGTCCGGGCCGTACGCCGATCGCACGTATACGTCGCCGCCCAGGCGAGCGGTCCAGATCGTCACGTACGGGCGCAGGGTGCCGTCCGGACGGTAGGACGAGACCTGCAGCTCCTCGGTTCCGTCGACCTGCGCGAGCTCGTGCTCGGTCCACTGGGTCATCGCATGCTCCCCTCCGGGCACCCCCGGTGCCACCTGCTGCCGAACGCGCGGTGCGGCCTGCCACACCACCGTGCAACACCGGGGCGTGGCCCGCGAGTCCCGGGACTACGGTGTGACCGCTGACCAACCGAAGGAGACCGTCATGCACCACCGCACGCTGGGCCAGGGCCTGGAGGTATCCGCCGTCGGCCTCGGCGCCATGGGGATGTCCGCCGGCTACGGCCCCAACCCGGGCACGCGCGAGGAGATGATCGGCGTGCTGCGGGGCGCCGTGGAGCGTGGCGTCACCCTGTTCGACACCGCCGAGGTCTACGGCCCCTACGTCAACGAGGAGCTCGTCGGCGAGGCGCTGGAGCCGGTGCGGGACCAGGTGGTGATCGCCACCAAGTTCGGCTGGCGCATCGAGGACGGCGCCACCGTGGGCCTGAACAGCCGGCCGGAGCACATCCGCGCCGTCGCCGACGCCTCGTTGCGGCGCCTGCGCACCGACGTGATCGACCTGTTCTACCAGCACCGCGTGGACCCCGACGTGCCGATCGAGGACGTGGCCGGCGCGGTCAAGGAGCTGGTCGAGGCCGGCAAGGTGCGCCACTTCGGACTCTCGGAGGCGAGCCCGGCCACGATCCGCCGGGCGCACGCGGTGCACCCGGTCACGGCCGTGCAGAGCGAGTACTCGCTGTGGACGCGCGACCCCGAGCCGGAGGTGCTGCCCACGCTCGCCGAGCTCGGCATCGGGTTCGTGCCGTTCAGCCCGCTCGGCCGGGGGTTCCTGACCGGGTCGGTCGACGCGTCGACGTCGTTCACGGCCGACGACATGCGGGCGTCGATCCCACGGTTCACTGCCGCGAACCGCGACGCGAACCAGGTGCTGGTGGAGCATGTGCGCGCCCTCGCGGAGGCGCAGGGTGCGACGCCGGGCCAGGTAGCGCTCGCCTGGCTGCTGGCGCAGCGGCCATGGATCGTGCCGATCCCGGGGACGCGGCGGCTGGGACGGGTCGAGGAGAACACGGGGGCAACTGCGGTGGCGCTGTCGGCCGACGACCTGGCGGACCTGAACGGGCTGGCTGCGCGAGTGGGCGTGGTGGGCGACCGGTACAACGAGGCCGGGATGGGCATGGTGGGCCGGTGACCGGTGCCGGGCGGGGGTGCGCGTGAAGGTCACGGTCTACCCAGCGATTACGCCGGAATCTGGCGGCTTTTCGACGCCGGATGACTGGGTAGACCGTGACTTCTGTGCTCGGGCCGTGGGGTGTGATGGAGGCCGCTGTCATCCAGGGCGGATTCGAGTCGGGACTACCCGCTGAGACCTGTTAGAGTTTTCACCGGTCGCCCACCCGGTCAACGGGACGGGTGAACTCGATCCCGCGTAGCTCAGCTGGCAGAGCATCCGACTGTTAATCGGACGGTCGTTGGTTCAAGTCCAACCGCGGGAGCATCCAGAGGCCCCGAACACCCAGATGACCTGGGAGTTCGGGGCCTCGATCGTTTGCCCGCACGCCGAGTCGTAGAGTCGACCCATGGCCTTCGATGTCGCGGCCGAGTCCTACATGCGATTCATGGGCAGGTACTCCGAGCCGCTCGCGGAGAAGCTGGTCGACCTGGTCGACCCGCGGCACGGCCAGCGTGCGCTCGACGTCGGGTGCGGACCGGGGGCAGTGACCGAACGGCTGGTTCGCCGGCTCGGTCCGGACGACGTCGCCGCCGTCGACCCGTCGGTCCCGTTCGTCGAGGCGGCCCGACGACGGTGCCCCGGCGTCGACGTCCGGCACGGGGTGGCGGAGGCGCTGCCGTTCGAGGACGGCGCCGTGGACCTCACGCTCGCGCAGCTCGTGGTGCCCTTCATGACGGACCCCGTGGCAGGACTACGGGAGATGGCGCGGGTCACCGCGCCGGGTGGCCCAGTCTCCGCGAGCGTCTGGGACTTCGGGGGCGAGCGGGCGCCCTTGTCCACGTTCTGGCGCGCGGCGCGGGACGTCGACCCGGATGCCGTCGACGAGGCGGCGGAGGTCGGGGCGCGCACCGGCCAGCTCGCCGACCTGTTCCGAGCCGCGGGGCTGGAGGACGTCCGGTCCTACGAGCTCACCGTCACCACGGCGTACGCGGGTTTTGCCGAGTGGTGGGAGCCGTACACCCTTGGCGTCGGGCCGGCCGGGGACTACGTCGCCGCCCTCGACGCCGGAGCCCGGCGAGCGGTCGAGGCGCGGTGCCGCGAGCTTCTGTCCACGGGGCCGTTCGAGGTCTCGGCCACCGCCTGGACGGTCGTCGGCCGGGCTCGGGCCGGAGCGTCGGTCACGTAGCACGTCAGCCCCCGACCAGCGCCTCCCCCAACGGCGTGCGGACGTGCAGCACGCGCGCGCCGTCCCGCCGGGCGTCGACCAACCGGGCGGCACTCAACAGCGCGAGGTGGTGCGACGCCGTCGACACGGCGAGCCCGCACGCGGCGGCGACCTCGCTCGTGGACAGCGGCGCGCGCAGCGCGAGCAGCACGCCTGCCCGGCCCGCACCGAGCAGGCGGGCGAGCGCCTCGGCGGTGCCAGGTCCGTCGTCGGCCCAGCGTTCGGAGACACCGAGCGCCGGGTAGAACAGGGTGGGCTGGGCCGGCGGCTCGGTGACGACGGAGCACCGGGGCGCCATGACCGACGGCACCAGCACGAGCCCGCTGCCCGCGCAGTCGAGGACCTCGCCGTGCATGCGCAGCCGCACCCGGACGGCATGCGGGGCCCAGCTCACGGCCTCGTGCAGGGTCTCGACCATCGCGCCGAGGCCGTCCGTCGTCGCGCGCCGGGAGCGCACGCCGACGTCGGCCCGCAGGATCCGCTCGAGCTGCGGCCAGTACGGGGCGAGGAACGCGTCCCAGCACTGTTCCCAGGCGTCCGCGGCGGCGGACCGGGTGCGCTCCGGGTCGTCCGCCATCGCCCGCAGCAGGCGCTGCTCGGTGCCGGTCGTGCGGTCGACACGCTTCAGGACGTCGACGCGCAGCGGGCCGAGGTCGGTGGCGCGCAGGCGGGCCAGTTCCTCCTCGGGGCCGAGGTCCCAGCCCGGTGTCGAGGTGAGGAAGTCCGGCATGTACCCGTCCGGTCCGACGAGCAGGCGCATCAGGTCGAATGCCCGCGCCGGCGCCTGGTCGCGGGCCCGGCGCAGCCAGCCCCACTGAAGCGGGTGGTACTGCGGCTGCACCAGCACCCGCACGGCGTGGGCGAGCTCGTGACCGGGCGAGACGCCGAACCGGATGGCCGAGATGTCGTCGGGCGCGAGCCTGAACTCCACCATGTTTCGATGCACGTCGAAACCGTAGTGCGCCGAAGCGACCCCGACGAGGCTGGGGTCACGCCGGCCGCACGGGCCGGCTCCAGAATCTTCGGGAGTCAGACATGGCCGCGATCGTCACCGCCGACACCATCCGCATCTCCGGTTCGCGCACCCTGCGCTTCGAGGGCCGGGACCACGGGTCGGGCGTCTCGTTCTTCCTCGTCACCAACGACCCCGGACAGGGGCCCGGGCTGCACCGTCACCCGTACACCGAGACCTGGTCGGTCCTGGAGGGCGAGGCCACGATCACGGTCGGTGACGAGACGGTCGTCGCCCGGGCGGGCGACACCGCCGTGGTCCAGCCGGACGTCTGGCACGGCTTCAAGAACACCGGGACGGGCACGCTGCGGATGATGTGCATCCACGCGTCGGCCGAGATGATCCAGGAGAACCTCTGATGTCGTTCCAGGCCGACATCGGCAGGGCGAGACCCGGACGGGGCTGGTGCTACGTGAGGCGCAGCAGGCCGGCAGCCGTCGGGCGGAAGCCGCAGGCGTCGAGGTAGAACCGGGCCCGGCTCGCCTCGAAGTCGACGTGCAGCCACTCGCAGCCGTGGTCGCGGGCGGCGTCGGCGGCCGCCGCCACCAGGTCTCGGCCGAGGCCCTGTCCCTGGTACGCCGGGTCGACGACGGTGTCGAGCAGCACCGCGTGCTGTCCGCCGTCGCCGATCACGTTGACGAACCCGATCAGCTGTCCGGTGGGGTCGGTCGCCGTGATCCAGGTCAGGCTGTGACGTGCCAGGCGTTCCGACCACGGCATGACCGACTCGGCCGAGCTCGCGAACGCGCGGGCGTGCAGGGCCGAGAGAACGGCGTCGTCGACCGGGCCGCGGAGAGCCAGTGCGAAGTCCATCGCGGCACCCTATGCCGCACACCTGCCCGGGGTCGTTCCCGATGGTCGGTCCCGGAGACGGGCGCCGTTGTGGATGTGCACGTGGAGGTGCTTGGAGTCCTGGAAACGCCCGAGGTTGGTCAGCACGGAAGCTGCCCCGTCGCGCTGTTCGAGCTTGCGCGCGAGCGCAAATTGACTTCGGTCGGTTGCCGCGACATCGGTCCGACAACCGACCGGTCTCGAGGCAAGGGATCGATCTCAGGGCATCCGACCGATCTCGCGCACGCCACCTGGGCAGCCGCGAGCGCCGCCAGCCACTACTCCCGGCACCTCCGGCACGCCCGGTGTCCGGGCAGCACCGATCCAACTCGCCGTCGGCGTCGAACTCTCTCAGGTAACCGTGCGGTCTGTCCGGTATCGGCTGTCGACAAAACCGCTTCCTGTGCTTGAATATAGCCAGGCTAGCGAAAATCACCGGAGGGGTGACAGTGACGACCGAGAGAGTGGTCCTGCTCGATGACGACGGGAGACCCGTCGGCTCCGAGCTCAAGAGTGCGGTGCACTCCGAACGGACGCCACTGCACCTGGCGTTCTCGTGCCACGTGCTGAACTCCGCCGGGCAGGTGCTGGTGACGCGGCGTTCCCTGCACAAGCAGACCTGGCCGGGGGTGTGGACCAACTCGTTCTGCGGCCACCCCCAGCCGGACGAGCCGAGCGAGGAGGCCCTCGTGCGCCGCGCGCAGGACGAGCTCGGCATCACGCTGCGCGACGTCCGCCTGGAGCTCCCGCAGTTCCGGTACCGAGCGGTGGACGCCAGCGGCATCGTGGAGAACGAGATCTGCCCGGTCTACGTGGCGGTGTCCGACGACGAACCGCAGGTCAACCCGTACGAGGCCATGGAGGCCCGGTGGGTCGACAGCGCGGCGCTGGGCGAGGCCCTGCGCACCGTGCCGTGGGCGTTCTCCCCGTGGTTCGTGGAGCAGGGCGCCGAGATGCCGCTGTACGCGGCGCCGGCCGCCAGAGCGACCAGAGACGGCGTGTGAGGGCCATGACCGAGACCCTGACCCGCGACCCGGTCGAGGTCGTGCTGTCCGACTTCTTCGCCGAGCGGACCCGGCGCGCCGCTCCCCTCGCGGAGCACTACGCGCTGCTGTGGCGGCGGCTGGCCCGGTCGAGCGAGGGCGGCAAGCGCCTGCGCCCCCGGCTCCTGCTCGACGCGCACCGCGCGTTCGGCGCCCCGCACCCCGAGGACGCCGCGCTCGCCGCGGCGGCCTTCGAGCTGGTGCACACCGCGCTGCTGCTGCACGACGACGTCCTCGACAAGGACCTCACCCGGCGCGGCCGCCCCAACCTCGCGGCAGAGTTCGCGACCGACGCGATCCGCAGCGGTCTGCCTGCCGGCGCCGCGGCCGCCTGGGGCACGGCCTCCGGCATCCTGGGCGGCGACCTGCTGCTCAGCTCCGCGTACGCGCTGGTCTCCCGCGTGCGGTCCGCAGGACGGGCCGAGCTGACCGACATCATCGACGAGGCCCTGTTCCGGGCGGCCGCGGGCGAGCACGACGACGTCGCGTTCGGCCTGGGCACGGCGCCGGCGACCCCGGAGCGCCTGCTGCGGATGATGGCGAACAAGACCGGCAGCTACTCGTTCGCCGGGCCGTTGCGTGCGGGCGGCGCGTTGGCCGGCGCGGGCGAGGAGGCGTCGGCCGACCTCGAACGGGTCGGCATCGCGCTGGGCATGCTCTACCAGGTGCGCGACGACCTGCTGGGCGTCTTCGGCGACCCGCTCCGCACGGGCAAGAGCACGACCGGCGACCTGCGTGAGGGCAAGCGGACCCTGCTCGTCGCCTGCGCCGAGGGGGACCCGGCCTGGACCGAGGTGCGGCACCTGTGGGGCAAGCCGGACCTGTCCGAGCACGAGGCCGATCTGTTGCGCACCGCCCTGATCGCCAGCGGCGCCCGCAACGCGGTCGCCGACCTGGTCGACGCCAAGCGGCGTGCCGCGGTCGCGACGATCGAGCGGACGACGCTGCCCGTCGCCCTGCGGCAGGGGCTCACCGGGCTCGCCGACCGGCTCGCGGAGCGTGAGTCGTGACCCCGTCGTCGTCCCTGGACCTGTACTCGCACACGGCCCACGCGGCCGCCGCGCAGGTCATCGGTGCCTACTCCACCTCGTTCAGCCTGGCCACGCGCCTGCTGCCGCCGTCGGTCCGCGGCATGGTCGAGGACATCTACGCTCTGGTCCGCGTGGCCGACGAGATCGTCGACGGCCCGGCCCAGGAGGCGGGGCTGGCGCACGACGAGCGCCGCGCAGCCCTGGACGCGCTGGAGCAGGAGACCTACGTGACGCTGGGCCGCGGGTTCAGCACCAACCTCGTGGTGCACGCGTTCGGCACCACGGCCCGGGCCGTCGGCATCGACGAGACGCTGGTCCGGCCCTTCTTCGCCTCGATGCGCCGTGACCTCGACCCGGTCGAGGCCCTCGACGACGAGGAGTACCGCGCGTACGTCCACGGTTCCGCCGAGGTGGTGGGACTGATGTGCCTGCGCGCGTTCCTGTACGGCCACGCCGTCCCGCCGGCCGTTCGCGCCCGCTTGGAGGAGGGTGCCCGGCGGCTCGGCGCGGCATTCCAGAAGATCAACTTCTTGCGTGACCTCGGCGACGACCAGGAGCGCCTGGGCCGCACCTACTTCCCCGGTGCGGGACCCGAGCGGCTGGACGAGGCGCGCAAGGCCGAGGTCGTCGCGGACGTCGACGCCGACCTCGCCGCCGCCAGGGCCGTGCTCCCGCTGCTGCCCCCCGGGCCGCGCCGGGCCACGGCCCTGGCCGCCGGACTGTTCTCGGAGGTGAACGAGCGCCTGCGCAACACACCCGCCGCGCAGCTGCACGTGCGGCGGGTCTCGGTACCGGCCGCGGTGAAGCTGCGTATCGCCGTGGCGACGCTGGCGGGCACTCAGACGAACAACAAGCGATGGGCCGCATGAACGGACGAGACGGGCAGCACGTGATCGTGGTGGGCGGCGGCATCTCAGGTCTCGCGACCGCCGCCCTCCTGGCCAGGGACGGCGCGTCGGTGACCCTGCTGGAGGCCCGCTCCGACCTGGGCGGGCGCGCGGGACGCTGGGAGCGGGACGGGTTCACGTTCGACACCGGCCCCTCCTGGTACCTCATGCCCGAGGTGTTCGAGCACTTCTTCCGCCTGCTCGGCACGAGCGCGGCCGACGAGCTGGACCTGGTGCGCCTCGACCCGTCCTACCGGGTGTTCTTCGAGGGCGACCAGGAGCCGTTCGACCTGCCTGCCGACGGCGCCCGCGAGGCGCTGCTCGCGCTCGACCCGCCGTCGGCCCCGAAGCTCGAGGCGTACCTGGACTCGGCGGCCGAGACGTACCGAATCGCCACCGAGCGCTTCCTGTACGCGACGTTCGCCTCGGCGGCGCCGCTGCTGGACCCCGCCGTGGTGCGTCGCGCCCCGCGCCTGCTGCGTCTGCTCGGCGAGTCGCTGGACCACTTCATCGCCCGGCACACCACGGACGACCGGGTGCGCCGCATCCTCGGCTACCCCGCCGTGTTCCTCGGCACCTCGCCCGCCTCGGCACCGAGCATGTACCACCTGATGAGCCACCTCGACGTGACCCAGGGCGTGCTCTACCCGCGCGGCGGGTTCGGTGCGGTGATCGACGCCGTCGCCCGGTGCGCCGAGCGGGCGGGCGCCAAGCTGTTCACGAGCCACCGGGTCACCCGCATCACCGTGTCGGACGACGGCGCCGCGACCGGCGTCGAGGTCACCGGACCGGACGGCAGCACGCAGCACCTGCCCGCCGACGTCGTGGTCTCCACGGCGGACCTGCACGTCACCGAGCACGAGCTGCTGGACCCCGAGCACCGCAGCCGCGGCGACCGCTGGTGGAAGCGCCGCGATCCCGGACCGGGCGCGGTGCTGGCCCTGCTGGGCGTGCGTGGCGAGCTGCCGCGGCTCGCCCACCACTCGCTGCTGTTCGCCGAGGACTGGCAGGGCGGCTTCGAGTCCATCTACGGCGCCGCGCGCACGGTGCCGTCGCCCACGTCGCTGTACGTCTGCCGCCCGAGCGCCACGGACGACGTCGCTCCGCCCGGGCACGAGAACCTCTTCGTGCTCGTGCCGGTGCCGGCCGACACGACGATCGGCGCGGGCGGCGTCGACGGCGCCGGGGACCCGGGCGTGGAGAGGATCGTGGACGACGCGATCGCGCAGATCGCGGGCTGGACGGGCACGCCGGACCTCGCCGAGCGGATCGTCGTGCGGCGCAGCATCGGGCCCGCGGACTTCGAGCGGGACCTCGGCGCCTGGCGCGGCGGCGCGCTCGGGCCGGGCCACACACTGCGCCAGAGCGCGATGTTCCGCGGTTCGAACGCCTCCTCCCGGGTGTCGAACCTGCTCTACGCGGGGGCGACGACCATCCCCGGTATCGGCCTGCCCATGTGCCTGATCAGCGCGGAGCTGGTGCTCAAGCGTCTCCACGGCGACACCAGCGCCGGCCCTCTCCAGGAGGTGGCATGAGCTTCGTCTACCTGGCCGTGCTGCTGTTCTCCGCCGCGGGCGTGCTGATCGTGGACTGGCGGTACCGCCTCTTCTGCTGGGCCGAACCGGCCCGGGCCGCGGCGGTCCTCGTGGCCGGCACGGTGTTCTTCGTCCTGTGGGACCTGGCCGGCATCGGGCTGGGCGTGTTCTTCCACGGCGCCGGCCCGTACATGACCGGGCTCATGCTCGCCCCGGAGCTGCCTGTCGAGGAGCTCGTGTTCCTGGCGTTCCTGTGCGAGCTCACGATGGTGCTCGTGCTCGGCGCCCAGCGTCTGCTGTCCCGCCAGGGTGCGACGCGCGCCCGCCAGGCGACCGCGCGGACCCGCCACGAGGCGGGCCGATGACCTACCTGCTGCTCGCGCTGGCCTTCCTCGCGGCGGCGGCCCTGGTCGCGTTCGTCGCACACCGGGTCGCGGCCCGGCGCCGCGGGGAACGCCCCCTGGGGTGGCGCCCGATCGTCCTGGCCGCCGTCGCCCTGTGCGTGCTGACCGCCGTGTTCGACAACGTGATGATCGCCAGCGGCCTGTTCGCCTACTCCGACGCGCACATCTCGGGCCTGCGGCTCGGGCTCGCGCCGGTCGAGGACTTCGCATATCCCCTGGCGGGCGTGATCCTGCTGCCCGCCCTCTGGTACCTGTTCGGGAGTCGACGTGCTCGCTGACCTCGCGCGCGCGTCGCGCCCCTTGAGCTGGATCAACACGGCCTACCCGTTCGCGGCCGCGTACCTGCTGGCCACCGGTGAGGTGGACGTCGCCCTCGTCGTGGGCACCCTGTTCTTCCTCGTGCCCTACAACCTGGCGCTGTACGGGATCAACGACGTGTTCGACTACGCCTCCGACCTGGCCAACCCCCGCAAGGGTGGCGTCGAGGGCGCGCTGCTGTCGCCGCGGCGACACCGCCCGATCCTCGTGGCGTCCGTCGCGACCTGCGTGCCGTTCGTCCTCGCGCTGGTGCTGCTCGGGCCGCCGTCCTCCTGGTTGGTGCTCGCGGTCAGCCTCTTCGCGCTGGTCGCCTACTCCGCGCCGCCGTTCCGGTTCAAGGAGGTGCCGGTGCTGGACTCCCTGACGTCCAGCGTGCACTTCGTGAGCCCGGCGGTGTACGGGCTGGCGCTCGCACAGGCCGCGCCGACGCCGCAGACCTTCGCCGCGCTCGGCGCGTTCCTGCTGTGGGGCATGGCCAGCCACGCGTTCGGCGCCGTCCAGGACGTGGTGCCCGACCGCGAGGGGCGCATCTCCTCGATCGCCACGGCGTTCGGGGCGGCGACCACGGTGCGGCTCGCGCTGGGCGCGTGGGTGGTCGCGGGCGCGCTCGTGGTCACCACGGGCTGGCCCACCGCGCTGCTGGGACTGCTCGCCGTCCCCTACCTCGTGCTCGCGGCGCCCTACGCGAAGGTGAGCGACGAGGACTCCGCCCGCGCCAACGGCGGCTGGCGTCATTTCCTGTGGGTCAACTACGCCGCCGGCGCGGTCGTGACGATCCTCCTGATCGCGGACGCGGCAGGCTACCTGTAGGGAGGGAAGCATGACTCTGCACATGTCGAGCGTCGTGGCACACCCACGGTCCGAGGTCTTCGCGTGGCACGAGCGCCCCGGCGCGGTCCAGCGGCTCGCCCCGCCGTGGTCGCCCCTGACGGTGGTCAGGGAGGCGACGTCGCTGGACGGCGGCGAGGCCGTGCTGCGGCTGCCGCTCGGCCTGCGCTGGGTCGCGCGGCACACCGGCTACGCGCCGCCGGAGCGGTTCGTCGACGAGCTGGTCTCCGCGCCGCTGCGCTGGGTGGTGCCGTGGCGGCACACCCACGAGTTCCACGCCGAGGGCGACCGCACCCGCATCACCGACACCGTGGACACCCCGGTGCCCGAGGCGGTGCTGCGGTCCATGTTCGCCTACCGGCACCGCCAGCTCGGCCTCGACCTCGCCGTGCAGGCCAGCGCCCGCAACGCCGGCGACCGGCCCATGACCGTGGCGATCACCGGCAGCAACGGCCTGGTCGGCGGGGCCCTGGCGCCGTTCCTGACCACCGCCGGCCACCGCGTGGTGCGGTTGGTACGCGGCACCCCGCACGGGCCCGACGAGCGCCGCTGGGACCCGCAGGCCCCCGCCGAGGACCTGCTGGAGGGCGTCGATGCCGTGGTCCACCTGGCCGGCGCGTCGATCGCGGGCCGCTTCACCGACGCGCACCGTGCCGCCATCCGCGGCTCCCGCATCGGCCCGACGACGGCGCTCGCCGGGCTGGCCGCACGCACGCCCGACGGGCCGCGGGTGTTCGTCAGCGCCTCCGCGATCGGCTTCTACGGCCCCGACCGCGGCGACGAGGTGCTGGCCGAGACCAGCGCCCGCGGCGACGGTTTCCTCGCCGACGTCGTGCACGACTGGGAGCAGGCCACCGCGCACGCCGCCGAGGCGGGCGTGCGCGTGGTCAACGTGCGCACCGGCCTGGTGCAGTCACCGCGCGGCGGCACGCTGCGGCTGTTCCACCCGCTGTTCGCCGCCGGGCTGGGCGGCCGCCTGGGTGACGGGCAGATGTGGCAGTCCTGGATCGGCATCGACGACCTCGTCGACGTCTACCACCGCGCGCTGTACGACGAGCGCCTGACCGGGCCGGTCAACGCCGTCGCCCCCACCCCGGTGCGCAACGCCGCCTACACCGCCACGCTCGGGGCGGTGCTGCGCCGCCCGGCCCTGCTGCCCGTGCCGGCGCTGGGGCCGAGGCTGCTGCTGGGCGACGAGGGGGCGGCCGAGCTGGCACGAGCCAGCCAGCGCGTCTCCCCCGAGGCGCTGCTCGACCGGGGCCACCGGTTCCGGCACCCCACCCTGGAACCGGCGCTGCGTCACCTGCTCGGCAAGGACCCGCGGCCCCGGGCCTGACCCTCCGGCGCCAGGGCGCGCGCGTCGACGAGCTGGTAGGGGGCGGCCTTGCCCGACAGGCCCCGCCGGCCACGGGTGAACAGCACAGCCAGCACCAGCACGGTCGCGACCGTCGTCGCCAGCCCCTGCGCGGCGTCGAACCGGTCGGCCAACGCCTGGAGCAGACCCCACAGCGCGCCCCCGGCCAGCCCGCGCCGCAGCCGGGCCGACGGCGCCAGGCGCGTACCGCCGTCGGGCGGCACCACCGCGAGCCAGACCGTGCGCTGACCCAGCGACTCCCCCGCACCCGTGACCAGCGGCAGCACGAAGACCAGCACCCACGCCAGCACGCTCGTGGCCAGCCACACGGCCAGGGAGTCCGCCGGAGCGCGGCCGGACACGAGGTAGTAGCCCAGGCCCAGGGTCAGGGCGAGCACCCCGCCCAGGACCGTGTAGGCCAGGTAGTCCACGACCATGCCGAACAGGCGGCGCCACAGCGTCAGGGGCCGCGGCGTGCCCCGGCCCGCCGCGAGCGTCCGCGCGCGCGGCATCCAGCGCAGCACCCACGGCGCGATCACCGCGCCGAGCACCCCGCCCAGGGTGTTGGTGAGCAGGTCGTCGACGTCGGCCAGCCGGTAGGAGCACGGGATCAGGCCGAAGATGCCGGTGAGCTGCGTGACCTCGATCAGCAGCGACGCCCCCAGCGCCGACGCCGCGGACGCGAGCAGCCCCCAGCCCAGGTAGCGCCGCACCAGCACGCCCCACGGCACGAACAGCACCACGTTGAACACGCCCTGCAGCACCGAGATGTCGCGCACCGCGGCGCCCAGGGACAGCCCGGCGGTGCGCTCGCGGATGTCGGTGACGATCTGCAGGGGGCGCAGCTGGGCGCCGTCGTACCCGTAGCTCGCGCACCAGGCCGCCAGGTCGCCCGACGGCAGCGGGAGCAGCGTGTACGCCACGAGGGCCGTGCCGTAGACGGCGAGCGCCGCCGCCCCGAGCAGGCGGGCCGGGCTGGTGGCGCCGTACCGGCGTACCTGGACCAGGAGGATCGGGATGAGCAGGGCCACGAAGAGGGCAGTTCCGACCAGCACGCCTATCCGGGCGGGCCAGGTCCACACGTCGGTCACCCGGAAACGCTATGCGCCGGGTGAAGTCCGCGCGCGCCGGGGCCGTACGCAGGGGACTTGCCCGCCGCGCGTTCCGTCCCGTACTTTGTCCGTACTTTCTTGTCCTGACAATTGCGACCACCGCCGACCGCGCACAACGAGAGGTTCCGCCATGGATGCCGGACTGACACCGAGATCGACCGTGCCCCTCTACGACTGGATGAACAAGATCCCGGGTGGGCTGATGCTCGTGCCGCTGATCCTGGGCTCGGTCGTCGGGACGTTCTTCCCCGGCTTCCTCGAGCTGGGCTCGTTCACCACCGCCCTGTTCAAGGACTCGGCGCTGCCGCTCATCGCCGTCCTGATCTTCGCCACCGGGATGCAGATCACGGCGCGCACGTCGGGACCGGTGCTCGCCACCACGGGGACACTGCTGCTCACGAAGTCCCTGATCCCCGCCGGACTCGTCGCGCTGGCCGGCGCCGTCTTCGGGATCGAGGGCTTCCTCGGGGTCTCGATCCTGGCCCTCATGGCGACCATCGACAACAGCAACGGCGGCCTGTGGCTCGCCTTCACGGGCCGGTACGGCGACGAGCGGGACCGCGGCGCCTACATGGCGTCCGCCATCAACGACGGCCCGTTCATCTCGATGCTGTTCCTCGGCGCGTCCGGCCTGGCCGACATCCCCCTGACGGCGTTCCTCGCGGCACTCGTCCCGCTCGTCCTGGGCTTCGTCGTCGGCAACCTCGACCCGCGCTGGACCGAGATCATGCGCCCGGTGCCGAACATCGTCATCCCGTTCTTCGCGTTCGCCCTCGGCACCGGGATCGACCTGCGCGACGTCGTGACCGGCGGCGCCTCGGGCATCCTGGTCGGCGTCTTCGCCGTGCTCCTGACGGCGGCGCTGACCTACTCGGGCTACCGGTTCATCCTGCGGCGCGGCATCAAGTCCGGCATCGCGATCTCCGCCGCCACCACGGCGGGCAACGCCGTCGCGACGCCCGCGATCATCGCCGGGGTGGACCCCACGTTCGAGCCGTACGTCGCGGTCGCCACCGCGCAGGTCGCCTCGGCCGTGCTGGTCAGCGCCATCCTGGCGCCGCTCCTGGCCACGTTCGTGCTCAAGCGACAGGGCGGGCTCGCCCCTTCGGACGACGCCCCCGCCGCGGGCTCGCCCGCCGAGGCCGCGGCCGGCGAGGGGCGCGGCACCGCATGAGCGAGCACACCGTCTGCGTCGTCGCCGACGACCTCACCGGAGCCGGGGACTGCGTGGTGCAGTTCGCCCACGCCGGCTGGACCAGCCACCTGGCCCTCGGCCCGGCGCTGCCCACCGGCGAGCGCGCCGCGGTCGCCGTGGTCACCGACGCCCGGGCGCTCGCCGACGCCGCCGCCGCAGCCGCGACGGGGGCCGCCGTGCGGGCGCTGGCCGGCGCCGGCCGCCTCTACGTCAAGATCGACTCGACGCTGCGCGGCAGCGTCGCGGCCCAGGTCAGCGGGGCCCTGACCGCCTGGCGCGAGCGGGTCCCCGGCGCGTTCGCCGTGGTCTGCCCGAGCTACCCCACGCTGGGGCGGACGGTCCGCGACGGGGTGCTCCTGGTCGACGGCGTGCCGGTCGCCGCCACGGTCGCCGGGCGCGACCCCGTCACCCCGGTCCGCGCGAGCGAGCTGACCGCACTCCTGCCGGGCGCCGTCCGGGTGTCGTCCGACGGCGACGCAGCGGCGCTCGCGGGCCGCCTCGCCGAGGCGGGCGCGGACGCGGACACCGTGGTGGTCGACGCCGCGGACGACGCCGGGCTGGAGCGCCTCGCCGACGCCGTGGTGCTGCTCGGCGCCCACGCCGTGCCCGTCGGCTCGGCCGGGCTGGCCGCGGCCCTCGCCCCGCGGTGGGGCGGGAGCCACGCGGGGCTCGCGCCGCCGCGGGTCACCGCCGAGCGCACGCTCGTGGTGCTGAGCTCCCTGAACGAGGTCTCCCGCGGGCAGGCCCACGAGCTGCTGACCGCCGAACCCGGAACGCTGCTCATCACCCCGGAGGCCGGAACCGGCCCGGACGAGCAGGCCGCGCGGGCGCTGGGTGCCGTCGCGGCCGCGCCCGCGACGGTCCTGGTCCGCACGCCGGAGCCGTCCGGACCCGCCGGGACCGGGCGGGAGCGCGCCGCCCACGCGGCCGGTGCGCTGGCCGACCTGGTCGCCGCCGTCACCGAGCGCATGCGCCCCGACGCTGTCGTCCTGATCGGGGGCGACGGCGCCCGCGCGGTCCTCGCCCGGCTCGGAGCCCGCAGCGTGCGGGTGGCCGGGTCCGTCGCCGAGGGCGTGCCGCTCGGGCACCTCGAAGGCGGGCCCGCGCACGACACCGTCGTCGTCACCAAGGCGGGCGGGTTCGGCACCCGCCGGACCGTCGTCGACGTCCTCGAAAGCCTGAGATCGTACTCTTCGCACCAGGAGGTAAACCCTTGAGCATCCCCACCCTCGCCGTCACGCTCGGCGACGTCGCAGGCATCGGCCCGGAGATCACGGCCAAGGCCCTGCTCGGTCACGACGACCTGCGTGCCCTGTGCGTACCCGTGGTCGTGGGCGACGCCGGTGCGCTGCGCCGCGCCGTCGCCGCGATCGGCGGCGACCCGGAGCGGGTCCGCGTGATCGCGTCCCCGGCCGAGGCCACCAACACGCCGGGCACGATCGAGCTGCTCCAGACCGGACCGTCGCTGGCCGACGTCCCGGTCGGCGAGATCAGCGCGGCGGCCGGCGACGGCGCCTACCGGTTCGTCGTCGAGGCCTGCCGGCTGGCCCGGGAGGGCCAGGTGGACGGCATCGTCACGCCGCCGCTGAACAAGGCCGCGATGCACGCCGGCGGGCACAGGTGGCCCGGGCACACGGAGCTGCTCGCCCACGAGTTCGGGGTCAAGAACTTCAGCCTCGTGCTGTCGGCCGGTGACCTGTACTTCTTCCACCTGACGACACACGTCTCGCTGCGCCAGGCCATCGAGGACATCACGCCGGAGCGCACCCGCGACGTGCTCGACCTGGCGGGCGCGTTCACGGCGGCGCTGGGCCGCCCGGACGAGGCCATCGGGCTCGCGGGCCTGAACCCGCACGCCGGCGAGAACCGCCTGTTCGGCGACGAGGACGCCGACGTGCTGGCCCCCGCGGTCGAGGCGGCGCGCGCCCGCGGCCTCAACGCCCACGGCCCGCTCCCCGCCGACGCCCTGATCCCCGCCGCGGTCAAGGGGAAGTGGAACATGGTCGTCGCCTGCTACCACGACCAGGGGCACGCCCCGTTCAAGGCCGTGTACGGCGACGACGGCGTGAACATCACCGTGGGGCTGCCCGTGGTGCGCGTCTCGGTGGACCACGGCACCGCGTTCGACATCGCAGGGCAGGGCATCGCCCGGGAGGCCAGTCTCGTGCTCGCGATCGAACGGGCCGCCGGCCTCGCCCCCGGCTGGGACCACGTGTGGCGGACGGCGCAGCAGAGCGCCCCGAGCGCGGCGAGCTGACCGTGACCCGCCCCGCACCCGACGGCCAGCCGCTCCACCGGCGCATCGGCAGCGAGCTGCGCGCCCAGATCCTGGGCCGCACGCTCGCGCCCGGCGCGCAGGTACCCACCGAGGCCGAGCTGCAGGAACGCTACGGCGTCTCCCGCTCCGTGGTGCGCCAGGCCCTGGCGTCGCTGGAGCAGGAGGGGCTCGTGGAGCGGCGTCGGGGGCGGGGCACGACCGTACGGGAGCGTGGCGAGCTGCACCGCCTGGTGCAGCGCGTCCCGGGCCTGTCGACCCAGGTCGAGGGCGAGGGCGTGCACGTGACCACGCACGTCCTGGAGCTCGGGCTGGAGCCCGCGTCCGAGGCGACCGGCGAGCTCGCCTCCGAGCGGGTGCTGCGCCTGCGTCGCCTGCGCAGCGCCGGCGACGAGCCGCTCGCCCTCATCGAGACCTGGCTGCCCGAGGAGCTCGGGGACCTGAGCGCCGAGGAGCTGACCGACACGTCGCTGCACGCCACGATCCAGCGCCGGTTCGGTACCCACGTGGTGGCGGGCCGGCGGCAGGTCCGGGCCGTGGGCGCCGACGCCGACACGGCGGAGCTGCTCCGGGTGACCGCCGGGACGCCGGTGCTGCTGCTCGAGGGCACCAGCACCGACGAGGCCGCCCGGCCCGTCGAGGTGTTCCGCACCTGGCACCGCGCGGACCGCGTGGTCTTCGACATCAACGTGATCCAGGAGCCCCGGACCTCCACCGGCAGTCTCCGCGAACGCCTCGACGCCCTCGGCCGCGAGATGCTCGACCTGGCTCGGGAGCTGGAGCGTGCCGAGGGCCGCTGAACCGTGCCGGCCACCCAGCCGTCAGACGCCGGGGGCCACCCAGTCCTCGTCGTCCAGCACCCACTCCGTCCCGGCGCCCTCCGGCTGCACGGTGTCGATGAGCCAGTACGTCTCGTCGGGGTTCCACCCGGCGATGACGCTCGCCACGCCGTCGTCGACCGGGATCGCCGTGCCCGCGGCCACGAGGTAGGCCGCGGGGGTGAGGTGCACGGCGTCGTGCACGGCGGCGACCGCCGCCCAGTCGGGCAGCGCCCAGCGCCCCACGCGGCCGGTGGTGCTGTACCAGTCGTGCCGCTTCTGGGCGGTCACCTCCAGGGGGTACTCGCGGCACAGCGCCGCCCAGGCTTCCGGGCCGTCCACCTCCAGCACGCGCGCTCCGGCGGGGACCGCCACGCGGTGGGTCACGGCCCGCTCCCACCCCATGTCGTCCTCCACCAGCCGCAGGCCCACCGGCCCGTGCGGGCCGAGCCCACGCGAGGTGTGCGTCAGGTCCGACGGCGGCGCGGACCACCAGGTACCGCTGAACGGCGCCGTCGGGTCGCTGGGCCGGTCGGTCTGCGCGCGCCGCTCCTCGTCCACCACCTCGGCGCGCCACCAGGTCAGGCGCTCCGCCACGGTCGCGGTCGCACCCGAGGTGCGGCCGTCCCAGATGACCGCGTGCTGGTCCTCGCGGGCCAGCGGCGCGCTCCACCAGTCCACGGTCGCGGACCCGGCGACGTGCGCGGCGACCCGCTCCAGCGCGGCCCGCACCACGGGCGTGGCGGCGAGCAGGTCCTCGCCGTCCGGCTCCTGCCAGTACCTGGCGGCGCGCACCGCCTGGGCGAGCGTGCTCAGGGCGGTCCCCTGGTCGAGCGCGGGGAGGCGGAGGCCGGCCAGCAGGGACGCGACGGCTTCGGGCGTCGCACGCGGCCCCGGCTCGCGGTGACCCGAGCCGAAGAACGACACGACCGTGTCGTCGCGCGCCGGGTCCAGCTCGTAGCCCGCCGACATCACGGCCGCCGCGAGCGGCAGGTCGGCTGCGGCGGCGTACTCCAGCAGGAACCGGCGCCCGCGCCAGCCGCTGAGCAGCATCTCTGGTGTGATCGCCATCATTCGCTCCCTCGTCGACGGCGTCCGCACCGTAACCCGCCTCCCACCGGCTCGCAGCAGCATTTATCGGCGGCGTTGCGCCGTGAGCGCACACCACACCGTCCGGCGCGGGCCAGGCGATACGTTCGCCGGATGAGCGACGACCTGACCGCGTGGCTGCGCGCGAACGCGCGGCGGCTGGCCACTCTCGACCCGGACGGCGACGACGCCGACCTGCTGCCTCTCCTGGAGATCGTCGGCGAGGCGCGGGTCGTCGCGGTCGGCGAGTCGATGCACCGGGTCCACGAGATGTACCAGGTGCGGCACCGGATCCTGCGGTTCCTGGCGCGGCACGGGTTCACCGCCTACGTCATGGAGTCCGGCTTCCCCGAGGGCCGCCTCGTGGACGACTGGGTCGCGGGCCGGAGCGGACTGCCGGTGCGCGAGGTGCTGGAGCGCGGCGTCACCTACAGCATGGGCCGCTGCCAGGAGATGCTCGACCTGCTGACCTGGCTGCGGACCACCGGCGGCATCCGGTTCTACGGCGCGGACGTGCCGGACTCGGCCGCGAGCGCCCGGCCGGCGGTCGAGGCGGTGGCGAGCTTCCTGGACGACGTCGACCCGGGTTACGCGGCGCGCGTGCGCGCCGAGCTGCTGCCGCTGTTCGGCTACCTGCCGTCCGACCGGACGGGGATCGCGCAGGCCGCGCCCGCGCTGCACGCGTACATCGCGCAGCCGCAGGCCGAGCGGGCGGCCCTGACGGCGCTGGTCGGTGAGCTGGCCGAGCGGGTCCGGGCACGCCGCGTCGACTACCTGGAGGCCGGGGCCGACCCGGAGCGTGTGGCGTTCGCTCAGCACGCGGCCCGCGTCGCGCGGCAGACGGACGCGTTCCTGGCCGCGATGCCCACCGGGGCGACGCGCACCTATCCCCCGGGCAACGTCCGCGACCTCACCCTGGCGGACACCGTCGAGTGGGTGCTGGAACGTGAGCCACGCGTGGTGGTCGCCGCCGCGAACGGCCACGTGCAGCGCACACCGTTCCACGCGCCGCCGTTCGTGCCGGAGCCGATGACGACGATGGGCCGCGAGCTCGCCGACCGGCTCGGGGACGACCTGGTGGTGCTGGGCACCACGTTCGGTGGCGGCACGGCCTGGCTGCACCGGCCGGGACCCGACGACGCCCCGGGGCACTCGACGCCGTTCACCCAGGACCTCGGCGAACCGGACCCGAGGAGCCTCGACGCGGTGCTGGCCGCCCCCGGCCTGGGCTCGTACTACGTGGACCTGCGCACCGCCGACGGCGCGGCCGCAGCGGCCCTGGACGCGACACGCGGCACGCACAACGGCGCGGAGCTGCAGCTCGTCGACGCGCGGCGGGCGTTCGACGCCGTGGTGCACGTCGACCGGGTGACGCCGTGGCACACGTGGATCCCGATGCTGCCGGGGCGCTGACTCAGGCCGCGACCAGGCGCCGGGTCTCCGCCGCGACCGTCTTCCAGCACGCCGGCGGCAGGTCGTGCCCGAGGTCGTCGAGCACCATGAGCTTGGCACCCGGGATCGCCCGGGCCGTGGCCCGGGCGCCCGCCGTCCGGATGACGGGGTCGTCCTGGCCGTGCAGCACCAGCGTCGGCGCGCCGATCTCGCGCAGCCGTCCGCCGTGCCACCGGGCACGCAGCAGGCGACCCAGCGCCGTGAGGTCGCGCGGCCCGGCGTCGAGCCCGCGCTCGATCCGCTCGCGGGCCGCGTCCTCGTCGGCGGGGTTGGCCGGGGACGCCATGAGCTTCGCGACGGCCAGGGAGGCCGCGACGTCGCCGTCGTGCCCCTCGGGGTACCGCTTCGTGGCGAGCCGCGCGGCCAGCCCCAGATGCAGGTAGCGCGGGATGTCGCGCCACGACATGTCGCTCGGCGGGGCGTCGCACGAGACGAGGCCGAGCACCCGCTCCGGATGCCGCAGCGCGAACCGTTGCGCCACGATCCCGCCCAGCGAGTGCCCGAACACGACGGCGCGGTCCCAGCCGACGGCGTCGAGCACCGCGGCGGCGTCGTCGACGACGTCCTCGGACGTGTAGGGCACGGTCCCGGTGCCCAGCAACGCCGTGAACGAGCCGCTGCGCTCGCCCGGACGGAACCTGGTCGACGCGCCCGTGTCCCGCTGGTCGTACCGGACCACGTCGAAGCCCTCGTCGGCGAACGCCTGGCACAGCCCGTCCGACCACCAGCACCGGGAGACGGCGAGCCCCATCACGAGCAGGAGCGGGACGCCGCCGCCCGGTCCGAACCGGTCGTAGGCGATCTCGACGTCGCCGTGAGCTGCGAAGCGGGTCGGCGACCACAGGTCGGTTGCCATCAGAGCATTGTTACCCGGACAGCGAGGAAAGGCCGGGGATACCGCGTGGCCCGAGTCCCGGCACGGTGTAGCACCGTGTAGCACACCATGGCACAATCGAAGGCATGAGCACTCAGCCAGAGATCACCCAGCGCGACCTGCGCGCGCGCTCGAAGGAGATCATGGACGCCGTCCAATCCGGGCACTCGTTCACGGTCACCCGCGACGGCCATCAGATCGGTGAGCTGGTCCCACTCCGCCGCCGTCGGCGGTTCGTCCCCCGCGCCGAGTTCGCCGCCATGTCGCAGGCAGGTCCGCGGATGTCTCTGGAAGCGTTCCGCGCCGACCAGGAAGCAACGATCGACGACGAGGTCACCGACCCCTATGAGCGCTGAGCCGACCCAGGGCCTGGTTGACACGAACATCCTGATCCTGCGGGACCGGATCGATCTCGCCGAGCTGCCGGACGAGATGGCCATCAGCGCCATGACCCTCGCCGAGCTCTCCGCCGGACCACACCTGGTGCGCCCGGACAGCACCGAGTACGACGAGCACGTCGAGCGAGCACGCCGCATCGATGTGCTCCAGCGGGTCGAGAACGAGTTCGACCCCATCCCCTTCGGCGCCGAGGCCGCCCGGGTCTACGGCCGGATCACCGCGGGCGTCGTCGCCATCGGACGCACGCCCCGCCGCCGCGCCGTCGACCTCATGATCGCCGCCACCGCCGTCGCCGAGGGCCTCACTCTCTACACGTCGAACCCGGACGACTTCAAAGGGCTCGAACACGCCCTGACGGTCAGCCCGGTCACTCGGCCGACCGACTGAGCCGCCACCTCCCCTGAACCCCTGCCCGACAGCCGTTCCCTGCCGACGTTCGCCGCCTGCGCCGTCGACGACGCCGTGAGCGGCGCGCTCAGCGATCCCGCAGTGCCCCCGCCAGCTCGCGCCTCGAGGTGATCCCGAGCTTGCCGAACACCTTGCGCAGGTGCCACTCCACGGTGCGCGGGCTGAGGAACAGCTCCGCGCCGATCTCCGGGTTGGTCCGGCCGGCCACCGCCAGCCGCGCGATCTGCGCCTCCTGGGCGGTCAGCGCGTCCGCCGCGACCGCACCGCGCTTGCGCACCGTCTCGCCCGTGGCCGCCAGCTCCCGTGCGGACCGGCCGGCGAAGCCCTCCGCGCCCGCCCGCGCGAACACCTCGTGCGCGGCCCGCAGGTGGTCCCGTGCGTCACCACGCCGGTTCTCGCGGCGCAGCCACTCGCCGTACAGCAGCCGGGCTCGTGCCGCCAGCACCGTCAGGCGCGTGCCGCCCAGCAGCTCGACCGCCTCGCGGTAGCGGTCCTCCGCGGCGTCCGCGGGACCGGCCAGCGCGTCCGCGAGGGCCTGCGCGCCCAGGGCCCAGCACGTCCCGGCGGCAGTCGTCCGTTCGGTGAGGCGCTCGCGCGCCTCGCCCGCCGCCGCCTCGTCCCCGGTGCGGGCCGCGGCCTCGACCAGCTCGCCGAGCGTCCAGCCGGTCAGGGCGAGGTCGTCGTGGGCGACGGCGCTGCGTGCGGCCGCCAGGGCGGCCGGGTACCGGCCGAGCCCGTTGTGCAGCACGGCCCCGGCGTAGCCCGCCAGGCCGAGCCAGCGGCCCTCGCCCCGGGCCTCGGCCTCGCGGACGGTCGCGCCGATCAGGCGGGTCGCGGCCTCCTCGGCGCCCTGGTGCGCGGCGAGGGTGAGCGCCGCGGACGGGTGCGAGGGCCCGGGGGCGACCGACCCGGCCTCGCCGAGCAGGGCGGACGCCTCGGCGAACCGCCCCTCCGCGACCAGGGCGCCGGCCCGGAACGTGAGGGCCGTGGGCAGCAGTGAGCGTGCGCCGGTCGCCCGGGCCGTGCCGAGCGCCTGCTCGGTGAGCCGGTGCCAGGCGCCGTCGTCCCACAGCTCGTGGGCGACCGGCGCGGACAGCCACAGCAGCGCCGCCTCGCCGTCGGGCAGCGCCGACAGGGCCCGGCGCAGGTGCGGGACGGCGTCGGCGTACCCGGCGAGGACCCGTTCGGTGAGACCGGTCAGGAACAGACCGGCGGCGTCGTGGCCGGGCGGCATGCCGCGCGCTGCCTCGGCGGCGCGGCGCAGGTCGCCGTCGCCGAGCCGGCCTGCGTGCATCGCGGCGCCGAGCGCCCAGAGGTAGGTCTCACGGGCGGCGCCCGGGTCCAGCTCCGCGAGCCGCCGCGCGGCCTCCAGCAGGGGCGTCACCGCGCCCCGGCCGCGGTCGAGCGCGAACGCGACCTGGGCCCGCAGCCGCTCCGCTCCGGCGCGCTGCAGCGGGTCGAGCGGGCCGAGCTCCGCGGCCGACAGCAGCGCGGGCACCGCGTCCAGCGCGCCGGACGCGAACCGGGCGCGCGCGGCGGCCAGCACGCGCGCGGCGCGGGGCTTGGGGTCCTTGGTCAGCTCGGCGGCGCGCTCCAGGAACGCCGCGGCGGCGGACCGCCCGCCGCGGGCCAGCGCCCGGTCGGCGGTGCGCTCCAGCTCGGCGGCGACGTCGTTGTCCGGCCCGAGCGCCGCGTGCGCGCGGTGCCACGCGTGCCGGTCGGGGTCCTGGCCCGGGTCGGTCACCTCGGCGAGCGCGCGGTGCACGGCGCGCAGCTCGGCGGGGTCGGCCGAGCGCCAGCACGCCGAGCGCACCAGCGGGTGGTGGAACCGGACCCGGGTGCCGATCCGCACCAGGCCCGCGGCCTCGGCCGGCGCGGCGGCGTCCGGCCCGACACCGAGGCGGTCCAGGGCGCGCCACAGCAGCGGCACGTCGCCGACCGGCTCGACGGCCGCGGCAAGCAGCAGCACGCGGGTGTCCGCCGGGAGCGCCGCGAGCCGCCGCTGGAACCCCGCCTCGACCCGGTCCACGACGGGTGTCGGGCTCGGGGCGCCGAACCCGAACGCGAGCTCGGCCGGGGTCAGCCCGCGGGGCAGCTCCAGCAACGCGAGGGGGTTGCCGTGCGTCTCGGCGAGGATGCGCTCCCGGACGTGGCCGTCGACCGGGCCGGGCAGCACGGTGTCGAGCAGCGCCATCGCGTCGTCGGCGGGCAGGCCGGCGACGCGCAGCTCGGGCAGGCCCGGCAGCACCTCTTCGTCGCCCGGGCTGCGCAGGGCGAAGACCAGGGCGACCGACTCGGCCTCCAGGCGGCGGGCCACGAAGGTCAGGATCACCTGCGACATGCGGTCGACCCACTGCAGGTCGTCCACGAGGCAGACCAGCGGCCGCTCCGCGGCGGCCTCGGCGAACAGCCCGAGCACGGCGAGCCCCACGAGGAGCGCCTCGGGCGGCTCACCGGGGCCGAGCCCGAACGCGGTGGCGAGGGTGTCGCGCTGTGGCTCCGGAAGCCGGTCGAGGTGGTCGAGCAGCGGCGCGCAGAGGTGCTGGAGCGCCGAGTAGGCGATCTCGGACTCCGGCTCCACACCGACCGTGCGGACCACCCGGGCGGTCCCGGCCCCCGCGGCCAGGTGGTCCAGCAGCGCGGACTTGCCGATACCGGCCTCGCCCCGCAGCACCAGCACACGGCTGTGCCCGGCCCGGACCTCGCGCAGCAGCTCGTCGAGCGTGCCGGTCTCACGCCGTCTGCCGCGCAGCACGCTTCCCACCGTCTCGCTCGCCACACGCACCTCCTCGCGGAGGTTACACCGGGCGGTTTCTCAGCCCGGGCGGCCGCTCACAGCCGGTCTGCGTCGACGACGGCGCGGGCGAAGGCCGCGGGCGCCTCCTGCGGCACGTTGTGGCCGACCCCGCGGAACGTGCGGTGGTCGTACGGCCCGGTGAACATGGCGCGGTAGCCCGCGCCCTCGCCGGGCGGCGTGAACGGGTCGAGCTCGCCGTCGATCGTCACCGTCGGCACCGCGATCCTCGGCCCGGCCGCGAGCCGCGCCTCGACGTCGTCGAACCGGGGGTCGCCGTCCGCCAGGCCGAGGCGCCAGCGGTAGTTGTGCAGCACGATCGCGGCGTAGTCGGGGTTGGTGAACGCGGCCGCCGTCCGGTCGAAGGTGGCGTCGTCGAAGCGCCAGGTGGGCGAGCTGAACGTCCACACCACGCGGGCCAGCTCCTTGCGGTAGTGCTCGTCCTGCAGCCCCAGCCGCCCGCGCTCGGTGGCGAAGTAGTACTGGTACCACCACGCCCACTCCCGCTCGGGCTCGATGGGCGCCTCGTTGGCCGCGCGGTTGGTGATGAGGTAGCCGGTCACCGACACGAGCGCGCGGACCCGCTCGGGCCACAGGGCGGCGACGATGTCGGCGGTCCGCGAGCCCCAGTCGTACCCGGCCAGCACCGCGCGGCGGACGTGCAGGGCGTCCAGCAACGCGACGACGTCCCTGGCGACCACGTACTGCTGGGCGTTGCGGAACGTGTCGGCCGACAGGAACGTGGTGCTGCCGTGTCCGCGCAGGTACGGCACGATCACGCGGTAGCCGCGCGCGGCGAGCAGGGGCGCGACCTCGGCGTAGCTGTGGATGTCGTACGGCCAGCCGTGCAGCAGCACCACCGGGGTGCCCCCGGCAGGCCCCAGCTCCGCGTAGCCGACATCGAGCTCGCCGGCCCGGACCTGCTTGATCACGGGGAACGACGGCGGCGTTGCGACCGGGGCAGGGCGGGCGGCCACGGGCTGCGCGGCCGCGGCGGGCACGGCGGCGCCACCCACCGCGGCGGAGGTCGCGAGCAGCCCTGCGGTCCTGACGAATGTCCTTCTGTCCATGGGCACCACCGTCGCAGCGCGGGCCTGCCGTCGCGCCCGGGGGCATCCCTGGTGTGCACACCAGGGTGTCCCCCTGGGGCGGCCCGGGTACCCGCCGGGACAGGGTGTGCAGCATGAACAAGCTAGCCATCATCATGACGGCGCTGGTGTCGGTGTCGGCCGCCGGGCTGCTGCCCATGGCTGCGCCGGCGAGCGGTCCCGCCGAGGGCGCACACCCCGCGTCGTCGGCGTGCTCCGCCGTGCCCGTCTCCGCGCCGCGCGGTGCCCACGTCGAGTCCGTGACCGCCCAGGCGTACCCCGCCGGGACAGTCACCTTCCCCGAGGCCACGCCGCCGCTGCAGACCCCTGCCCCGATCCCCGACGTCCCCGCCCGCTGCGAGATCACGGTGACCCTCACGCACGGCCGGGCCGGCGACCACGAGACCGTCAAGGTCGCGCTGCCGCAGGACCGGGCCGCCTGGTCGGGCCGCTTCCAGGCCACCGGCGGCAGCGCGTACCTGGCCGGCGACCTGGGCGCCACCCTGGTGGCGGCCGTGAAGAACGGATACGCCGCGGCGGCCACCGACGCGGGTATCGGCCAGTCCCCCGCCGACGTCAGCGGCTGGGCGCTGACGCCGGACGGGCGGGTGAACGAGCCGCTCCTGGAGAACTTCGCGTCACGTTCGGTGCACGACCTCGCGGTGGTCGGCAAGTCCGTGACCAAGGAGTTCTACGGGCGCAAGGCCACCTACTCCTACTGGAACGGCTGCTCCACGGGCGGCCGCCAGGGCTACGTGGCCGCGCAGGAGTACCCCACGGACTTCCAGGGCATCCTGGCCGGTGCGCCCGCGGTGAGCTGGGACCGGTTCGCCGTGGCCACCCTGTGGCCGCAGGTCGTGTTCAACGAGGAGGACGTCGCTCCCGCGCCGTGCGTGCTGGAGGCCTTCAACACCGCGGCCGTCGAGGCCTGCGACACCGCGGACGGCGTACGGGACGGCGTCATCGACGATCCACGCGGCTGCCGGTGGGACCCGCGTGAGCTGGTGGGCACCCGGGTCGACTGCGACGGAGCGACGCACACCATCACGCCGCAGCTGGCCGACGCGGTCCGCAAGATCTGGCAGGGCCCGGTCTCCAGCAGCGGGCGTCCGCTCTGGTACGGGCCGAACAAGGGCGCGGCGTTCAGCTGGCTCGCCAACCCCGGCCAGCCCTTCGTGGTGGCCGACCAGTGGGTCAGGTACTTCGTCGCGAAGGACCCGGGCCTGGACACCACGCACCTGACCTACGGGCAGTTCGACCGCCTCTTCGCGACGTCGCAGCGTGACTTCCACTCGGTGATCGGCAGCGACGACCCGGACCTGTCCGCATTCGCCCGCTCCGGCGGCAAGCTGCTGAGCTGGCACGGCCAGGCCGACCAGCTCGTGCCCACGCAGGGCACGGTCGACTACCGCGAGCACGTCAACCGGGCCATGGGCGGCAACGCCCGGGTCGACTCCTTCTACCGCCTGTTCCTGCCCCCGGGCGTGGAGCACTGCGGCATCGGCACCGACCCGCTGGGCTCCCTGGTGGAGTGGGTCGAGCAGGGGCACGCGCCCGCGACGCTGCCGGCCGTCGTCACCGACGGTGACGGCAACACCGTGACGCGCGAGGTGTGCCGCTACCCGCAGGTGACCCGGCGGGTCGGTACCGACGTCCGCTGCGTCAGTGGGTCAGCTTCAACCCGATAACACAGCCGATCAGGCCCGCGATCAGCAGGACGCGGACCACGGAGAGGGGTTCGGCGCCCGTGGCCATCGCCCAGGCGACGGTGGTCGCGGCGCCGATCCCCACCCAGACCGCGTAGGCGGTCCCGACGGGCAGGTCGCGCAGCGCGAAGGCGAGGCCGCCCATGCTCGCGACGAGGGCGACGCCGAACACGATGCTCGGCACGACGTTGCTGAAGCCCTCCGACCGGCTCAGGGCGGTGGCCCAGACGGCCTCCAGCAGGCCGGACAGGACAAGGACGATCCACGACACGGTGTGCTCCTCAAGATGCCGTCTTGTCGCACACCGGGTACGGCAACCCTCGTCCGGGAGCCCCTGTGGGCTCTGCCTCGATCTTCGCACACACTGGGGTGCATGACGGAGCAGATGACGGGCATGCGGCGGCTGAGCAGCGTGCTGGACGGCCCGCACGCCGTGCGGATCGTCGTGTCGTTGCTGGTCGGCGCCCTGCTCGGCTGGCTGCTGGCGTGGGACTCCACGGCGGCGGCCCTGCTCGGCGGCTGGGCCGGCGCCGGGCTCGTGTTCGTCGGCTGGACGGCACTGGTCATCGTCCCGATGGACCCGAGGGCCACCAGCGAGCATGCCGTGCGCGAGGAGCCCACCCGCGGCATCGCGCACGTGATCGTGCTGCTCGCCGCCGTGGCGAGCCTGGGCGGGATCGTTGTCGTGCTCGTCGGCGGCGTCCGGGCCGACGGCACCGTCACCACGGCCGCCGTCCTCACCTCGGTGGTGGTGTCCTGGGCCTGCGTGCACACGGTGTTCGCGCTGCACTACGCCCGCGCCTACTACACGGCGCCGGCGGGCGGCATCGACTTCCACCAGACAGCGCCGCCCCGGTACACCGACTTCACCTACCTGGCGGTGACCGTCGGCATGAGCTTCGCCGTCTCGGACACCGACCTCGGCTCCTCCGAGATGCGCCGGATCGCGCAGGTGCACGCGCTGCTCGCCTACCTGTTCGGCACCGTGATCGTGGCCCTGCTGATCAACCTGGTGGCCGGGCTCGCAAACTGAGGCGGGGCCGCCGTCCGACGTCGGACGGCGGCCCCGCCGCTGGATCAGCCGGCCGGCTCGAAGCTGCGCCCGTCGAACCCGATGAAGCTGTGGATGTCGCTCGCCGGGAAGGTCAGCGCCCGGCCCGTGCAGTCGGTGCTCTCGTACACCCGGATGCCCGTCGCGGTCTCGTTGAGCTCCGCGTGCACGACGAACGGCAGGGTCGTGCAGCCCGTCCCCGCGTCGGGGTACGTCACGGTCTGGCCCGTGAACGCACCCGACCAGAACGTGAGGTCGCCGTCGGCCGCCGAGGCCGCCGTCGGGACGGCGACGGCGAGCAGGCCGGCCACCGCCAGGGCGGCGGCCGCGAGACGCTTCTTGGCACGGATCATGGTGTTCTCCTTCGAGAAGGTCGGAGTCATGAACGCGACCGCAATCGGCGGTCACTGCGTACGACGAGGCCGGAGGGCGAAAGGTTCACCCGTTTCGGGTGAATGTCCGTCGCCGCCCTCACCTTTCGTACCCTCCCGGCCCGACGTCCCCGGTCAGCGCGGGCGCAACCCGGTCCTCGCGGTTACTTTGAAAAGACGGATCGGGCATTCCACCGGTCCGTTCCGAACCATCGGATGGCCGTCGAGAACGGGGCGAGTCATGGATTTCTGGGATTTCTTCTGGCTGATGGTCTACAGCTTCTTCTTCGTGGCGTACCTGATGGTGCTGTTCCAGATCATCGCGGACCTCTTCCGCGACCACGAGCTCTCCGGCTGGTGGAAGGCGCTGTGGATCATCTTCCTCATCTTCCTGCCGGTCCTCACCGCGCTCGTCTACCTCATCGCCCGCGGGCGGGGCATGGCCGAGCGGCACGCCGAGGGGATGGCGCAGGCGCAGAAGGCGACCGAGACCTACATCCGCGAGGTCGCGACGGGTCCCTCGCCCGCCGACCAGATCGCGAGCGCCAAGGCGCTGCTCGACGCCGGCACCATCTCGCCGGCGGAGTTCGAGCGGTTGAAGTCCAAGGCGCTCGTCTGAGGCAGGAACCGTGAACGACGCCGCCGACCCGCCCGACGCGGCGGACCCGGCCGCCCGGCTGGCCGCCCTGGAGCGAGAGAACGAAGAGCTCCGGAAGCGGCTGGCCGGGGTGGCCCGGGCCGGCGCGGCGGCCCCGGCCACCCCCGCCCCGGAACACCACCGTGCGCGCACCGCGACCGCCGTGGTGCTGATCCTCCTGGGCGCCCTCCTGGCCCCCGTCGGCGTGGTCGCCGCGTGGGCCGAGCGCACCCTGACCGACACCGACCGCTACGTCGCCACGGTGGCGCCCCTGGCCCGGGAGCCGGTGGTGCAGCAGGCCGTGGCCGGCCGGCTGACCACCGCCGTCATGGACGAGATCGACGTCGGCGCGGTGCTCAAGGACGTGCAGGACGGTCTTAACGAACGCGACATCGCCCCCCGGGCAGCACAAGCCATCACCGCCCTGGAGGGCCCGCTGACCAGCGGCGTCGAGTCCTTCGTCCGCAACGCGGCCGACCGCGTGGTGGAGAGCGACCAGTTCGAGTCCGCCTGGACCCAGGCCAACCGGGTGGCGCACGAACAGCTCGTCGACGTCATGCGCGGCACCGGGGGCGACATCGCCCAGATCAGCCAGAACGGCGAGCTGACCATCCAGCTCGGCGGCCTCGTCGACATCCTCAAGCAACGCCTCGTGGACCGGGGCCTCGCGCTCGCGGGCAACCTGCCGACGATCAACGCCACGTTCACCGTGATGCAGAGCAGCCAGCTCGTCGAGATCCAGAACCGGTACGCCCAGGTCGTCGCACTGGGCACCTGGCTCCCGTGGATCGTGCTGGTGCTGCTCGGCGCCGGCGTCGTCGCCGCCGTGCACCACCTGCGCGCCCTGGTCGTGGCCGGCCTCGCGCTCGCCGGCGCGATGCTGCTCCTGGCGATCGGCCTGGCCGTCGCACGCGGGCTCTACCTCGACGCGCTCAGCGGCAAGGTCCTGCGCCTGGACGCCGCCGGGATCCTGTTCGACCAGCTCGTCTCGTTCCTGCGCATCACCCTGCGCACCGTCGGGATGCTCGGCATCGTGGTGGCGCTCGCCGCCTACCTGGGCGGCTCGAGCGCGTCCGCGCGCGGCCTGCGCGCCGGGATCGGCAAGGGCATGAGCCGCACCCGCGCCTGGGCCGAGGGCCGGGGCGTGTCCACCGGCGCGACGGGAGTGTGGCTCGCGCGCTACCGGGGCGTCGCCCGGGCGGCCGTGATCGCGCTCGCGGTGCTCGTGATCCTGCTCGCCGGCAGCCCGACGCCGGCGCTGATCGTCGGTGTCGCCGCCGGGGCCGTGGTGCTCATCCTGCTGATCGAGCTGGTAGCACGGCCGGGAGCCGCCGAACCACCGCCGTGACGGCCTCGCGGCCCGCCCGGTTGGCACCGACCGTCGACTGCGACGGCCCGAACCCGATGAGGTGCACGCGGGGCTCGACGGCCGGCTGGGTGCCCTGCATGGTGATGCCGCCCAGCTCGTTGCGCAGGCCCAGCGGGCCCAGGTGTGCCAGGTCGGCCTTGAACCCGGTGGCCCACAGGATGGCGTCGAGCGGGGTCAGGCTGCCGTCCGCCTCACGGACGCCGTCGGGCTCGATCGCCGTGAACATGGGCCGCCGCTGAAGGGCGCCACGTTCCTTGGCGGCCAGCGCGTACGGCGTCCAGACCAGCCCGGTGTAGGAGACGACGCTCCCCGTGGGCCGGCCGGCGTCGACGTCCGCCATGACCTTGGCGATGGTCTCGCGGCCGAGGGTCTCGCTACGGAACTCGTCGTGGAAGACGGGCTCGCGCCGGGTGTACCAGCGGGTGGTCGCCACGCGCGAGATCTCCTCCAGGAGCTGCAGCGCCGAGATCCCGCCGCCGACGACGGCGACGCGCTGCCCCGCGAATTCCTCGGCCCGCACGTAGTCGCGCGTGTGGAGCTGCCGGCCGCGGAACGTGTCCTGCCCCGGGTAGCGCGGCAGCACGGGGTTGGTCCAGGTGCCGGTCGCGTTGATGACGGCGGACGTGGTCCACGACCCGTGGTCGGTGGTCACCACGAGATCGCCGTCGGGGTCGTCGTCGGCGCGCCGGACGGCGACCACGCGCACCGGGCGCAGGATCGGGAAGCCGAACTCCCGTTCGTACCCGGCGAAGTAGCGCGGGACGGCCGACCGGCTGGGCTCGGCCGCGTCGACCGGGGGCTGGGCCAGGCCCGGGAGGTCGAAGATCCCGTTGACCGTGGCCATCCGCAGGGACTCCCAGCGATGCTGCCAGGCCCCGCCCGGCGCAGGGTTGGCGTCGAGCAGCACGTAGGTGCGCTCGGCCTCCGGCTCGTCGAGAGCGCTCACGAAGCCCCGGCGCCGCAGGTGGTAAGCGGCCGACAGGCCGGCTTGCCCGGCCCCGATCACCACGACGGTCGCCCGCCTCATCTCGCTCACACCAGGGACAACAGTCCGCCGCGGAGGTTGTTCCGGCTAGGCGGGGGTTGTGATGCGCCGCACGGCCTCGGTGACCGTCCCGGGCTGCGGCGCCTCGGTGTCGAGGGCCCGGTGGATGGTCAGGCCCTCGATCAGGGCGTCGAGCAGCCGTGCCGTGACCGGGTCGAAGTGCCGCTCCAGGGCGGCCCGGGACCGCGCCATCCACGCGTTGGTCAGCTCGCGGTAGGCAGGCTCGCGGGACGCGAGCGTGTAGAGCTCGTGGGTCAGCACGAGGTCGTGCTGCGTGCCGAACACGTCCTGCGTGATGATCGCGACGACGGCGGCCCGCGCGCTCTCCAGGTCGGTCGCCTCGCTCATCCGCTGCTCGAACCCGTCGCTCCCGGCCCGCGCGAACCGGCCGAACGCCTCGCGCAGCAGCTCGTCCATCCCGGCGAAGTGGTAGGTCATGGAGCCGAGCGGCACGTCGGCGGCGGCGGCCACCTTGCGGTGCGAGACACCGGCCACGCCCACCTCGGCGATCAGGTCGAGGCAGACGTCGATGATCCGGCTCCTGCGGTCGGGGTCGTGCCGTCGCCCGGTCACGGTCAGCCCTCGGTGATGTCGCGGACCACGCGGGCGGGGTTGCCCACGGCGACGACGTTCGCCGGCAGGTCGCGGGTGACGACGGCGCCGGCCCCGACCACGGTGTTGTCGCCGATCGTCACGCCGGGGCAGACGATGACGCCGCCGCCGAGCCAGACGTTGTCGCCGATCGTGATGGGCTGCGCGGCCTCGAGCTTGTCCCGGCGCGGGGTGGGCTCGACGGGGTGGGTCGGCGTGAGGAGCTGCACGTTCGGCCCGATCTGGCAGTCGGCGCCGATAGTGATCGTCGCGACGTCCAAGGCCGTCAGGTTGTAGTTGGCGAAGGTGCGCGGGCCGACGTGGATGTTGCCGCCGTAGTCGACGAACAGCGGGGGCTTGACGTAGGCGTCCTCACCCAGGGTGCCGAGCAGGTCGTCCAGGATGGCGCGGGCGCCGTCGTCGCCCGCGACCGATGCGCGGTGGTAGGCGTCGGCGAGGGCGACGCCGCGCTGGGCGAGACGCACGCTCTCCGGGTCCTGACCGCCGATGTACAGGTCGCCGGCGAGCATGCGCTCGTGGTGGGTGCGGGGGTCGCCGGCGAAGTAGTCGTGAGCCATGCGCACAGCGTAGCGGGCGATGTGTACGAACGTACGTAACGCAGGTACGCTCGTCGGCATGTCGCTCTCCCCGGACGCCCGTCCGCCGCTCGCCCTCCGGCGTGCCCGCGCCGCCGTCGGCGCGCTGTTCCTGACCAACGGCGCCCTGTACGCCAACCTGGTGCCGCGCCTGCCGGAGATCAAGACCGCCCTCGACCTCGACAACGCGTCCTACGGCCTGGCCATCGCCGCGTTCCCGACCGGCGCCATCGTCTCCGGGCTCGCGGCGGGCTGGATGGTGCGCCGGTTCGGCTCGGGGCGGGTCGCGGTGGTCGGCACCGTGCTGACCGGGCTCGGCACCCTGGCCGCGGGACTCTCGCCGACGTTCGCGCTGCTCGTGGCCGCCCTGTTCCTCGGCGGAGCGTCCGACTCGATCACCGACGTGGGGCAGAACACCCACGGGCTGCGCGTGCAGCGCCGCTACGGTCGGTCCATCATCAACGGCTTCCACGCGGTGTGGTCCATCGGCGCGGTGCTGGGCGGGTCCATGGCCGCGGGCGCCATCGCGCTCGGCCTGCCGCTGCAGGTGCACCTGGGCATCTCGCTGGCGATCTTCGCGACCGTGGCGGTCGTGTCCCTGCGCTTCCTCCTGCCCGGGAAGGACGACGAGACCGCCGACAACGACGCCGCGCCCGTCTCCCGGGCGACCGGGATGCGCGCCCCGCGTCTGAGCGCGCGCACGCTGGCCATCATCACGGCGCTCGTCCTGATCGGGATCGGCGGGGCCCTCGTGGAGGACGCCGGCAGCTCCTGGGCCACGCTCTACCTCTCGGCCGGCCTCGGCGCCCCGGCCGCGCTGGCCGCCACCGCCTACGTGTCGCTCGTCGGCGCCCAGACCGTGGGCCGGCTGCTCGGCGACCGCCTGGTGGACCGGTTCGGGCAGCGCACGGTCGCCTGCGCGGGCGGCGTGATCATCGCGCTCGGCATGGGCCTGGCGCTGGCCTGGCCCACCGTGCCCGGCACGATCGCCGGGTTCGCCGCCGCCGGGTTCGGCAGCGCGACGCTGATCCCCGCCGCCATGCACGAGGCCGACGAGCTGCCGGGTCTGCGCCCCGGCACGGGCCTGACCGTCGTGTCGTGGCTGCTGCGGCTCGGGTTCCTGTTCTCCCCGCCGCTCGTGGGCCTGGTCGCCGACTCGGCGGGCCTGCGCACCGGCCTGCTGGTGGTGCCGATCGCGGGGGTGCTGGTCATGCTGCTGTCGCCGGTGCTGAAGGGCCGAGTCTCCCGGGCGTGACCGCCCCCTCCCCTTTGAGGCCTAAGTTTCTTCGCTTTGGGGCATCCCAAAGCGAAGAAACTTAGGCCTCGAAGGAGAGATCCGTCGGCCCGTCGGGGTCGGCCCGTCGGGGTCGGCCCGTCGGGGTCAGCCGAGTCAGGAGCCGTCGAAGAGCGCGTTGACCTGCTCGTTCGCCTCGGTCAGCGAGCTGACGTCGGCCTTGCCGCCCAGCACCTCGTCCATCGCGGGGGTCATGATCGCGTGCACGTCGGAGGCATGGTCGGTCACCGGGAAGAGGAACGTGGTGCCGTCCTCGACGTGGGTGGTGAACGGCGAGACGTCGATCCCCTTCTCGGCGAACGCCTCGGTGGCGATCTCGGCCGAGCTGGTGATCGCAGGGAAGACGACGCCGGCCGCGCCCACGAGGTCCTGGCAGTCGGTCGAGCCCAGGAACGCGACCCACTTGGCTGCACCCTCGGGGTTGTCCGTGCCCGCCCAGACGGAGTCCGCCAGTCCGTTGAACATGCTCGCCCGCTGCCCGTTCGGGCCGGTGGGCGTGGGCGCCAGGCCGACGTCGACGCCGTCGTACCCGAAGTACGTGGAGAGCATCCAGTCGCCGCTGATGTTGATGGCGGACTTGCCCGCGCCGAAGTTGTCGTTCACCGAGGCGCCGATCGTGGTCTCCAGCGGCGGCGCGTACCCCTTCTCGATCAGGGAGTACCACCAGGCGATCGTGTCCTGGAACCGCGGGTCGTCGTAGTTGTAGTGCGTGCCCCAGGGGTTCTCGTCCGTGTGGGTCCAGCCCGTGGTGGCGGTGTACATGCTCCACTCGGTCTGGCCGTTCTCGTACCCGGCGCCGGGGATGCCCAGGCCGTAGACGGCGACGTTCTCCTTGTCGAAGCCCGGCTCGTCGCCCCGCACCCCGTTGGCGTCGACGGTCAGGCGCGCGATGGTCTCCTCGTACGTGCCGCCGTCGTCGGGGTTCCAGTCGAGGTCCTGCATGTCCTTCTCCGACAGCCCGGCGTCCTCGACCATCTTCTGGTTGTAGAAGATCGCGACGGTGTCCCAGTCCTTCGGCAGGCCGTACCGCTTGCCGTCCTGCGCGACCCACAGGTCCGCCAGCCCGGCCGAGTACTGGTCGAGGTCGACGTCGGCGATGTGGTCGTCCAGGGCCAGGAGCTGGCCGTTCGCGACGAACTCGGGGTACTTGGACACGTGGTCGGTGAACACGTCCGGGCCGGTACCCGACGAGAACGCCGTGGTCAGCGCCGACCAGTAGTCGTCCCACCCGCGCTGCGTGATCTTGACCGTCAGGTCGGGGTTGGCCTCGTGGAAGGCGTCGGCGCACTGCTGGTAGGCGGGCTGCTGGTTCGAGTCCCAGAGCCAGTAGTCGATCTGGCCCTCGGCCTCGACGCCGCCCGGGCCGCCCGCGCAGGCGGTCAGGGACAGGGACGCGAGGGCGACGGCGCCCGCGAGCATCTTTCGCTTCATGGTGTTCCTTTCCGCCCCGGCTACTTGATGCCGGAGAAACCGATGGAGTTGATGACCCGGCGCCCGAAGACGGCGTACAGGATCACGATGGGCAGGGCCGCGACGAGGGACGCGGCCATGAGCCCGGCCCAGTCGGGCGCGCCCTGCGGCGTCTGCGAGCGGAAGACGCCGAGAGCCACGGTGAGCACCTTGGACTCCTCCGTCTGACCCACCAGGAGCGGCCAGAAGTAGTCGTTCCAGGTGTTGATGAACGTGAGGATGCCGAGCGTCGTGACCGGAGCCGCCGAGATCGGCAGGATGATCCGGAAGAAGATGCGCCAGGGCTTGGCGCCGTCGATCATCGCCGCCTCGTCGATCTCCTGGGGGATGCCGAGAAAGAACTGCCGCATGAAGAAGATCGCGAACGGCGTCATGAACAGGCTCGGCAGCATGATCCCGGGCAGCGTGTTCAGCAGGCCCAGCGACTTGATCGTCAGGAAGTTCGGCAGCGAGGTGAAGATCGGCGGCACCAGGAGCGCCCCGAGGAAGACGGCGAACCAGGCGTCTCGCCCCGGCCAGCGCAGCCGCGCGAACGCGTAGGCCGCCATCGACGAGAACAGCACCTGGCCCACCGTCACGGCCGTGGCGACCACGAGCGAGTTGCGCAGGTAGAGCCAGAAGCTCAGGGACGCGCCCGAGCCACCCTCCGCCATCGCCTCCTCGGGCGTGGCCAGGCCGAACACCCGCTCGAACGGTCCGAGCGTGAAGTCGGCGGGCAGCAGCGAGAAGGACTGGGCGGCGAGCGCCTGGTTGTCCGAGAACGCGGTGCGCAGCATCCAGTAGAACGGCAGCACGGTGGCCAGCACGAAGAACCACAGCACGACCCAGGCGAGCAGCCGGCCCCAGGTGATCCGTGTACGCATGTGCGCTCCCATCAGGTCAGGTCGGACTCGCCGGCACGCAGCAGTCGCATCTGCGCGAAGGCGGCCCCGGCGAGGATGATGAACAGGACCACGGACATGGCGGACGCGTAGCCGAAGTGCCCGCGGGCGAACGCCTGCTCGTAGATGTAGAGCTGGAGCACGCGGGAGGCGTTGCCGGGTCCGCCGGCGGTGGTCACGGCCACCGTGTCGAAGACCTGGAAGGCTCCCGTGACGGTGATGACCAGCACGAGCACGAGCACGGGGCGCAGCAGGGGCAGGGTGATGCGCCAGAAGGTGCGCCACTCCCCCGCGCCGTCGACGGCGGCGGCCTCGTAGACGCTGGCCGGGATCATCTGCAGGCCGGCGAACACGAGCAGGGCGGTGTACCCGAGGTGCCGCCAGGTGTTGACGCCGGCGATCGTGGCGACGGTCCACGCCTCGTCGCCGAAGAAGGCGACCTTGGGCAGCCCGACGGCGTCGATGACGGCGTTGACGATGCCGATGTTGTAGTCGAGCATCCAGAACCAGAGCAGGGCGACGACGACGTTGGCGATGAGGTACGGCAGCAGCAGGCTGCCGCGGATCAGCACCGACTTCGTCAGCCGGTGCATGAGCACCGCCAGCCCGACGGCGAGGACGGTCTGGAGCCCGATGTTCAGCACCACGTACAGGAACGTGACGCGGATGGCGTTCCAGAAGACGTCGTCCTGTGCCATGTCGACGTAGTTGCGCAGGCCCACGAAGACGGGGCTGCCCAGCACGTTGTACTCGGTGAGCGACAGGTAGGCGCCGCGCAGCGTCGGGTAGAGGTAGAAGACCAGGAACCCCAGGGCCGCGGGGGCGATCATCCCGAGCGCGGGCAGGAGCTGGTTGCGGGGCCGTCGGGCGACGGCGGCGGTGGTCATCGGTCGGCCTCGATCGCGTAGACCCGCACGTCCTCGCCCGGTACGACGGCGCGGAGCCTGCCCGCCGCGCGACTCTCCTGGCCGGTCCAGAGTTCGGTGACGTCGTACCGGCCGCCGTCCAGGCCCAGGTCGCGCAGCGCGAGGTCGGCCCGGCGCGGCGTCGCGCCGTAGTTGAACGCCGCGACGTAGGTGGTCCCTCCGTCGCGCAGCACGAACGTGTCGGCCGCGGTGAAGGCGTCGGGTCCGGCCTGCACCGGGGCGAACGACCGGCCGAGCTCGGCGAGGTGGTTGATGCCGGGGTTCTGCAGCAGGTCGCGGGCCCGCTCCTTGATGACGGGGTGGCCGGTGGCGGTGAGGTCCTCGCTGACCTGGTAGATACCCGTGATGGCGGCGGAGGTGACACGCGCCCGGTTCTGACCCTCGGGCCAGATGCTCGGGTACGGGTCGTCGAGCAGGTAGGCGTTGGCGTCGCCGTCGTACTCGTAGTTGCCGAACTGGACGTGGTCGCCGTCGTTGAAGGCGTAGACCTCGTCGAGCCACCAGCCGTAGGTCAGGGAGTTGAGCAGGTACTCGGTGCTCTTCTGGTAGCGGTCGGGCTGCGTGGGGTGCCAGTTGTTCAGGGCGCCGTGCACGTCGCACGAGATGCGGCGGGCGTGGGCGAACTCCGAGGCGAACAGGGGCGAGATGGCCAGGTCGACGAACATGTCGTCGCCGACGACGTCGACCACCTGTGCCATGCCCTGGCGGAAGGCCTGCTGGCCGGTGTGCACTCCCGTGTCGTACCAGTCGTCGGCCTCGACGTAGCCGTGGGTCAGGAAGTCGAGCTTGACGTAGCGCACGCCGAGCTCGCGGAACTTACCCAGCGCGATCCTGGCGCGGTTCTGCACGCCGGGGTTGGTCGGGTCGAGCGCCCAGGCGCCGTCGATGTTCACGGGCACCCCGTTCACCGTGAGCGCCATCTCGCGGTAGGTCTGGTTCTCGCAGGTGTCACAGAGCGCGGTGCCGCCGATCTTCTCGTCCAGGCCCTCGCGCCAGAAGTTGGCGAACGGCTGGAAGTACAGCGCCGGCTCCTGGCCGCGCGCCTTCACGTCGGCGACGTACCGCTCGAGCTCCGCCCAGGAGGTGTTCGGGTCCTCGAAGGCGTACTCGGGGGCGAGCATCTTGTCCCAGTAGGAGTCGACGCCCACGTAGGGGCCCTGGGCCGACGTCGTGTTCCGGAACCCGGGCGTCTCCTCGGCGAGGAACCGGGAGACCTCGTCCATGACGTCGGCGTCGCCGCCGCGGGCGCCGAGCCCGCCCCAGCTGTTGAAACCGAAGGGCGTGCCCTCGTCCCAGGTACGGGAGCCTGCCGCCTGCGCGGCCGCCTTGCCGAACGTCTCCATGCCTTCGCGCCAGTCCGGGAACAGGCCCACGAACATGCGCGGGGAGCGCACCGTGGTGCCGCTGACCTCGGCGTGCGGCTTGAGCTCGCGGTTGAACTGGTACTTGTTCATGCCGTCGCCGTAGTCGTAGCTCCAGTCGGTCAGGCCGGCCGCGGCCTGCAGCCGGTCCAGGCCGCCGCTGTCGTTCCCGTCGGCCACCACGCCGGACTTCCACGTGTCGCGGTCCAGGGAGCCGACGACGAGGCCGCGGCGCGAGGCGTCGTCGACGAACGCGGTGACCTCGAAGCTGCGCCGGGCGGGCGTCACGTCCTTGATCGCCGGGGTCTCGTAGCGGACCCAGTGGTCGTTGTCGAAGGGCACCAGCACCATGCGGTTGTCGCCGTTGCGACCGAGGTCCACCGAGCCGCGCCGGTCGGTCATGACCGGGACCATCATCGAGGTGGCGACCGGACCGTCGGTGCCCGTCACGTCGAGCCGCACCGAGAACGAGCGGTCGCCGTCGAACGCGAACTCCTGGCGCAGCGTGGGCAGGCCCTGCTTGGCGCAGGTGACGGTGGTGCGGCCGGTGAGCCGGCAGGCGCCGTCGTACTGCTTGGTGGTGACGAACTCGTCGCCCAGGCGCACGCCGCTGTAGAAGCCGGTCACGGTCTTGCGACCGCTCCAGCGGGCGTCGGCGGTGCCGCTGGCGAGCGAGTAGTCGATGACGACGTCGCCGCCGCGGAGGGCCGCGCTCCTGCCCCCCGGCTCGACCCAGGTCGGGTCGACGGGCACGGGGTCGGCCGCGTCGGGGTCGGTGAGCGTCCAGTCCTTGGCGGTCGCGCCGGCGACGTCGACCCGGTCCAGGTCGGGGCCGAGCGCACCGGCGGGGGCGCTGAAGGTCAGGCTGTTCTCACCCGCGCGCAGCGGCAGGTCCACGGTGGTGGTGCCCACGCGGTCCCAGCCGCCGGTGGAGGCGACCGGCACGGTGACGGCCGCGCCGCCGTCGGGCGTGACGGTCAGGGCGCGTGAGTCGTCACCGCTCAGGTAGTGCAGGGTCACCTCGTAGGTGCCGCCCTCGGGCGCGATGACGCCGGGGAGCGCCACCGTGGCGGACGGGTCGATGCTGCCGACCTTGCCCTCGCCCGAGCAGGCGGAGCAGCCGCTGCGGCTCGCGCCGTCGAGGACCACCTGGGTGGCCTCGGCCTCGACGGAGGCCGATCCGGGTGCGGCGGCGGTCGCGGCCGTGGCGGCGTCGGCTGCCGCGGGCACCACCCCCGCCGCGGCCACGACGGCGAGCGCCAGGCCGGTCGCGAGCCACGAACGGGTGGCGTGCCGCTTCTGGTCGGGTTCGGGCTGGACTGACATGGAAGCTCCTCCGGCGTCGTTGCTGGGTGCGGACACTCAAGCGTCTTTTTTTGTTGCTGTCAATTAAGTGACGCCGATAGAGTCGTGACATGTCCGCGAGAACTGCCGCACCCGCGCTCAGCCCGGCGGGGACGCGTGTCTTCCAGCAGCTGGTCCGGAGCGGGGACGCGTCGCGCACCGCCCTGGCCCGGGACACCGGCCTGACGCCGGGCGCGATCACGCGCGCCGTGCGGCCGCTGCTGGAGGCGGGGCTCCTGCTGGAGACGGGCGACCGGGCGTCCACCGACGGCGCGCTGGGGCGGCCCGCGACGATGGTGACCGTGCAGGCGGGGGCGCACCAGGTGATCGGCGTCAAGATCACCGCGGACCAGCTCTTCGGCGTCGTCTGCGACCTGCGGTGCCGGGTGCTGGACGAGGTCACCGTGCCGGTGGCCGACCACGCGCCCGACGCGATCGTCGGACAGATCGTGGACCTGGTCGACGGCCTGCGGGCGGGGCGGCCCGAGGTGGGCAGCGTGGGCCTGGCCGTGTCGGGCGACGTCGACGCCGCCTCGGGGCACGTGGCCTACTCACCGTTCCTGGCCTGGCACGACGTGCCGCTCGGCGAGCTCGTGGCGCAGCGCACGGGCCTGGCGACCACCGTGGAGAACGACGTGCGCGCCCTGCTGACCGGCGAGCGCTGGTACGGCGTGGGCCGCGGCATCTCGTCGCTGGCGCTCGTCACGGTCGGCACCGGCATCGGGTGCGCGCTGCTCGTCAACGGACAGGTGGTGCACGGCAGCTTCGGCGTGGCCGGCGAGGTGGGTCACGTGCTCGTGGACCCCGAGGGGCCGCTGTGCCACTGCGGCAACCGGGGCTGCGTCGAGGCCATCGCGGGGTCGGCCGGCATCCTGGAGCGCATGGCCCAGGCCGGGTTCGAGGGGCTCGGCATCGGCGACGTCGCCGACCTGGCACGCTCCGGGCAGCCCGACGCCGTACGGGTGCTCGCCGAGGCCGGCCGCGCCGTCGGCACGGGTATCGCGACGATCGCCAACCTGCTGGGGGCGCAGCACATCGTCATCACGGGCGAGGCGATCGGGAGCAGCCCGGGGGCCGGGGTCGGCTCCGGCGGCGAGCAGGACTACGACGTCATGGACCCGCACGTCCGGAGCGCGTTCGAGCAGCGGGCGTTCGGGTCAGCCGCGCGGTCCGAGATCGAGCTGCGACCGCTGCGGTTCGTCGACTGGGCCCGTGGTGCGGCGGCGTGCGCCGTCGAGGACTTCGTGACGCACTACGGCAGGTCCTGAGACCTGGTGGCGGCCGGCGTGCGGTCAGCCTCCCGGTCGAGGTCACCGAGCGAGACGATCCCGACGGCGACCTCGCCGTCGACCACCGGGATCCGCAGGGCGTCGGCAGCGTGCATCACGCCCGCAGCGACCTCCACGGGCACGTCGGGCCCGATCGTGACGAGGTCCTCGCTGGCCACCTCGCCGACCATCGCCTCGAGGCCGAGCCCCTCGGCCAGACCCCGGACGACGAGGTCCCGGTCGGTGACGATCCCGATGACGGTGGAACCGGCGCGGACCACGAGCGCGGTGACGTCCTGGACCGCCATCGCACGGGCCGCGGCCTCGAACGTCTCGGACATACCGATCGTCGTCGGCGCCGGCGTCATGACATCGGCGACTGTCTGGACCATGTCGCGCTCCTTCCTCCTCGGGGCCGGCGTCCGGGCATCGACACCAGCAACTCCCAACGTGCACCGCGGTCCAGCCACTCGCATCCGATTGACGAGCGATCCGGGCAGGGGGCACCGGGACCGGCGTCCGGGCAGGTCCGGACGCGGCATGTGAGGCAATCGTCCGGGCGTCGCTCTCACTTTCCCGAAGTGGACGCAGGCGTCCGTTAGCGTCCCCGGCGAAGCACCGGAACAACGCACGGAGACGAATGATGCGCGCAGTGACGATCCAGGAGTTCGGCGACCCGAGCGGGATGGTGGTCTCGAACCTCCCCACGCCGGTACCGGAACCCGGTCAGGTGGTCATCGAGAACGAGGCGATCGGGGTGGGCGGGGTCGACGCCGTCATCCGGCGCGGCACCCTCGGCGACTGGGGCTTCAGCACCGGGCTGGTGCCCGGCAGCGAGGTGGCCGGGACCGTGACGGCGGTCGGTGCGGGCGTCGACGGGTCGTGGGTGGGCCGCCGGGTCTGGGCGTTCACCGGCACGAGCGGCGGTTACGTCGAGCAGGCGGTCGCCCGGGTGGACGACGCCGTGGAGCTGCCCGCCGGGCTGTCAGCGACCGACGCGGTGACCCTCGGGAGCTCGGCGCCCGTGGCGCACTTCGCGCTCGCGCACGCCCATCTCGCCCCCGGCGAGTCCGTGCTGGTTCGCGGTGCGGCGGGCAGCATCGGCATCGCGGCGGTGGAGCTCGCGGTGCGTGGCGGGGCGAGTGCGGTGGCGGTGACGACGTCGTCCGCCGAACGAGGCGACCGCCTCCGCGAGCTGGGCGCGACCCACGTGCTCGACCGGTCCGGAGGTGGTGGCTCGGCGGCGCCGGCGGCCTACGACGTGATCGTCGACATCGTGGGCGGGGCCGGCACCCCGGAGTTCATCGACCGGCTCGCGCCGAACGGGCGCATGATCGCGGTCGGGGCGATCGCCGGGATGCCGCCGGCCGACTTCGGCGGGCGACTGCTGGCCGCGTTCCAGCAGTCGCGCACGTTCGGCACGCTGAGCCTCGACTCGGTGCCCGCCCCCGCCCTGGCCGCCGTCCGGGCCGAGCAGCTCGCGGCCGCGGCGCGCGGCGAGCTGCACGCGGTGGTGCACGACGTGCTGCCGCTCGACCAGGCAGCCGAGGCACACCGGCAGATGGACGCGGGGACGGTGTTCGGGCGGATCGTGCTGGTGCCGTGAGGTCACGGCTGCTGGACCCTGAGGCCCAGCAGAAGGCTGTCGAGCGCCCGCTCGGTCTGGACGAGCGCCTGCGGGCCCGGTGACCTGGCCAGCCACAGGGCCGCCTCGTTCATGGCACCGGAGAGCAGGCGGGTCAGGGGTTCGACGGGCTGGTCCGCGATGACCCCGGCCTCGACGAGGCCGGTCAGCGCCTCGGCGAGGTGGCGGGCGGAGGAGTCCTCGTCCATGGCGCGCCACTCGTCCCAGCCGAGGACGGCCGGGGCGTCCAGCAGGACGATCCGGCGCACCGTCGGATCGTGGCCGGCGGCGAGGAAGGCGTGGCAACCGGCGCGCAGCTGGTCCCACGGGCCGGTGTGCGCCTCGGCGGCCGCTGCGACCCGCTCCCCCAGCTCGTGCTGCACCTCGGCGACGACCGCGCGGAAGAGCCCGGCCTTGCTCTCGAAGTGGTGGTAGGCGGCCCCCTTGGTCACGCCGACCGCCTGCGCGACGTCGGCGAGGACGACGGCGTGGTAGCCGTCGGCGGCGAACCGCCTGCGCCCTTCCGCGAGGAGCGCCTGCCTCGTCGCCGCTCGCTGCTCCGCCCTGGTCATCCTCGTCCCCTCTCGTTCACATACCCTGGGTATGCTACTTTCACATACCCAGGGTATGCCAAACGGGAGAGTCGAAGGAGACGCGACATGACCACGCTCGGAAGCTTCTACCCGGTGATCGCGACGCGCGACGTCGCCGCCGCGCGCGAATTCTGGACCCGGCACCTCGGGTTCGAGGTCACCTTCGAGGCCGACTGGTACGTGAGCCTGCACCGGCCGGACGCCCCGCAGTACGAGCTCGCCCTGCTGGACCACACCCACCCGACGATCCCGGAGGGGCATCGCGTCCCGGTCCAGGGCGGGCTCCTGCTCAACTTCGAGGTCGACGACGTCGACGCGGAGCACCGGCGGCTCGTCGGCGAGGCGGGACTGCCGGAGCTGCTCGGCCTGCGCACGGAGGCGTTCGGGCAGCGGCACTTCATCGTGGGCGGGCCGGACGGGGTGCTGATCGACGTGATCACCGTGGTGCCGGCCGATGCGGAGTACGCGGGACAGTACGCCGAGGGGCATGTGCCGGGATAGCCGCGTGCCGCCTTGACCGTGCCCCCGGGGCACGGTCTGAACTGGTGCGATGGACACCAGAATCAGGACCGACCGGCCCGGCTGGCTCGAGATCGCGGTGGGGATCGCCGCGATGGCCGTGGTCGGCTTCGCGCTCCCGGCCCTGCTCAGCGACCAGATCGACTTGACGGGGGCGGTCGGGGGCGCGTTCCTGGCCTGCCTGTCGGGCATCGCGGGGATGGCCGGGTTCGGCGTGGCGGTCCTCGTGCGCCGGCGGCCGGTGGAGTCGTTCGGCGTCCGGCGGACCAGCGCGCGCTGGCTCTGGCTGGGCGTGGCGGGCGGTGCGGTCGCGCTGCTCGCCAAGGGTGTGCTGGTGCCGCTGTTCATGTGGCTGACCGACGCCCCGACGGACACCCAGGCCGGCTACGCCGCCGGAGCGAGCGGCGGTATCTGGCTGCTGGCGGTGACCGCGATCGGGCTGGTGGTGCTCACCCCCATCGGCGAGGAACTCCTCTTCCGCGGCGTGGTGACCACCGGCCTGCTCCGGTACGGGCCGGTGATCGCGACGGTCGGCAGCGCCGTGATCTTCGCGCTGCTGCACGGCATCAACGTGGTGCTCCCTGCCGCACTGGTCGTCGGGATCATCACCGCGGAGCTCCGCCGGCGCAGCGACTCGGTATGGCCGGGCGTGGTGGTGCACGCGTTCAACAACTCGATCACGGTGATCGCGTACGCGGTGGCGCCGGAGATCGCGGGCTAGTCAGGTGGGGTGGGTCCAGGAGAGGTCGGGGCGGCGGGTTCGACCGGGGGCCCGGTTGGCTGGGCGGTGCTGTGGTTGCTGGGCCGGGCGGATTTGGCGGGCTGGTGGGCTCGGTCGGTAGGGGATCGCTCCGTGGGCGAGCGTGGTGTGGCAGCCGATGGAGTAGCGGCTGCGTGGGATGCGGCCCGGGGCGGGGCCGGTCATGCCGACCGCGGGGGTCCAGGGCGGGGTGGCGGTGACGTCGCGGGTCGGGGTCGCGTCCGGAACGTAGTCGGGCTCGCTGGCCGCCGAGACGAGATCTGCCGAGGTATCTGCGACGAGTGCCGGCTTGCCTGCTGCCATGCTGCCAAGCCCGGTCGAGCTCGCGATCGATTCCGCCTCACGCGCTGAGGCAGTGGCACGCGCCGAGGGCACGCCAGGAAGGGCGGACGCGTCACGCGCGGGTGCCGTGTCCCGGCCCGGTGTCGTGTCACTGGTCCTTGCTGGGGCCGGTGGTGTGGACGCGACCGAGACATAGGTGTGCCCCGTCGGGGTGACCGTCTCGACCGCATGCCGACCATCGAGCTGGGTCGTCTTCTGCGACCAGCCCGGGGCCTGCTTCGCGTGATTACACCTCGCGCACAGGCCCTGCCCGTTGTCGAGACTGGTCGGGCCACCCTCTACATACGGCGTGATGTGGTCGGTGTGCCGGACCGGGGCGTCACACCACGTGGTGGCACAGATGCCCTGTTCCCTGGCCCGCAACAGGCTCGCGAGACCGTGCGGGTGGAACCGGGACGTGGACGTCGTGGCCAGGAGGCGCCCGTGGGGGTTGACGTAGATCGACCGCAGCCAGGCGGTGTCGGTGTCGATCGCGTG
>NZ_JBIRYI010000003.1:0-404915 GCF_044389675.1 Promicromonospora kroppenstedtii | reverse complement strand
GGCCGCCCCCCCTTGGGCCCCCGGGCCCCGGGGCTCAAACCCCCGCCCCCGCCGGGCCACGGCCGGGTGGTGGTTCGCCCGCCGGGGGGGGGTTTTTCCGGGGGGGGGGGGCCCCCCCGGGGGGCCGACCACCTGACGTACTACCGACCGCCTGACGTGCTACCGACCAGCGGGCCGTGCCCTGGCTGTGTCGGCTGTTTCAGCCCTGGGGCCTGCGTCCGATCTGGGGGTCTGCATCAGCCCTTGAGGCCGTCCACCCAGTCCTGGTTGTCCGCGAGCCAGGCCTCGACGCCGGCGGCCGGGTCACCCTCGTGCTCGTTGACGACCTGGTCCTCCAGGCTGCCGTACTGCTCGTCGTCCAGCTTTGCCTTGCCGATCATCTCGGCGACCTCGGGGAACTCCTCGCTGAACCCGGCGGTGGCCAGCTCGTGCAGGCCCTCCGCCTCGCCGAGGGCGCCCTTCGGGTCCTCGAGGTCGCGCACGGGGAACGTGTTGTTCGCCCAGAACGGCCGCCACAGCGTGACGACGATGTCCTCCTCGGCCTGGACGGCCTCGTCGAGCGCGTTCAGCATGGCCGGGGTGGAGGACGTCTGCAGCGTCCAGCCGTCCTCGTCCAGGCCGTACTCCGGGATGACCTGCTCCTGCGTGGCCTTGGTCAGGCCTGCGCCCGCCTCGATGCCGACGATCTTGCCGTCGTAGTCGGCGCTCTTGCCGATGAGGTCCTCGATGGACTGGAGCTCGGAGTACTCGGGGACGGCCATGGTCAGCTTGGCGCCGTCGTAGTAGGTGCCGAGGTCCTCCAGGTCGTCGCCGTACTCGTCCATGTAGGCGGCGTGGGTCACCTCGGGCCACGCGGACGGGAAGATGTCGATGTCACCTTCCGCGAGCCCGGTGTACAGCGGCGCGGCGTCGTTGATCTCGGTGATCTCGACCGTGTACCCGTCCTCCTCGAGGATGTTCTTCCACAGGTAGGCGGTGCTGAGGCCGTCGGTCCACGAGGGGATGATGCCCAGCGTGATGGTCTTGTCGCCGTCGCCGCCGCTCTCGTCACCCGAGGCGCATGCCGTGAGGCTCAGGCCCAGGCCGAGAGCCAGTGCGGCCGCTCCGATCCGCTTGCCGGTCGTGCCGATCATCGGTGTCCTTCCGTTTCGTATATCTGGGGTTCGTTATGTATGGAGGTAGGTCTGGGAAAAGGGTCAGGAGGCGCTGGCCGCGGTCGCCGGGGTCCGGGTGAACCGCTCGCGCAGCTCGCGCAGGCGGCCGTGACCAGGACGGCGGGAGCCGATCGACGCCGTCAGGCGGTCCAGGAAGATCGCCAGGATCACCACGGAGATGCCGGCGTCGAAACCGCGGGCGAGGTTGAGGGTCGAGATCGCGCCCACCACCTCGTTGCCGAGGCCGCCGCCGCCGACCAGACCCGCGATCACGGCCATCGACAGGGCCAGCATGATGACCTGGTTGACGCCGGCCATCACCGTCGGCAGCGCCAGGGGCAGCTGGATGTCCTTGAGGATCTGTCGCGGACCGGCGCCGAAGGCCTGCCCGGCCTCGACGACCTCGCCGTCGACCTGGCGGATGCCGAGCTCGGTGAGCCGGACGGCCGGGGGCAGCGCGAAGATCACCGTGGCGACGAGGGCGCCGGCCACGCCGATGCTGAACAGCTTGAGCACCGGCAGCAGCCAGACCATGCCGGGCATGGTCTGCATGAAGTCCATCACGGGCTTGACGATGCGGCTGACCACGGGCGAGCGGGCCGCGAGAATGCCCAGGGGGATGCCGAGGATGAGGGCCACCACGGTCGCGACCACCACGAGGGCGAGGGTCTCGACGGCGGGCTCCCACATGTCCATCCCGATGATCAGGACGAGGCCCACCAGGGTCCCGACCCCGAGCTTCCAGTTGCGCAGGAGCCAGCCGAGCAGCGCGAGGATGATCGCCAGGACCAGCGGGTCCAGGGCCAGGAGCGGGTCGGCGATCCCGTTGATGGCGCCGGTGATGAGGTCACCGATCACGTCGAACAGGGCGTCGAACGTCTGCTTGAACCAGGTGAAGCCGGTCTCGAGCCAGGTGCCGATCGGGATCGGCGGCACGATCGTCACGGGGGCGGCGCTCTCAGGCACGGGCGGCCTCCTTGGTCTCGTCGTCGGCCGTCACGGGAGCGTCCGCGACGTCGGTCTCTGCGTGCGCGGCGAGCGCCGAGAGCAGGGTGATGCGCGGGACGACGCCGATGAGCCGCCCGGCGTCGTCGACCACGGCGATGGCCGGGGTCTCCGCGGCCGGGCCGAAGAGGTCGGCGAGCGAGGTGTCGGGGGAGACGCTGGCGAGGCCCGGGACCGGGTGCAGCAGACCGGTGAGGTCCTTCTGCTCCAGGTGCCGGCCGACCTCGTCCTCGGTCACGTAACCCTTGAGGGTGCGGTCGCGTCCGGTGACGAACATGGCCGGGATCTGGTGCTCGCGCATCAGCTTGTGCGCGGCGCGCGGCCCCTGCTCGGCCCCGAGGACGGCGGCCGGCTTCTCCATGACGGACGCCGCCGTCAGGACGCGGGTCCGGTCGACGTCGGCGACGAACTGCGCCACGTAGTCGTTCGCCGGGTCGGTGAGGATCTCCTCGGCGGTGCCGACCTGGACGATCCGCCCGTTGCGCATCATGGCGATCCGGTCGCCGATGCGCATGGCCTCGTTGAGGTCGTGGGTGATGAACAGGATCGTCTTGCCGAGCTTCTGCTGGAGCTCGATCAGCTGGTCCTGCATGTCCCGGCGGATCAGCGGGTCGAGCGCGCTGAACGCCTCGTCCATCAGCAGGATGTCGGTGTCGGCGGCGAGCGCCCGGGCCAGGCCGACGCGCTGCTGCATGCCGCCCGAGAGCTCGCTGGGCAGGTGCTCGTCCCAGCCGCTCAGGCCGCACAGCTCCAGCGCCTCGTGCGCACGCGCGCGACGCTCCTCCTTGCCGACGCCCTGGGTCTCCAGGCCGTAGGCGGCGTTGTCGATGACCGAGCGGTGCGGGAACAGCGCGAAGTGCTGGAACACCATGCTGATCCGCTGGCGCCGCAGGCGGCGCAGGTCCTTGCCGGTGGCGGCGGTGATGTTCTCGCCGTAGAGCTCCACGTGCCCGGAGGTCGGGGCGTGGAGCCCGTTGATCATGCGGATCAGCGTCGACTTGCCGGACCCGGACAGGCCCATGACGACGAAGATCTCGCCTTCTTCCACGGTGAACGACGCGTCGATCACCGCGGGTGTCAGACCTGCGGCCTTCAGCTCGTCGGTGGCGGCGCCGGCCTCGAGGCGCTTGACGCCCTCGCGACCCTTGCGGCCGAACACCTTGTACAGGTGATGTGCCTCGATAGCTGGCACAGAGCCCCCTCGTCTTGGCAGTTGTCTTGGTTTCATCTGGGCAGCACTGGTTGCGAAAAGTCTCAAAAGGTACGTCGGTGCGACGTGAACCGCCGTTCACCAGACCATGTCAAGTCACGCACATGCAAATTAGGTAAGCGTTCGTTACCGGATCGTTCAGTGTTCGTTACGGCCCGGCGGGCGTCGTCCGGCACGGGCTGTTAGGGCAAGATGTCTCCGTGACCAACGACGCGAATCCGCAGGCAGCGGACGACAACGAGCAGACCGCCGCCGCCCGGGCGGAGTCCCGCGACAGTGCGGAGCGTGAGCCTGCCGGGGCCGGGCCGGAGGAGTTCGACCCTGCGACCTTCGACCCGGCGACGTTCGACCCTGCGACCTTCGACCCCGAGTCGGTGCCGGTGGAGGACGCCGAGCTCGCCGCCGAGGTGCTCGACTTCTGGGGGGCTACCCGCCAGTACGCCGGGATGGCCAAGGCGAGCATCGTCGTCGGGCACACCGTGAGCGAGACCGTTCCGCCGCCCGCCTGGTCGTTCGGCGACGAGCCGGAGCTGGCGGAGACGCTCCTCGCGGCGGTCCTCGCGGGCGACAAGACGGCGACGTCGTCGGCCCTGTGGGACTACGACGACGAGGGTGCGCCGCTCCCCGTCGTCGGCGAGCTGTCGATCCTGCTGGACGGCGAGCGGCACCCGCGCGCGCTGATCCGCACCACGAGCGTCGTGACCACGACGTTCGACGAGGTCGACGACGACTTCGCGGCCGCCGAGGGCGAGGATGACCGCACGCTGGAGTCGTGGCGCGCGGGGCACGAGGCGTACTTCCGCCGCACCCTGGGCGAGGGCCGCGAGTTCTCGGCGGACATGCCGGTCGTGTGCGAGCGGTTCGAGCTCCTCTACCCGAAGCGCTGACCTGACGGGCCCGCTCGGGGCGCTGCGGTGTTGAACGTAGGGTTCGTCGGCGCAAGGAGGCTCTTGTGCCGACGAAGCCTACGTTCGACCAACGGTGCGCGGGGGAGGGGCCCGGGAGTGTCAGTGGGTCCGTCTAGCGTGGGGGCATCGGTCTCGACGAGAGGTGAAGGCGATGGCGCTGCGCTGGTACTCGAACGTGGTGGAGTCCACGGACCACCGGAAGCTGGCCCGCTGGTGGGCTGAGGCCCTGGGCTGGGAGGTCGTCTTCGACCTGGACTCCGAGGTGGTCGTGGTGCCGCCGTGGGCGCTCGAGCTCTCCGGCCGGCTGGACTTCCACCAGGTGCCGCCGGGCATGGTGTTCGTCCCGGTCGACCACGAGAAGTCCGGCAAGAACCGGCTGCACTGGGACTTCGCGCCGCACACGAGCGACGACCGGGACGCCGAGATCGCGCGGCTGGTCGACCTGGGGGCCACGGTGATCGACGTGGGCCAGCCGGCAGAGGCGACCTGGACCGTGCTGGCCGACCCGGACGGCAACGAGTTCTGCGTGCTGTCCGCCCGGGACCAGTAGCCCGGGGCGGTCCGGAACCAGCAGCCCGGAACCAGCAGAACCAGTCCGGACCAGCAGTGTCGCGCCCGCCGATGAGTTCCGGTCGCCGGGGCGGTCGGCCAGGGTATGAAGACCAAGAATCTCGCGACCCTCTATGACCTGCCGACCCTGGACTGGGCGCCCGTGGCGGCCGGCCTGGACCGGCTCACGCAGGCTCCGGGCACCGGTGGCCCGGACCGGCACTCGCACTGGCTCACCACGGTGAACGCGGACGGGAGCCCGCACGTCACCGGGATCGGCGCCATCTGGTTCGACGGCGCCTACTGGGTGGTGTCCGGCCGCTCGGCGCTCAAGGCCCGGAACCTGGAGCGCGACCCGCGGTGCGCCGTCGCGGTGGCGACGGCCGACTACGACACGGTCGTGGACGGCACGGCGCGCCTGGTCACGGACAGGGAGGAGGTGGCCGAGGTGTCCCGGCGGCTCAACGAGGGCGGCTGACCGTGCGAGCCGGACGCGTCCGGCGCGGCGCTCACCGCCCCGTACAGCGCGCCGTCCGCGGGGCCGGCACCGTGGCACGTCTACCGCGTGACGCCCACCCGGGCGACGGCGCTCCACGTGCGGGGGGAGGGTGGTGCGACGTCCTTCGAGTTCGACTGAACCGAGCCGGCTGCTCGCCTGCCGACCGGCCCCGGGTTCCGTCCATACCGTGAGACCCGCGTCTCAGCGGGGTGACGGCACGCGTAGGCTCCGGACATGGCACAGGTGGCTACTACAGACGGCATCAATCTCGCGGTGGTCGCGGGTGACGGCATCGGTACCGAGGTCGTGGAGCAGGGTCTCTCCGTCCTCGAGGCGGCGCTGGCGCCGTCGGGTACCAAGCTCTCCACCACCGAGTTCGACCTCGGTGCGCGGCGCTGGCACGCGACCGGCGAGACCCTCACCGACGAGGACCTCGCGCGGATCAAGACCCAGGACGCGATCCTGCTCGGCGCGATCGGTGACCCGTCGGTCCCGAGCGGCGTGCTGGAGCGCGGGCTGCTGCTCAAGCTGCGCTTCGCGCTGGACCACTACGTGAACCTGCGCCCGACCAAGCTCTACGAGGGCGTCTCCAGCCCGCTCGCCGAGCCGGGCGAGATCGACTTCGTGGTCGTCCGTGAGGGCACCGAGGGCCCGTACGTGGGCAACGGCGGCGCGCTGCGCGTCGGCACCCCCGCCGAGATCGCCACCGAGGTCAGCGTCAACACCGCGTTCGGCGTCGAGCGCGTGGTCCGGGACGCCTTCGCGCGTGCCGCGGCCCGTCCCCGGAAGCACCTCACGCTGGTGCACAAGCACAACGTGCTGGTGCACGCCGGCCACCTGTGGCGCCGGACGGTCGAGGCGGTCAACGCGGAGTTCCCCGACGTCACCACCGACTACGCGCACGTCGATGCCGCGACCATCTACCTGACGACGAACCCGAGCCGGTTCGACGTCATCGTCACGGACAACCTCTTCGGCGACATCCTCACCGACCAGGCCGCCGCGATCTCGGGCGGCATCGGGCTGGCGGCGTCGGCCAACATCAACCCGGACCGCACCGCTCCGTCGATGTTCGAGCCGGTGCACGGCTCCGCGCCCGACATCGCCGGCCAGGGCAAGGCCGACCCCACCGCGACGATCCTCTCCGTCGCCCTGCTGCTCGACCACCTGGGTTTCGCGGCCGAGTCCGCGCGCGTCCAGGACGCCGTCGCCGCCGACCTCGCGGCGCGCGGCGACGTAGTACGCACGACCGACCAGGTAGGCCGCGACATCACGGCCCGCGTGATCGGGTAGCACGCTTCACGAAGGCGGCGCCCGGGTCTCGCAGACCGATCCCCGGGCGCCGCTCTCGTATGTCGGGAGCCGTCCGGGCAGACGTCCGGCTCGGATCGCTCCGCCGCCTTGCCGGGCGTGGAAGACTGACAGCAGTATTCCGGTGAAAGGCATCGACATGACAACTACGACGGACCCCATCCTCCCGACCAGGCTCGAAGACCTGGTGGCGCTCTTCGACGTGCGGCCCACCGACGCGCCGACGTCGGACGAGGACCGCGTCGAGGCGCTGCGCGCCCCGAAGTTCGGGACCAAGTTCTCCGACCACATGGCGCGCATCTCCTGGAGCAGCGCCGACGGGTGGAAGGACCGGCGGATCGAGAAGTACGGTCCGCTGCTGCTCGACCCGGCTACCGCCGTCCTGCACTACGCGCAGGAGATCTTCGAGGGCCTCAAGGCCTACAAGCACGCCGACGGCTCGGTCTGGACGTTCCGCCCGGACCAGAACGCCGCGCGCTTCGCCCGGTCGGCGCACCGCCTCGCGCTGCCGCCGCTGAGCGTGGACGACTTCATCGGCTCGCTGGCCGCGCTGGTCCGTACCGACATCGACTGGGTGCCGGACGGCGAGGACTCCTCCCTCTACCTGCGGCCCTTCATGTACGCGTCCGAGGTGTTCCTCGGCGTGCGCCCGTCGCTCGAGGCCGAGTACCTGGTGATCGCCTCGCCCGTGGGGCCGTACTTCGCGGGCGGCGTGCGGCCCGTGTCGATCTACGTGTCCCAGGAGTACCACCGGGCAGGCCCGCCCGGAGGCACCGGCGACGCGAAGTTCGGCGGCAACTACGCCGCGAGCCTCCTGCCGCAGCTCGAGGCCCAGAAGGAGGGCTTCGACCAGGTGTGCTTCCTGGACGCCGCCACCAACACCTACCTCGAAGAGCTCGGCGGCATGAACGTCTTCGTCGTGATGGAGGACGGCACGCTGCACACCCCCGAGCTCGGCTCCATCCTGGAGGGCATCACGCGCGGCTCCGTGCTGCAGCTCGCCGCCGACCGCGGCTACGACGTGGTGGAGCGGCGCATCCCGCTCGCCGAGGTCGTCGCGGGCCTCAAGTCCGGCGCCGTCAAGGAGTTCTTCGCGTGCGGCACCGCCGCCGTCGTGACGCCGGTGGGCCGGCTCGCCGGCTCGACGTTCGACCACGAGGTCAACGGGGGCGAGCCCGGCGAGCTCACGATGGCCATCCGCCAGGAGCTCACCGACATCCAGTACGGCCGCGCCGAGGACCGGCACGGCTGGATGCGCCGTCTGGCCTGAGCACTGCCGGCGCGGTCGGTCAGCCCCAGAGGCGGCCGATCGCGTCGCGGGCGACGAGGAACCCGACGATGCCGACGACCCACGCCGTCGTGCTCGCCGCGTTCCGCGTCAGCCAGCCGTCGAGGCGGCCGAGCGGCCGCTCCACCAGCCGCGACGCGAACACCCGCGCGGCGGTCAGCACCAGGGCCGGCAGGATCATGACCAGGCAGTACCCCAGGATCCAGAGGCCGGACGTCGGCCACCCCGGACCCTGCGTGCCGATCAGGCCCAGCGCGGCGAGGTAGGGCAGCATCGACGCCACCTCGACCAGGCCTGCCCCGACAGCCAGCCCGGCCAGCGCCGGCCAGCTGCCGGACTCGCTCCCGAGCGCGCGCTCACGCCAGCGGCTCAGCCTGCCCGGGCGCGCGGCCGGGAGGGCTGTCGCGCCGGGCGCGGCGTCCGCGGCGCCGGCCGCCGGTGTGGCGGTGCCGGTCGGCGTCGCGCCTGCCGCTGCTCCGCCCGCCTGCGCCGCGGCCACCGCGTCGGCGGCCTTCTGCTCCTTGGACGGCTCGAGCTTGAAGCTCCACGCGAACAGGCCGATACCGACCAGGAGCTGCGCGACCAGGAACGGGCGCGAGCTCGACAGGGAGGACAGCGTGTCGCCCAGCGCGCCCGCCCCCAGGAGGATCGCCAGCCCGACCAGGGCGTAGAAGCCCGCGATCGAGCCGAGGTAGACGATCATCCGGCCCACGCGCACCCGGCCGGGCGACATGAGCAGCCACACGGGGATGAGCAGGGTGCCGAAGCTCGTCGAGTCGATGAGCGCGAGCACGGCCAGCGCACCGATCAGCGCGGCACCTGTGAGCTCGTCGGAGATGAGGTCCATGCCGTCCACCCTGATGCCCACCGCGCACGAGCACATCCGCCGAACCGCCGAGGCCCGTACATCCTTCGGATGACCCGTCGCGCGCCGCGCCGTGCTGAGATGGACGCATGTCCCGCCTGTCCGAGCTGATCGCGCCCGTCGTCAAGGTCGTCACGGCCGAGGACCGGCGCGGCGACATGATCACGGCGGCAGGAATCCTGGTCACGGCCCTCGCGCTCGACGCGCTCGGCCTCATCCGGACGTCCTGGAGCGGCCTGCCCGACGCCCCGTCCTGGTGGTTCGCGATCCCGGCCGCCATCGGCTGCACCGCGCTGATCTGGCGCCGGGTCCACCCGTTTGCCGTGCTCGGCGTCGCCACCGTCGCCTTCGTGCTCGACGTCGTGCTCGGCGGCAGCGTCGGCCTCATCGTCGTGCTCTGGGAGGCGATCTACGCCGTCCACCTGCACGGCACCCGGACCGCGCGGCGGGTCAGCATCGTCGGGGTCGCGATCCTGACCACCGCGCTGATGATCACCATCGCTGTCGTCACGGGCGGGCTCCGGCCGACGGTCCTCGTCGGGCTCCAGGCCCTGACCCTGCTGGTCACGCCCATGTGGTGGGGCACCAACGTGCGGCAGGGCCGCGAGCTCACCGCCGCCGCCCGCGAACGGGAACGGCTCGAGCGCGAACGCGCCGCCGCGCTGCTCCGCCTCGCCGAGGCCTCGCGGCACGACGCCGTCCGCGCCGAGCGCGCCACCGTCGCCCGCGACCTGCACGACGTCGTCGCCTCGCACCTCTCCGCCATCGCCATCACCTCCGGCGGGGCGCTCGCGGGCGCCGCCGAGCCGGACCGGGACCGGGCCGCGCTGCGGAGCATCCGCGCGGAGAGCCTGGCCTCGCTGCAGGACATGCAGGCGATGATCCGCGTGCTGCGGGCCGACGGCGTGAAGCCGGAGGACGTGGCGCCGTCGCGCGCTGCCCAGCTCACCCCGGTGATCGAGCAGGCGCGGCTCGCCGGCCTGGAGCTGACCGTCTCCGACCCTGACGGCGTCCTGACGGGCGCGACGCCCCTGCCCGCCGCGGTGGACCACGCGGTCTACCGGGTGGTCCGGGAGGCGCTGACGAACGTCCACCGGCACGGCGGTGCGCGGGCCGACCTGACCTTCGCCGCCGGCGGGCAGCTCGGGATCGAGGTGCGTGACGTGGGGACGGGCCACGTGCCGGGGTCTCACGCGCCGGGATCTGACGCGCTGGGATCTGACGCGCCGGGGTCTCACGTGGCCGGGGACGTCGGCGAGGGGACCGGGATCGGCCTCGTGTCGATGCGGGAGCGCGTCGAGTCCCTCGGTGGCTCGTTCTGGGCGGGTCCGGGTGACGCCGGCTCCGACCAACCGTGGTCGCCCCACGCCGCGGCAGGGTCGGGGTGGCTGGTCCGCGCGGTCCTGCCCCTTCCTGACCGGGTCCGCGCGTGATCCGCGTCCTGCTCGCCGACGACCACGCGGCGATCCGGGCGGGCCTGCGCATGCTGCTCGCGACGGCCGGCGACATCGAGGTGATCGGCGAGGCCGGCGACGGCGCCGTCGCGGTCACGAACGCCCGCGCGTTGCGTCCTGACGTGGTGCTGATGGACGTGCGCATGCCCGGGACCGACGGCGTCACCGCGACCCGGCAGATCGTCGACGAGGGGCTGGCGGAGGTCCTGGTGCTGACGACCTTCGACCTGGACGAGTACGTGTTCGGCGCTCTCCGGGCCGGCGCCGCCGGCTTCCTGCTGAAGACCGCCGAGGCGTCCGCGCTGGTGGACGCGGTCCGGCACGTCGCAGCCGGGGACGGCGTCGTGGCGCCGGAGGTCACCAGGCGGATCATCGCGGAGCTCTCCGCGCCCCGCGCCCGTCCCGGTCACCGGAACGGGGTCGTCGGCTCGAACGGTGTAGGCCCGAACGGTCCCGGCTCGAACGGTGCCGGCCGGGGAGCCAGGGGCTGGGGGAACGGGGACGGGAGCGGTGCGACGAGCCTCCCCGCCGACCTGACCCCGCGGGAGCGCGACGTGCTCGCGGGCCTCGGCTCGGGCCTGTCGAACGCCGAGCTCGCCGCCGCGCTGACCATCAGCGAGGCCACCGCCAAGACCCACGTGTCGCGGGTACTCGCCAAGCTCGGCGTGACCTCCCGCGTCCAGGCGGCGATCGCCGCCCGGGACGCAGGCCTGGCCTGACCGTGCCCGCGCTGACCCGCCCCGGGAGCCGGGCCGGGTCAGCGAAGGATCAGGTGCGCCGCACCACCGTGCGGCTCAGGGTGCCGGTGAGCAGGGAGTACACGGCCGAGCCGATGATGATCCAGACCACGGCCGCGAGGATCGCCGGCACCAGGTCGGCCCGCCCGGCGAACGGCACGGCGGCGAGGATCACCGTGGCGAGGGCGACCACCCAGCCGAAGAACGACCGGGGGCGTGGTGTGCTCAGCACCAGCAGGTAGAGCACGATCGCGGCCAGCAGGGCGAACAGCGCGCCCGCCACCACCCAGGCCATGGTGTCGGAGCCGGTGCCGAGCAGGTCGGCCTGCGGCTGGACGTCGAGGCCCAGCACCTCCTCGAGGATGAAGCTCGCGGCCAGGCCGATGAGCGCGGCCACCAGCATGGTCGCCAGGGCACCGGCCCAGTAGCGGCCGACCTCCAGGGCGAGCCGGGGGTTCTCGGTGCCGGACGTGACAGCCTGGGCCCGCGCGTCGGCGGGCGGCTGGCCCACGGGCTGCGTGGGCACACCGGGCGTCTGGGCCGGCGGCGGGTACGCCGGCGGCGGCTGCTCACCATAGTCGGCGTCATAGGGGCGGTTCGGGTCGCTCATCGCGTTACCTCCCGGTTTGTGTAGCCCTATGTCCACTAGACCACGGATCGGACGACGTCGCACGGCGCACGTGTCAGACCCACAGGTCACCAGAGGCACCCGTGGGTCTGACACGTCGGAGGTGGAGTCAGCGCAGCCCCTGCAGGTCCAGCACCAGGCCCTTCACGGCCGACGCCGGCACCTGGCCCGCGTCGTTCTCGACCCAGTCGGCGACCGACGTCGGCACCTGGCCGTCCGAGCACAGGACGAGCGGGGTGTCCTCGGACGAGTCCGGCAGGCGGCCGTGCGTGCCGCGCACGTACGAGGCGTCGAGCGGAGTGGTGCCCATCGCGTACCGCAGGCCCAGCTTCTTGCGCACGAGGTTCAGGCCGGCCTTCGCCTTGGCGAGCGGGTCGGCCGGGTTGAAGAACAGCTCGGCGGGGTCGTAGCCCGGCTTGCGGTGGATGTCGACGCCGCGCGCGTACTCGGGCGCACGGTCGTCGTCGAGCCAGAAGTAGTACGTGAACCAGGCGCCCGGCTCCGCCACGACCACCAGCTCACCGGCGCGCTCGTGGTCCAGTCCGTACTTGGCCTGCGCCTCACGGTCCAGCACCTCGTCGACGCCGGGCACCTCGCGCAGCAGGCTCGCGACCCGTGCCAGGTCAGCGGCGTCGTCCACGTAGACGTGCGCCACCTGGTGGTCCGCGACGGCGAACGCGCGCGACGTCCACGGATCGAGCTGCTCGCGCCCGTCCTGCACGTAGACCTCCAGCAGACCCTCCCGGCGCAGGATCCGGTTGATGTCCACCGGCCGGTTCGCCGGCCCGATGCCGTACTCCGAGACGGCGACGACGGTCACGCCCGCGGCCTCGGCGTCGTCGAGCAGGGGCGCGAGAGCGGCGTCCAGCTCGGCCGCCGCCCGGTCGGCCTGGGGCGACTGCGGACCGAACCGCTGCAGGTCGTAGTCCAGGTGCGGCAGGTAGGCCGTGGTGAGGTTCGACGTCCGGGTGCGCAGCAGGTGTCGCGTCACGTCCACGATCCACCGGGTCGAGGCGATCGACGCCGTCGGACCCCAGTACTGGAACAGCGGGAAGTCGCCGAACCGGCCCATCAGCTCGTCGTGCAGCTCGGGCGGCCGCACGTACCCGTCCGGCGACTTGCGGCCGTCGGCGTGGTAGATCGGGCGCGGGGTGATCGTGACGTCGGTGGACATGCCCATCGCGTACCACCAGCACACGTTGTCGGCCTGGTAGCCCGGGGCCTGCTTGCGGGCGGCCTCCCACACGTTCTCGCCGCCGACCAGCCGGTTGTGCTGCCGCCACAGGTAGACGTCGCCCAGCTCGCGGAAGTACCAGCCGTTGCCCACGACGCCGTGCTCCGCCGGCATCAGGCCGGTGAGCATCGTCGACTGCACGCTGCAGGTCACCGCGGGCAGCACCGTGGCCAGCTCGGAGTGCCAGCCGGACTCGGCCAGCCGCCGCAGCCGCGGCATGTGCGCCAGGGCGCGGGCGGTCAGCCCGACGACGTCGAGCAGCAGGACGGGCTTCATGCCTTGACTCCTTCGGGGGCGACGCTGACTCCCTCGGTCAGCAGGTGCTCTGAGGCCCAGCGCAGCTCGGCCGCGATCCCCGCGACGAGCTCGTCCGCGCCGTCGGGCCGCTGCGTGGGCAGGGCGTCAGGCGGCAGGACCGACCAGGTGTACGTCTCGACGTCGAGGTGGGCGTCGGCCCCGTGCGGCGCCTCCCGCACCGCGGCGACGGCGTCGCGCAGCACGTCGGTGGTCGCGGCCAGCGGAGCCGCGGGCTCGTGGTGCAGCGGCACGTGGAAGTGCACCCGCCACGGCCCGTCGCCAGGCAGCCCGGGCCGCCGCTCCTCGTTGCCGAGCGCCACCGGCAGGTCGTCCGAGGCCAGCACGTCGCCCGCCGCCGTCAGCTCGCGCACCTGGTGCAGGTACCGCTGCTCGACGAACCGGCCGACGGCGTCCCGCGCGCCGGTGGCGGACGGGTCCGCGACCTCCAGCGCCGCGGACGCCTGCACCTTGACCACACGCAGGCCCGCGTCCGTGATCCGCCGGACGGCGCCCGCCGGATCCGCGAACGACACCGCCAGGTGGCACGTGTCCAGGCAGACGCCCACGTGCTCGGGGTCGATGCGCCGATCCGCCGGGAACTCGGCGCCGGTCCTCGGGGCCAGCCACGCCACGACGTCCTCCACGGTGTCGAGCACGCAGCCCGGCTCCGGCTCGACGGCGACCCGCACCGTGCGGCCGGTGCGCCGCGCCAGCTCGCGCAGCTCGGCGGACAGCGTGGCGAAGGCGCGCGTGGCCTCGTCGTCGTCGGCGCGGGTCCAGGGCGCGCGCCACGCGAGCGGCAGGGTCGAGATCGAGCCGGCGACGCCCTCGGGCAGCAGGTCGGCCAGCACCCGGGCACACGCGAGCACGTACTCCAGCCGCGCCCGCTCGGCCCAGGTGGGGGAGTACACCGCGAGCTTGACGACCTCGCGGTGGAACCCGCCGTACGGGAACGCGTTCAGCGTGTGCACCTGGAGCCGGTGCTCGGCGAGCGCCCCGCGCAGGCGCTCGCGGTCCGCGGCGGACGTGTCCAGGCGGTGCGCCAGCTCCGCGGGCAGCCAGAGCCCGACACCGAGGGTGTCCAGGCCGGCGGCCTCGCGCACGGGCCCGGCGTACCGGGCGAGCTGGTCGATCACCCCGTCGAGGTCCTCGGCGGGGTGCACGTTGGTGCAGTAGGAGAGAAGCATCTGGGAATCCCTTCTCAGGCCCGCTCAGGCCCGCGCGCCGCGCAGCACGGACGATCCCTCGAACTCGACGCCCGGCGTCGGCGGTTCGCCCGCGCTGAACCCGGGCACCGGGTCGAGCACGAGGTTGCCCGACTGCTCGTAGAACGCGACGGGGTTGCGCCACAGCACCTGGTCGACGTCGTCGTCGGAGAAGCCGGCCGCGAGCATCTCCTGGCCGGTGCGGACGGTCTTCAGCGGGTCCGAGCGGCCCCAGTCCGCCGCCGAGTTCACGATCATCCGGTCGGTCCCGTACTCCTGCAGCAGGGCGACCATGCGGTGCTCGTCCATCTTGGTGTCGGGGTAGATCGAGAACCCGGCCCACGCCCCGGCGTCGCGCACCAGGGCGACGTTGGTCTCGTTGAGGTGGTCCACCAGCACCCGTTCCGGCGCGATCCCGGACTCGCGCACGACGTCGAGGGTGCGGCGCGTGCCGGCGAGCTTGTCGCGGTGCGGGGTGTGCACCAGCACGGGCAGCTCGGCGTCCTTGGCCATCTCGAGCTGGGCCGCGAACACCTCGTCCTCCTCGGGCGTCATCGAGTCGTAGCCCACCTCGCCCACGGCCACGACGCCGTCCTTCAGCAGGTAGCGCGGCACCTCGGCGAGCACCTCGCGGCAGCGCGGGTCGTTCGCCTCCTTGGGGTTGAGCGCGATCGTCGCGTGGTGCCGGACGCCGAACTGCGCCGCCCGGAACCGTTCCCAGCCCAGCAGGGAGTCGAAGTAGTCGGTGAACGAGCCGACGCTGGTACGGGGCTGCCCCAGCCAGAAGGCGGGTTCGACGACGGCGCGCACGCCCGCGGCGTACAGCGCCTCGTAGTCGTCGGTGGTGCGGCTCGTCATGTGGATGTGCGAGTCGAGGATGCGCAACGTCACTCCTTCGTGGTGCTGAGCCGGGTGTCCGTGGTCGCCGTGACCGTCGGCCGGGTGTCTGCCGGCTGGGCGTTCGTGGGTCGGGCGGCCGTGAGGCGGTCGAGGTCGTCCGGGACGGGCCGGCCCGCCGCCCGGCGTTCCGCGGCGAAGTCACGGGCCATGCGGGCCAGCTCCTCGTCGGCCCGGCGCTCCAGGTCGCTCGCGGCGGCGAGGCTCGTGCCCTGGAACACGAGCTTGAGGATCGCGTGCCGCCACGTGTGCTGGTCCAGGTACCGCGCCCCGAACGGGCCGACGGCGGCCGCGACCAGGCCGGGGTCGTTCGCCCGCAGCGCGTCGGCGGCCAGCTCCAGGCCGGCGGCCACGACGGGGGTGGGCTCGCCGCCCGGGCCCAGGTCGCCCAGGGTCGTGAGCGCGTCCAGCCCCCGCAGCACGCCGCGCCGCTCGGCGCCGTCGCCCTGCCGGTACAGGAGCACCAGTCGGTCCGCGAAGTCCTTTTCGGCGTCCGCGCCCACGGCTGTGCCGACGCCCATGCCGACGCCCACAGTGTCGGCGAGCGAGACGAGGAGCGCGGCACGCGCGGCGTCGTCCACCGTCCCGTGCACAACGCCGCCCGGGTCGGTCTCCGGGTGCAGCGGCGCGCGCCCCACCCGGCGGGCCGCGAACGCGAACGCGCGGGTCACGCTGTCGGGGTCCCGCGCGACCTCGGCGCGCGCCTCGTCCAGCCAGGCAGCACCGGGGGAGTCGCCCACGACGCTGTTCGGACCGGCGGTGGTGTCGACGTTCATGACAGGGCCTCCTTGCTGCTGTGGGCGTCTGCGCTGATCGTGTCGGTACTGGTCGCCTGAGGACTGGCCGTGTCTGTGCCGGTCGTGTCTGTGCCCGCCGGGTCTGGGCGCACCCCGCTGACCTGAGCCCACGCCCGCATCAGGGCGGCGCGGCTGTCCCGGGCGAGCCGGGGCGCGTCGTGGGAATGCCGGGGCAGCTCGACGGCGGCCACCCCCGAGTAGCCGATGTCGGCGAGCGTCGCGAGCACCAGCGGCAGGTCGATGTCGCCCTCGCCGAACGGCCGGTGCTCGTGGTGCGTGGCGGGCATGTCGTCGAGCTGCACGTTGCTCAGGTACGGCGCGGCGGCGCGCAGCGCCCCCTCGACGCCGCCGGGCTCCACCACGAGGCAGTGCCCCACGTCGACGGTGATGCCCAGCTCGGGCGGCGCGTCCAGGTCGCCCAGGAGCCGCAGCGCGTCGTCGACCGTCTCGACGAGCATGCCCGGCTCGGGTTCGAGCGACAGCCGTACGCCGCGCTCCCCGGCGACCTCGACGAGCTCACCGACGCGCTCGCGGAGCCGGGCCCAGCCGTCGGCGGCGCTCGCGTCGTCGGGCAGGATGCCGGAGAAGAACGAGACGCACCGGGCGTCGAGGTCCGCCGCGATCTCGACCGCGCGCTCCAGGTACCGCATGCGCAGTGTGGCGTCCCGGTCCACGAGCGTGGGCCGGTGCTTGTGCAGCGGGTCGAGGAGGTACCTGGTGCCGGTCTCCACGACCGCGGCGGCCCCGGTACCACCGCGCATCCGGCCCAGATGGGCGCGCAGGGCGGTGACGTCGTCGCCGGCGAGGGGCGCGAACGGGTCCAGGTGCGGGAATCCGAGCGTGACCGCGACGGCGTCGTACCCGACGTCGTCGAGCACGTCCAGGGCGACGCGGAGCGGGTGGTCCCCGAAGCCGTTCGTGCCGTACCCGAGCAGGAACGGGGGCCTCACGTGATGCTCACCCCGGCCCGTCCGCGACGGCGGCCCAGCAGGCGCAGCCCGTGGCCGGCCGCCGCGACGCCGGCCAGGAGCGCCGTGGTGCCGAGACTCCCGGCGCGCGCCGCCCACGCGGCCTGCAGCGGGACCATCGCCTGGATCCCGGCCCGGGTCGCGGTCCGCGCGTTGGCGGCCGTGGGCCGGGCCGCGGCCCGGACCTGCCCCGGCAGCGTGGCCGCGGCATAGGCGCCCGCGGCCGCGACGGCGGTCCAGCGAGCGGTGGTCCAGGGCTTGCCGGCCGCCGCGGGCACACCAGTGCCGGCTACAGGGGCGGCGGGAGCACCGAGAGCGACGCCCGCGCCCGGGCGGGCGGCCGCCACGGCGATCGCGCCCGCGACCGTTCCGGCGGCTACCCCGCCCGCGACCTGCGGCGTGGTGCCGTGCACCTCGCCGCGCGAGAGCACGGTGACCCCGAGCGTGTGCGCCGTCAGGCCGGCGGCGGCCGGGAGAGCCGACCGCAGGCGGCCGGGCGTGGCACCCAGCAGCACGTCGAGACCGCGGCAGGCGGCCATGACGACGGGTCCGGCCGCCCGGTCCTTGGCGACCAGGTCGTACGTCCAGACGCAAGCGGCCAGCGGTACGGCGACGGCGAGCGCACGCCGTCCGCCCGCGAGACCTGCCGCCGCGATACCGCCCGCCGTGAGCGTCGTACCGATCGCCAGCGCCGTCCGCGGCGTGACGCGGCCCGAGGGTATCGGTCGCTCCGGCCGTTCGACGGCATCGACGTGCCGGTCGGCGTAGTCGTTCAGCGCCATGCCGCCCAGGTAGAGGCAGGCGGAGGCGACGGGCAGCAGGGCGTGCCGGGCGCGGAGCGGCGTCGGTACCCCGGACGAGGCGCGCGCGCCGGCCCGGCCGGCCGCGAGCCCGGCCAGGGTGTCGCCCACGACGCTGAGCGCGGCGGGGGCGCGGACGAGCTCGGCGACGTCGGCGAGGCCGGGAAGCCCGGCCGTCTGGCGCGTGCCCCTCTGCCGTGCGTCCGTCTGCCGTGCGTCCGTCTGCCGTGCGTTTGTCTGCCGAGCGTTCGTCTGCCGAGCGTTCGTCGGCCGGGGGCTCATCGGCCGACCTGTGCCGCGGTGCCGCGCACCCACTCCTCGACGGCCCGGGCCTGGTCGGCGGCGTCGTGCACGTCGGAGCCCCAGGGATCCTTGAAGAAGAAGCCCAGCTCGGGCACCGGACCGCTGATCCCGGCGGCGTGCGCGAGCGCGAGCAGGCGAGCCAGGTCGAGCACGAGCGGCGCGGCGAGCATCGAGTCGTGGGCGCTCCACGTGGTCTGCAGCGTGAGCCGCGACCCGAGGAAGCCCTCGACGTGCACATGGTCCCAGGCCACCTTGGTGTCGCCCAGGTCGGGCACGTTGTCGATGTGCAGGGGAGTGGTGTCGCTGCCGGTCAGCGCTGTCAGGCCCCGGTTCTTGCTGGCCAGCTTGCTGCGCACGGCGTCCGGGTCGGCCAGGGTGGCGCCGTCGCCCCCGCCCAGCAGGTTGGTGCCGGCCCACGAGAGCACCTTGAGGCCGCGGGCGGCGAACGCGGGCGCCAGCACGGTGCGCAGCCAGGTCTGCCCGGTCTTGCCGTCCTGCCCGGCCACCGGGATGCCGCGCTCGCCGGCGAGCCGGGTCAGGGCGGGCAGGCCCATGCCCGCCGACGGCGTGAACGCGGCGTACGCGGCTCCGGCAAGGATCGCCGCGTACGCCGAGACGGAGGACGCCGGCAGCACGGCGCGGGCCGGGTCGGCCAGGGCTGCGAGCAGCGCGTCGACGTCGTCGTGCTCGGGAGACGGGACCACGGGCGGCTCGGTCGAGGACAGGTCGATGACGACGACGCGTGCGAGGTCGTGCCGCTCCTGGAACGACGTGATGTCGGCGGCGAGCCGCTCGGCGACAGCCTGCTGGGACTCGGTCCGCGGGCCGTCTGTGTGCGGGTCGTAGCCCGGACGCACCTCGGCGTCCGCCCGCTCGAGGGCGTCGTGGGTGGCGGCGAACAGGCGCGGTCCGATCATGCCGGTCTCGACCAGGCACTCCGCGCGCTTGGTCATGGTGACCGAGGAGATGTCGTGCCCGCCCACCACGAGGTCGGCGAACGCCGGGAGGCCTGCCGAGGCGAACGGCTCCCGCGCGGTGACGCAGCCCGTCGGTGGTGCCTGACCGTCGGCGATGGCCGCGAGTCCTACGGTGGCGGTGCTCGCCACCGATCCGCGGGCCCCGACGAACCAGATACCGGTTCGTGCGGCTGCTTTGTGGCGTGCAGAGGCGTGGTGCATCATCGCTCCCCATTCCGACGGCGTCGTCGCGAGCACGCTAGTCCCACTTATGGCGATTAGCAAACAAAAGTTCAAAGTCGTTCGCGATAAGCGAGATTCCCGACATCGGCGGGATCTCCCGGCGCCTCGGCCAGGGGCGGGGAGGCGTGCACCCCTGGACGGTCGCCGCCCGGCAGGTGGTCACCGCTACCGGCTCCCGCCACGCTGTGGCACTATGACCCGCATGAATCAGTGCCTCACCCTGAGCTCCACCCTGCGACAGGTGATCATCATTTCGTAGCGCGTCCGGCGAGAACCGCACCGGACGCGCAGACCTTCCACACCCTGGAGGGTCTTTTTTGTTGGCCTGAAGATCTGACCTCAGCCACGCAAGCCAGACACATCGTTGGGAGCATCGATGACCACCGCCTCGTTCCAGGTGTACGACACGACGCTGCGTGACGGCGCGCAGCAGGAGGGTATGAACCTCTCCGTCTCCGACAAGCTCGCGATCGCGGCGCTGCTCGACGAGCTCGGCGTCGGCTACATCGAGGGCGGCTGGCCCGGCGCGGTACCCAAGGACACCGACTTCTTCGCCCGTGCCGCCACCGAGCTGACCCTGAAGAACGCCGTGCTCGCGGCGTTCGGCGCCACCCGGCGCGCGGGCGTCCGCGCGGGCGACGACCCGCAGGTGCGGGCGCTGCTCGACGCCGCGACCCCCGTGGTGACCCTCGTCGCCAAGTCCGACGTTCGGCACGTGGAGCGCGCGCTGAAGACGACGCGGGCCGAGAACCTCGCGATGATCGGCGACACCGTCAGCTTCCTCGTGGGCGAGGGACGCCGCGTGGTGCTGGACGCCGAGCACTTCTTCGACGGCTACCGGTTCGACCGGGACTACGCGACCAGCGCCGTCAGCACCGCGTTCGAGGCCGGGGCCGAGGTGGTCACGCTCTGCGACACCAACGGCGGCATGCTGCCCACCTGGGTCGGCGAGATCGTGAGCGAGCTGCGGGCCGGAACCGGCGTCGGGCCGGAGCAGATCCTCGGCGTGCACGCGCACAACGACACGGGCTGCGCCGTCGCGAACTCGCTCGCCGCCGTCGAGGCGGGCGCCACGCACGTGCAGGGCACGGTCAACGGCTACGGCGAGCGCACCGGCAACGCCGACCTCGTCACGGTCGTGGCGAACCTGGAGCTCAAGGCCGGCATGACCCTCCTGGCGGACGGCGGCCTGCGCGAGGCCGCCCGGATCTCGCACGCCATCAGCGAGATCACGAACATCTCGCCGTTCGCGCGCCAGCCGTACGTCGGGGCGAGCGCGTTCGCGCACAAGGGCGGCCTCCACGCCAGCGCCATCCGGGTCGACCCCGACATGTACCAGCACACCGACCCCACGCTGGTCGGCAACGACATGCGCATGCTGGTCTCCGACATGGCGGGCCGCGCCTCGATCGAGCTCAAGGGCCGCGAGCTGGGCTTCGACCTGGCCGGCCAGGGCGAGCTGCTCTCCCGTGTGACCAACCGCGTGAAGGACGATGAGGCCGCCGGCTACACCTACGAGGCCGCCGACGCCTCGTTCGAGCTGCTGCTGCGGTCCGAGCTGGGGCAGCGGCCGGACTTCTTCACCGTCGAGTCGTGGCGCACCATCGTCGAGACCGTCCCCGCGGGCGCGGCCCCGCCGTCGGTCCACGCGCCCGACGCCGTCGCGGTGGCCGAGGCGACCGTCAAGCTGCGCGCCGGCGGCGAGCGGATCGTGACGACGGGGGAGGGCAACGGCCCCGTCAACGCGCTGGACCAGGCGCTGCGCACCGCGCTGTCGCAGGTCTACCCGGAGCTGGCCCGGTTCGAGCTCATCGACTTCAAGGTGCGTTTGCTGGACACCGAGCTCGGCACCGACGCGATCACGCGGGTACTGACCGAGACCAGCGACGGCGAGCGGTCGTGGTCGACGGTGGGCGTGGGGCCGAACGTGGTCGAGGCCGCGTGGGAGGCCGTGACCGAGGCGTACGTGTACGGCCTCCTGAAGTCGGGCGTGGACCCGCGCCCCTGACCGGGTTGGCTCCGGCTCCGCCCCGGAAACGTTGAGTGCGGGGTATTTGTGGGTCCGACGCCCGTCGGACCCACAAATACCCCGCACTCAACGGGTCTCGCTCAATGAGCGGTCGAGCGATGAGCGGTCGAGCGGCAGGTCAGGCGACCGGGGCCGGCGGGCGCTGCTCGGCCTTGGTGGTCCCGAAGTCCAGGCGCTGGTCGCGCACCGCGTCGTACGTCGCCTTGATCGCGATCGACGAGCGGTCGTAGGTGCGCTGCGCGACGCGGACGAACAGGTAGTCCACGACAGTGAGCTGCGCGATGCGGCTCGACATGGCACCGACCCGGAACTGCGTCTCGCGGGCCGTGGTGGCCAGCACGACGTCGGACACCAGGCCGATCGGGGCGTCGGGGAAGTTCGTGATCGCCGCCGTCAGCGCGCCGCGCTTGCGGGCGATCTCCAGGGCCTGGTTGGTCTCGCGGGTCTGTCCCGAGTGCGAGACGGCCACGGCCACGTTGCCCGGCTCGAGCAGCGCCGACGAGGCGAGCTGCTGGTGCGGGTCGGGCGAGCTGAACACGAAGACGCCGATGCGCTGCAGCTTCATCGCGAGGTCGGCCGCGGCGAGGTTGGACGACCCGACACCGTAGACGTCGACCCGCTTGGCCTCGGAGATCGCCGTGGCGACGCGCTCGATCGCGTCGGTGTCGATCATGCGGGCCGTCTCCTCGATGGTGCGTGCCTCGTGGAACGCGATCTTGGAGACGACTGCCTCGATGTCGTCGGTCTGGTTGATCTCGCCCTCGGCGATGCCCGACCGCTCCATCTCTACCTCGCGGCGGCTCGTCGCCTGCGCCAGGTCGATGCGGAACTCGGGGTAGCCGGCGTAGCCGACGGCGCGGCAGAACCGCACCACGGTGGCCTGTGACGTGTCCGCGTGCCCGGCGAGCTCCGTGATGGTCGAGGCGACGACGGTGTTCGGGTCGTCGAGGACCGTCTGCGCCACTCGCGCCTCCGCGGGTCGCAGGGTCGGCAGTGCGCGCCTGAGTCGGACGAGGACGTCACCTGTCATGTCGCATCTCCCGGAGTGGTGTGGTGAGGCTGGGTCGAGAACATACACCCGTACCGGGGATCCGGGCACAGCACGTCAGTGAAGGACCATGCGGGTGACTGCCGTCGTTCACTGAAGCTCGTCACCGGGCAGGTCGGTGGCAGACAGCTGGGCCGTGAGCACGTCGGCGGCGCCCACGTCCTCCGGCGTGTCGCGGCTGGTGTGGTGGCCGTCGACGCGGATGGTGAGCCACGGGCGGAACCCGGTCACCGAGTGGGGCGCCTCGCGCAGCCGGCGGGCCAGGTGGAGCGCGCCGTCGAGCGGCGAGCCCTGGCTCGGCACCAGCGAGACGTCGGGGCGGTCCTCGGAGAGGTGCTTGGTGAGCGACACCGTGAGCGGCGACTCCTCCTGGACCAGGCGACCGGTCGTGGAGGCCAGCGGCGGGATGTCGCGGCCCAGTGCGCTCGCGAGCGTGTCAGCGAGGTGCCGGCCGGCCTCCTCGAGGATGCGGATCGACGTGCCGTCGCCCTCGGCGGCCGCGATCATGACCTCGGGAGCCATCGACGCGAGCTGCTTGGCGCGCTCGGCGTTCTTGTAGAACTGGTTGGGCCAGCTCTCGATGAGGCCGAACTTGGCGACGGCCGCCTCGAGCAGGCGCTTCGAGGCGCCACGGCTCGCGCCGTCGTGGTAGCGACCGGCGGCGCGCAGCGCCTCTCCGCCGACCCAGACGCCCGCACCGAGGTCACCGAGCAGGTGGCCCCAGCCGTCGGCGCGGCGCCAGCGGTTCACGCCGTCGTAGCCGAACGCGACGGCACCGGTACCGACGGACAGCACCGCACCGGCACGTCCGCGCAGGGCGCCGAGGTGGGCGGTGAGCGCGTCACCGGCGACGGCGGTGCGGTTGGTCCGCAGCTCGCGCGCCAGGATGTCGTGGATGTCGAGCGGCTTCTCGACCAGGGAGGTCAGCCCGGTCACGCCGACGGCGGCCGAGGAGACGGGTGCGGTGCTGCCGTCGCTCATGCCGTGGTGGCCCATGCGGGCGGCCCACGCGTTGAACGACTGGCACAGGGAGGCGACGACTGCCGAGGCGTCGCTGCCGTGGTGATTCACCTTGACGGCGCGCCCGCTCAGGCTGATGCGCTCGGGGTTCACGGAGTTGCCGAACTCGGCGACAAGGCGCGAGCCGCTACCGCCTACGTCGAGAGCGACGACCCAGGCGTCAACGGCCTCGACCGCCACTCCATCAATACCCTGTGAGAGTTCCGACACCAGGTCATTCTGACACGAAACCAGGGCAAGGTTGTCTAAAGAGAAGAGGAAATTCTGGTCTGTTCTGCTGCGCCTTCTCGCCAAATATCGGACGTGCCCGACGTCGGCGCCTGCCTTCCGTACCTAAGGCGGCTCCGACGTCGGGCACCACAGGCACCGTCGCCTAGTGTGAACACGTGCGAGGAGAGTTCAAGGTTCCACTCGGAAAGCTGGTTCGTGTCGAGACCGAGGTGGACTCGGCGGCGGGACCGCCGGGCCGCCTGGTGGGCACCAGGGTCAGCGGAGACTTCTTCCTGGAGCCCGACGAGGCCCTGGAGGCCATGGGCGAGGCCCTCGACGGGATGCCCGCCGACGCCTCCAAGGCACAGCTCGCGGAGGCGGTGCGGACCGCCCTGGACGGTGCCACCGCCGTCGGCTTCGACGCCGACGCCGTGGCCGTCGCCACCCGGCGCGCGCTCGGCCACGCGACGGCCTGGGACGACCACGAGTTCGAGGTGATCCGCACCCCGGCCGTCTCGCCGCTGCTGAACGTCGCGCTCGACCAGGTGCTCACCGAGGAGCTGGGCGCGGGGCGCCGCGGGCCGACCCTGCGGTTCTGGGAGTGGGACGAGTCCGCGGTGATCATCGGGTCGTTCCAGTCGCTGCGCAACGAGGTCGACGCTGAGGGGGCCGCACGGCACGGCGCCCGCGTGATCAGGCGGATCTCGGGGGGTGGGGCCATGTTCATGGAGCCCGGCAACACCATCTCCTACTCCCTGTACGTGCCGGGCTCGCTCGTGGACGGGCTGAGCTTCGAGCGGTCCTACGCGTTCCTCGACGACTGGGTGATCGGCGCGCTGCACGGGCTCGGGATCGACGCCACGTACGTGCCGCTGAACGACATCGCGTCGCCGGCCGGCAAGATCGCCGGCGCCGCCCAGAAGCGGCTCGCCGGGGGTGCCGTCCTGCACCACGCGACCATGGCCTACGACATGGACGCCGACAAGATGACGGACGTGCTGCGGATCGGCCGCGAGAAGCTCAGCGACAAGGGGACCCGCAGCGCCAACAAGCGCGTGGACCCGCTGCGGTCGCAGACGGGGCTGACCCGCGCCGAGGTGCTCGACGCGCTGGAGGCCGCGTTCCGCGAGCGGTACCGGACCGTGCGGGGCGAGGTCACGCCCGACGAGTGGCGGCGGGCCCAGGCCCTGGTCGATTCGAAGTTCGGCACACCGGAATGGACCGCGCGCGTGCCTTAACGGCGGGCGAAAAGGGGGCGTGCCATGATGGGCAATCACGGTTTGGTAACACCCCTAGCAGATGCTTCACCCGGTCAGTAATCTCCACGCAATGCCGCGTATTGGGAATTTCATTTCTTGGAAATGAGACCTGGCTACTCTCGCGGCTCTCGGCGCACGACCCAGCGCAGGACCAGCGGAAGGAAGCCCAGACGATGACCCGAGCGATGCGACGTTCTCTGGCGGCGGCAACCGGAGCAGTGCTCGTCGCGGCCACGGCGGCCGCCTGCGGCGGTGGTGGCGGCGGTGACAGCGAGGGCGACGGCACCCTCAGCGTCTGGATCATGCAGGGCACCAACCCCGACGCCGAGGACTTCTTCGCCGACGTCTCCACGGCGTTCGAGGAGGAGACGGGTGCGACGCTCGACGTCGAGTTCGTCGAGTGGGGCGACGCCCACGACCGGTTCGTCACCTCCATCGCGGGCGGGACCACCCCCGACGTCGCGGAGACCGGCACCACCTGGACCCCCGAGTTCGCCGACGCGGGCGCGCTCGCCCCGCTCGACGAGTACGTCGACGGCGCCGGGGTCACCGACGACCTGGTCGAGGGCCTGGTCGAGGCGGGCACCTACGACGAGCAGCTCTACGGCATGCCCTGGTACGCCGGTGTGCGCTCCCTGGTCTACAACACGGAGATGTTCGAGCAGGCCGGCGTCGAGCCGCCTACCACGTGGGCCGAGCTGGAGGACGCCGCGGCCGCGCTCAAGGAGGAGTTCCCCGACAAGGTCGCCGTCGCCGTGCCCGGTGACGCCGAGTTCACCGTCTACCCGTGGGTGTGGGCCGCGGGCGGCGAGGTCGCCACGCTCGACGGCGGCACCTGGACCTCGGGCCTCGACAGCCCGGAGGCGCAGGAGGGCATCGCGTTCTGGACGGGCCTGGCCACCGAGGGTGGGTACTCCTCCAGCGGCGCCACCACCTGGCGCGAGACCGACGTGCTCGACTCGTTCGCCGCGGGCGACGTCGGCATGGCCGTCATGGGGTCGTGGACCCCGGGTGCGATCGTCGAGGCCAACCCCGACATGGAGGGCAAGTTCGCCGCCGTGCCGATCCCGGGTCAGGACGGCGGCATCGCCCCGTCGGTGCTCGGCGGGTCGCACCTGAGCATGTTCGAGACGGCCGACGACAAGGACCTCGCCTGGACGTTCGTCGAGATGATGACCACCGGCGAGTTCGCGCAGCAGTGGGCCGAGCAGTCCGGGTACTTCCCGGGGCAGGTGTCGCTGCTGGACGAGACCCTGGCCAGCACGGACCCGCTGGTGGCGCCGTTCGCCGAGCAGTTCGTCGACGGCGGCGCGTCCGTCCCGGCCGCGCCCACGTACGGCGCGGTGCAGGCCAAGCTCACCACCAGCACGATGATGCAGTCGATCCTCTCGGGTGACGCCGACGTCGCCACGGCGTCGACCGCCGCCGCCGAGGAGATGACGAGCATCCTGAACGGCGCTGGATGACGGCGCCCGCCCCGCCCACGCCCTCGACGCGCGCGCCGGCCCCGGCCGGGGCCGGCGGCGGCGCGGCAGGCAGGGTGGCCGGCGGGTGGGCGGGCCGGGCGCGCGCCGCCGCCGTGCGGCCCTGGCTGCTGCTCGCGCCCGCGTTGCTCGTCCTGGCGGTCCTGCTGCTGTGGCCGCTGGTGCGGGTGGGCCTGTTCTCGCTGCAGGACTACGGCCTGCGCGAGATCACCACGGGCGAGCCCAACTGGATCGGCCTGGAGAACTACCGCGAGATCCTGACGACGCCCGAGCTGTGGACCGTGGTGCTGCCCAACACCGTCGGGTTCGCCGTGCTGTCCGTTGTCGGTACCGTCGCCTTCGGCACGGCGGTCGCGGTGCTGCTCGCGTCGCTCGGCACCTTCTGGCGCACCGTCACCTCCAGCGCGATCATGGCGGCGTGGGCCATGCCCGCCGTCACCGGCACGTACGTGTGGGTGTGGATCTTCGACGCCGACCGCGGGGTCTTCAACGACGTCCTGATGAATCTCGGGCTGCTGGACGACCCGACCAACTGGTTCACCAACCGGTGGACGTTCTACGCGATCGTGCTGCTCAACGTGATCCACCACGGCTTCCCGTTCGTGGCCGTGACCGTGCTCGCGGGGCTGCTCGGGGTGCCGAAGGAGATGCTGGAGGCCGCCGAGATGGACGGCGCCGGGTCGTTCCGGCGGTTCTTCTCGATCGTCGTGCCGCAGCTGCGGCAGGTGTTCGCCGTCGTGATCATCCTGTCGACCATCTGGGACTTCAAGGTGTTCGCGCAGGTCTACCTGATGCCAGGCGGGGCAGGGTCCAACCGGTCCGTGCTCAACCTGGGCGTGTGGTCCTACGTCGAGTCGTTCGGGCAGAACCGGTACGGCTTCGGCTCGGCGATCGCCGTGCTGCTGACCCTGCTGCTGCTCGCGATCACCGCGGTCTACGTGCGGACCGTTCTGGCGGAGGAGGAACGATGAGCGCCACCCGCACGCCCCCGCGCGCGGTGAGCCGCACCCTGCCGGGCCCGCAGGTGCTGCGCCGCGGCGGGCGCCGGTCGCCCCTGCGCCAGCTCGGCAAGGGCGTGCTCGTGGCGCTGCTGCTCGTGTTCACGCTGTTCCCCGTCTACTGGATGCTGAACAGCTCGCTCGACGCGCAGGCCGGGCACACGAGCAGCTTCTGGCCCGCCGAGCCCACGCTCGAGCACTACGTGTTCGTGCTTACCGAGGGCGGGTTCGGCACCTTCCTGCGCAACTCCCTGCTCGTCGCGCTCGGCACCGTGGTCGTCTCCTCGGCGCTCGCCCTGTTGGCATCGGTGGCGGTGGCCCGCTTCCGGTTCCGGATGCGCACCCAGATCCTGATGCTGGTGCTCATCGTGCAGATGGTGCCGCTCGAGGCGCTCGTGATCCCGCTGTTCGTGCAGGTTCGCGACCTCCAGCTGCTGGAGACCCTGACGGGCCTGATCGTCGTGTACGTCGCGCTCGCCCTGCCGTTCGGCATCTGGATGCTGCGCGGGTTCGTCGCGGCCGTGCCGGTCGAGCTGGAGGAGGCCGCCTACCTCGACGGCGCGAGCTGGGGCCGCATGTTCTGGTCCGTGCTGCTGCCCCTGGTCGCGCCCGGGCTGGTCGCCACCAGCATCTTCGGCTTCATCACGGCGTGGAACGAGTTCATCTTCGCGATGACGATGCTCGGCGGGGCGACCGAGAACTACACGGTGGCGATCGGCCTGCGCTCGTTCTTCGGCGTCCACTCCAACGACTGGGGCGCCATCATGGCGGCCTCCACGGTCATCACGGTGCCGGTGATGATCTTCTTCATCCTGGTCCAGCGTCGGCTCGCCTCGGGTCTCACGGCGGGGGCCGTGAAGGAATGACCGGGGCGAAGGAATGACCGCCGCGCCGGCGGGGCCGACCCGGACGGAGCGGGCCGTCAACGGCGTGCTCCTGCCGGGGTTCGAGAGCACCGTCGGCAGCTCCGGCGGCGTGGTCCCCGCCTGGCTGGCGGACGCCGCCCGGGCCGGGCTGGCCGGCGTCGTCTACTTCGCGCGGAACACACCGGACGTCCCGACCACGGCGGCGCTCTCGGCGGCCCTGCACGCGATCTCGCCGGGCCTTGTCATCGCCGTCGACGAGGAGGGCGGTGACGTGTCGCGGCTGGAGGCGGCCGACGGATCGTCCCTGCCCGGCGCGGCCGCGCTCGGCGAGCTGCCCAGCGCCATCTCGCTGGACGCGGGGCGGGCGCTCGGCCGCGTCCTCGCCGCGACCGGCATCGACCTGCTGCTCGGCCCGGTGCTCGACGTCGTCTCCGCACCCGACAACCCCGTGATCGGGGTGCGCGCGTTCGGCACCACGCCCGACACCGTCGCGCGGCACGGCATCGCGTTCGCCCGTGGCGTGCGCAGCTCCGGCGTGGGCGTGTGCGGCAAGCACTTCCCCGGCCACGGCGCCACCACGGTGGACTCGCACGTGGGCCTGCCCGTGGTGGACGAGCCGCTCGACGTGGTGCGGGAGCGCGACCTCGTGCCGTTCGCACGGGCACTGCGTCCTGAGGGGCGAGCGGACGTGGGGCAGGCAGGGCTGGGTCGGGCAGGGCTGGGTCGGGCAGGGCTGGGTCGGGCAGGGCTGGGTCGGGCAGGGCTGGGTCGGGCAGGGCTGGATCGGGCCGGGCTGGATCGGGCCGGGCTCGACCAGTCCCGGCTGGATGCGGTGATGACGGCGCACGTGCTGTTCCCCGCCGTCGGGCCGGCGCCCGCGTCCGTGGAACCGGCGGCGACGCGCCTGCTGCGCGACCTCGGCCACGACGGCCCGATCATCACCGACGCCCTGGACATGGGTGCCCTGCGCCAGCTCACCGGCTCGGTCGGCGAGGCCGCCGTCCGCGCGATCGAGGCAGGAGCCGACCTGCTCTGCCTGGGCCTCGACCCCGGCCTGTACACCGAGTCGTACGACGCGCTGAGCCGGGCCGTCGCCTCCGGACGCGTACGCGTCGAGCGGCTCGAGGAGTCCGGGGCGCGCACGCGCGCGATGGTGGCGGCGGTCCGCGAGCGGCAGGCCGCGGCGGGAGCAGTGACGGACGCCGTGATCGCGCGTCAGGCGCTCGCGGACCTGGCTGAGCTCGGGGCAGGCATCGCCGACGCCGTCGTGCACGTGGCTGGTGCGGATCTGGTGCCGCTGGGGCCCGACGCCGCGCCCGACGTCGTCGACCTGCGGGTCCGGCTGGACCACGCCGCCGGACGCAAGGCCCGGCACGTCCAGACCGCGGTCGCCGCCCGGTGGCCCGGGGCCAGGATGTTCCCGGAGACGGACCCGCCCGGGGGGTCGTCCCGGTGGCCCGGACTGGACGATGATGGACTTCCAGTGCCTATTGCCCGATTCACCCGGTACGGTGTATCGGCGGATCTCGACAGGATCGGTACCGAACGTGGCGCAGAATTTCCTGGGCGGCCTCCTGCGGAGGATCCCGCGAGTGCTCCGCGTGGTGCCGAGCCGCTCGTCGTGATCACCCGGGAACCTGTCCCGGGTTCGGTGGAACGCGCCCGGCTGGAGCGGCTGTACGCCGTCCGGCCGGACCTGGTGGTGGTGCACACGGGACTCCCGGGGCCGGTCGGGGACTGGTTCGGGACGCTGAGCGGTGGGGGCCCCGCGGTCGTGGTGGCGTGCGGGACCGGGCGGGCGAACGCCGCGGCGGCCGTGGCGCGCTTGAGCGGTCGCGGTCGCAGTCGGGCAGGAGCAGTCGAGAAGTCGCGGTAGAGCAGTCATGAACGACGAGCAGGAGGTCCGGACGAGCACGGGTCCGGACGAGCACGAAGTCCAAGAGCGAAGTCCAAGAGCACAGAGCAAGAAGAACGAAGGGGGCTCACCGATGATCGCGGAGGCGGGATTCGAACGGCACGCACAGTCGGCGCCGCGCCCGGTCTCACCCACCGAGGAGCGCAACCCGCGCACCCGTGACATCGACGTGGTCTCCACGGCGGACATGGTGCGCATGATCACCGACGAGGACGCCGCCGTCATCGCCGCGGTGCGCGCGGCACACCCGCGCATCGTCGAGGCGATCGACCTCGCGGTGGAGGGGATCCGCGCCGGGGGACGGGTGCACTACGTCGGCTCGGGCACGTCCGGCCGCATGGGCCTGCTCGACGCGGCCGAGCTCCTGCCCACCTACGGCGTGGGCGAGGAGATGTTCGTGCCGCACCTGGCCGGCGGCCTGGGCGCCTTCAAGAAGGCGGCGGAGGGCGCCGAGGACGACGTCGAGGCAGGCGCCGTGCTCGTGTCCGACGTCGGGCCCGCTGACGTCGTGTTCGGCATCGCGGCCAGCGGGAACACCCCCTACGTCGGGGGAGCGCTCGACATGGGCCGCTCGCGCGGGGCACGCACCGTGCTGCTCGCGTCCAACCCCTTCGCGGCCCTGGCGCCGAAGGCCGACGTGCCGATCCTGGTGAACACGGGGCCGGAGGCCATCACGGGGTCCACCCGCATGAAGGCGGGCACCGCTCAGAAGATGGTGCTGAATACCTTCTCGACGGCGGTCATGGTGCGGCTCGGGAAGACCTACTCCAACCTCATGGTCGAGGTGCTCGCCACCAACGAGAAGCTGCGCAAGCGCCTGGTGCGCCTGCTCACGCAGGCCACGGACCTGGAGGCCGACGTGTGCGAGAACGCGCTCGCGGCGACCGACGGCGACCTGCGGGCCGCGCTCGTCATGCTTGTCGCGGGCGTCGACCGGTCCGCGGCCGTGGCGGCGCTCGCCGTCGAGCCCGGTGGGCTCAGCGGCCCGTCGGTGCGCGAGGCGCTGGCGCGGCTGGGCATCGAGCCGGCCTGACGCGCGCGTTCGGTGGTCCGCGGCGGGGCCGGCAGTCGGCACTGAGATCTGGCACTGAGATCTGGCCCTGAGATCTGGCCCTGAGATCGGCACGGGCCCGTGCCGATCTCAGGGCTGGTTGCCGCCCTTGCTGATGAGGCTGGTTCTGCTGGAACGGGTGGGTCAGGCCGCGGCGGGGGTCCGGCGTCTGCTCGCGTCGCGGACGTCCGCCGCGAGCTTGGCGACCAGGATGTCGCCGCCCTTGGTGAGCTGCTGACCGCGCTCCGAGAAGCCGAGGCGGCCGTGGAAGCGCATCGAGCCGGGGTTCGGCGGGTTCAGGTTGACCTCGCAGGTGACGACGTCGTGGCCCGCGGTGCGGGCGGCGTCGAACACGGCGTCGTAGAAGAGCTGGCCGATGCCGCGGCCGCGGGCGCCCTCGCCCACCACGATCCGGTCCACGTACAGGTGGTCCAGGCCGCGCTCCTCGAACCAGGCGTAGTTCTCGCCGGCCCAGTCCTCGCCACCCTCGAGCGCCACGACGAAGCCCAGGGGGTCCGTGGGCACCGCCGGGTCGATCGCGACCAGGGCGAGCGACGAGGCGTCCAGCAGCTCGGACATGTCGTCGGCCGGGGTGTCCGGCACTGCGGGCACGGAGGCGTTGTTCAGCGTCACCAGGTGCGAGATGTCGGCGTCGGTCGCGGGGCGCAGGACGGTGGCCGTGGACATGGCTCGATCACTCCAAGGAGTCGGCAGGGGAACCCGAAGACACTAGCCGCGGAGCCCCTCGCACGTCTGTGACCTGGGTCAAAGAGTGGTGGCGGTCACGCGCGGGCCGAAGACTGCCGTCCCCACGCGCACGATCGTCGCGCCCTCCGCGATCGCGAGCTCCAGGTCGCCGGTCATGCCCATCGAGAGCTCCGTCGCGGAGGCCGTGCCCGGGGCGCCCGACGCGAGCACCTCGTCCCGGATCGCGCGCAGCCGCGCGAAACCGGCCCGGACAGTCTGCTCGGCCTCACCTGCTGGGCCCTCGGCCGCGGTCAGTCGGGCGCCGATCGTCATGAACCCGGTCAGGCGCAGGCCCGGCAGGGCGGCGACCGCGGTGGCGAGCGCTGCGGCGTCCTGCGGCTCGATGCCCGACTTGCTCTCCTCGCCGGTGACGTTGACCTGCACCATCACGTCCAGGGCCCGGTCGCCGGTGCGGTCGTCGCGCACACAGCGGTCCGAGATCGCGCGGGCCAGCTCCAGCGAGTCCAGCGTCTCCAGGCCCGTGGCCGTGGCCAGCACCTGGTTGATCTTGTTGCGCTGCAGGTGACCGATCATGTGCACCTGCAGCGCGCCGTCGGCGACCCGGTCGGCCACGGCCGGCGCCTTCGCGACGAGCTCCTGCACTCGGTTCTCGCCGATCAGGTCGACACCTGCGGCCAGCGCCTCCAGCACGGCGTCCGCCGTCTGCGTCTTGGTCGCGACCAGGAGCCGCACCTCGTCCGGGCGGCGCCCGGCGGCGTCGGCGGCCGTGGCAATGCGCTCGCGGACGACGGCGAGCCGGCCGGCGACCGTGCCGGGCGAGTGCTGGGCGGGGGTGGGCTGGGGATGGTCGGACACGGGGTGAGTCTATTTCGGCGTGCCGGGGCAGACGGACGTCGGCAGACTGGACGGGAGGTCGCGGTGGAACGAAGGCTCAGGGTCGGATCAGGGGGGTGCCTGGTTCCCTGACCTGCTGCTCTACGGAAGGATGGGCTCCATGAGAACGCTGCTGAACATCATCTGGGTCATCTTCGCGGGGTTCGGGCTGTGGCTCGGGTACATGCTCGCGGGGATCATCTGTTGCCTGCTCATCGTCACCATCCCGTTCGGCGTCGCGTCCTTCCGCATCGCGGGGTACGCCCTCTGGCCGTTCGGGCGTGAGGTCATCGAGAGCCCCCGCTCCGGCATCTTCTCCCTGATCGGCAACGTCATCTGGGTGATCGTCGCCGGCTGGTGGCTCGCGCTGGGCCACGTCATCACCGCGATCCCGCTGGTGATCTCGATCATCGGCATCCCGATGGCCTGGGCGAACCTCAAGCTCATCCCGGTCTCCCTCATGCCGCTCGGCAAGCAGATCGTCCCGAGCGACGCCCTGCTGCCGACCTACCGCAAGCAGGTCGCCGCGGCCTGAGCGCCCGGGTGAGCGCCCGGGCCGGGTGCTCAGGCCGGGTGCTCAGTCGCGGGCGATCGGAGCCGTCGTCCCGTTCGTGAGCGTCAGCAGGTCGGCCGGTGCGAGGCCCACGTCGAGCCCGCGCCTGCCGCCCGACACGTAGACGACGTCGAACGCCTCGGCCGACTCGTCCAGCACCGTCACGTGCCGCGTCTTCTGCCCCAGCGGCGAGATGCCGCCCACCACGTAGCCGGTGGCCCGCTCCGCCGCCGCCGGATCGGCCATGGCGGCCTTCTTGCCGCCCGCCGCGCGGGCCAGGGCCTTGAGGTCCAGCTTGCGGTCCACGGGCACGATGCCCACCACGAGCTTCCCGTCGACGTCGGCCAACAGGGTCTTGAACACCTGCGGCGCGTCGACGCCGATCGCCTCCGCGGCCTCCATGCCGTAGCTGAGCTCACTCGCCGGATCGTGCTCGTAGGGGTGCAGCGTGTGCGGCACGCCCGACTTCTCCAGCGTGACGACGGCAGGCGTCCCGTGGCTGGCGCGGGCGGACTTCGAGTTCTTGGCCACGAGGCGATTGTGCCGTGCGGGCCGCGGGCCGGCGCAACGGTTTTGCGGTACGGACGGCGTCGTCGGCTCGGGTGCCGGGCCAATCCCCTGGAGTCCGGTCGGAAACTGCGTGGCTAGCGTAGGGAGAGTGCTCGCCCTCCTCGTCCTCGCCATCCTCGTCGGGGGCTCTCTGCAACGCGTGGCGGGAATGGGCTTCGGGCTCGTCGCCGGACCGTTCATCGTGCTCCTCGTCGGCCCGATCGAGGGCGTCATGTTCGTCAACCTCGTGGGCGCGCTGATGGCGCTGCTCGTGCTCGGGCGCACGATCCGTCACGTGAACTGGCGCCGCTACGGCTGGCTGGTGAGCGCGTCCGTGGCGGTCAGCGTGCCGGCGGCGCTGGTCATCCGAGAGGCGAGCGCGTCGGCCCTGGAGATCGGGGTGGGCGGCGTCGTCGTCGTGGCCATGACCCTCGCGCTGGTGACCTCGCGGCTGCGGGGCGCGGAGCGGCCCTTCGCGCCGGAGGCCCGGCTGCCGCTGCTGGTCACGGGTGCAGCGGCCGGGTTCGGCAGCGTCGCTGCCGGGATCGGCGGGCCGCCCATCGCCGTGTACTCCGTGCTCGACCGGTGGGACCCGCGCGACTTCGCGGCCACCGCCCAGCCGATCTTCCTCACCAACGCACTCGCCGCGATGACGGCCAAGCTCCTGGTCGCCGACGTCACGTTCCCCGGCTTCGCCGTCTGGGAGTGGCTGACCGTCGGCGTCGCGCTCGTGGCGGCGATCGGGCTGGGAGAGCTGCTCGTAGGGCGGATCTCGGCGAGCGCGACGCGCAAGGTGCTCGTCACGCTCGCCTACATCGGTGGGTTCGCGACCCTCGGCCGAGGGCTGCTCGGGCTGTTCGCCTGACCCCGCCTCCTGACCCCGCCTCCTGGCCCGGCACTCTGTCCTGTCCGGACGGGACAGCCCGGACGTGGCAGCCCCGACGTGGCAGCCCGGACGTGTCAGACGTACAGGTCACCGGGGGTGACCTGTACGTCTGACGGGGAAGGGCTACTCGAGCGGCCCCAGGACCATCGACGGCTCGCCCGACGGCGTGAGCCTGGCCGCCCCGAGGTTGCCGACGGTGCAGCTCCCGCTGCGCGGGCTGCCGGCGTTCCAGACCTGGCGCAGGCAGTTGCGCATTGCGAGCTGACCCCAGTAGCTGGGGTGCAGCGACTCCTGGACGTAGTAGGGCGAGTCGCCGATGGTGGACACCGTCCGGATCTGGTTGACCCACTCGGTCCGGTCGACCGCGCCTGCCGACTGCCAGCTGGGCAGGCCCACCTCCTCGTACAGCCCGACGCCGTTCTCGCACAGGCGCTTGCCGTCGAACGCGTGCGTCATGTCGAGGGTGCGGACGTTCGGCAGCCCGACGTCGTCGGCGGCACCCAGCAGCGCGCCGTTGATGGTGGGCAGGGCCGTGGAGTTGGCCCAGTCGGCGTCCCGGTTCCACAGTCCGCACCCGCCCGTGGACTGGCGGGTGTACCCCGACTCCGAGTAGCGGATCCCCGAGCCGTTCGGCACGGGCGACGGGTAGGTCTGGACCACGAGGGTCCACTGGCTGGTGCTGTACCCGGCGTTGCTCATCGCTGTCGCGACGTTGTCGAGCGCCCCCACCACCCGGGACCGTACGTCGGCGACGTTCGCGGCGGTGAAGTTGGCCGCGACCGAGCTGTCGTCGTGGCAGTAGTTCTTCCACCAGGTGGGCGAGGTGAGGAAGTTGACGACGCAGGACTGCACGACGCTCGCGAACTCGAAGTCGTTCCCACCGATCGAGACGACGACCATGCGCACGTTCCTGGTGGCGGCGGCCTCCTGGAGCATCCGGGCCTGGCCCTTGCCGGCCGATCCCTCGTAGAAGTCGATGCCCGGCTTGAAGTTCGTGCCGGTCGAGGTGGCGGTCGTCGCCCCGCTGCACGCGAGGTTGAGGCCCTCCACACCACCGCCGATGTAGGCCTCCGCGGAGGAAGCACGGTGGCAGCGCGGGATGGTCTCGCCCGTGCCGGAGGCGTTGTCGAAGTAGGCGGACGGGCCGAGGGCGTCGGCCCGGTCCGAGTCGCTGTTGGAGGCGCCCGCCCAGCGTCCGGCCTCGCCGGAGATGTAGGAGTCGCCGAGTGTCACGACCCACGGTGTGCCGACGCCGGGGCCGTCGGCGGGCAGGGGAGCCGCGGTCGCCGGGGCGGCTGCCGGCACCGCGACCGCGAGGGCCGCGACCGTGGCGAGGGAGACGGCGAGGGAGACGGCGAGGCAGCCGGTCAGGTAGCTGCTGAGGGGGCGTCGGGCGAACGGGCGGCGGGTTCGTCTGGTTCGTCGGGGGCCGGAGCGGTCGGGAGAGGGCAGGTGCGTCGTCATTGGCACTCCTGTGTCCAGGCAGCGCCCGAGCGGCGCTGCTGACCGGATCTTCAATACCGGAGTTTATGCCAAGGCCGAACTTGGGTAAATAGACGGTAAATCGCCCGGGAAATGTTCCTCCGGACGATGTCGGCTGCCGGGCCTGGCCCGGCCCGGCAGCCGGCCTAGATCTGGCCCACGGACAGCACGGTCAGCACGACCTCGCCGGCCTCGTCGCTCGCCGCCAGGTCGATGAGCGCGGTGATCGCCCAGTCGCGGTTCCGGTCGGCGTCGTCGAGCACCTGCCGCACCCACCACGTGCCGGGCTCGACCCGGCCGCTCACGCCGTCCTGCCCGCCCGAGCCCGCGCTGCCGCTGCTGCTGCCGCCGCTGGTCGGCAGCTCCGCGCCCGGCTCGAGGATCGTGAGCAGCGCGGCCGAGCGTGCCTCTGGTCCGATGCCGACGGCGTCGTCGCCCTGCTCGTCGAACAGGGGGTCCAGCGCGTCGCCCCACGCGTCGGCGTCCCAGCCCTGGTCCAGCGCGGCCAGTGCCGGGTAGGCCTCGCGTGCGATCAGCTCGACGCGCCGGAACATCGCGTTGCGGACCAGGCGCCGGAACGCGCGCGGGTTCCCGGTGACGGGTCGCGCTGGTGCCTCGGCACCGGCGTCGGCGAGCTCGCCGTCGGTCACGAGGTCGGCATCGTCATCCACAGGATTGGCCAAGCGCTCCCACTCGTCGAGCAACGAGGAGTCCACGCCGCGCACGAGCTCGCCGAGCCACTCGATGATCTCCTGCACCTCCTCGGTGCGGTGCTCGTCGGGGACGACCTGGCGCACGGCCCGGAAGGCGTCGGCGAGGTAGCGCAGCACCACGCCCTCGGTGCGCTCCAGGCCGTACACGCTCACGATCTCGGCGAACGTCATGGCCTTCTCGACCATGTCGCGCACCACGGACTTGGGCGAGAGCTCGGCGTCGGCCACCCACGGGTTGGTGCGGCGATAGGTCTGGAACGCGGGTTCGAGGAGGTCGGCCAGCGGCTTGGGCCACGTGACCTCCTCCAGCAGCTCCATGCGCTCCTCGTACTCCAGCCCTTCGGCCTTCATGGCGGCGACGGCCTCGCCGCGCGCCCGGTTCTGCTGCCCCATGAGCACCTGGCGGGGGTCGTCGAGCGTCGCCTCGATGACAGAGACGACGTCGAGCGCGTGCGTGGGGCTGTCGACGTCGAGCAGGTCCATGGCGGCCAGGGCGAACGGCGACAGGGGCTGGTTCAGCGCGAAGTCGCGCGGGAGGTCCACCATGAGGCGGGCCGACGGACGGAGCCGGCCGTCGGCGTCCGGTACCCGGACCTTCTCCACGACACCCGCGAGCCGTAGCGAGCGGTAGATGCGGAAAGCCTGCCGCACGTGCTCGGCCTGCTGCGTCTCCGAGTCGTGGTTGGCGGTCAGGAGGTGACGCATCGCGTCCACGGGGTCGGTCGGGGCGGTGTGACCCGGGCCGGTGCCGGTGCCAGTGCCGGTGCTGGTGCCGTGGCTGGAGGCGCGGGCCAGCACGTTGAGCACCATCGCGTGGTTCACGCGGAACTGGGAGACCAGGGGCTCGGGATCGGCGTCGCGCAGGCGCTCGAACGTGGCATCGGTCCAGTTCACGCTGCCGGACGGTGCCTTCTTGCGGACGATCTTCTTGAGCTTCTTCGGGTCGTCGCCGGCCTTGGCCAGGAGCTTGCGGTTCTCGATGACGTGCTCGGGCGCCATGACCAGCACCTCGCCCACGGTGTCGTACCCGGCGCGGCCCGCGCGTCCGGCGATCTGGTGGAACTCGCGAGCGCTGAGGTGCCGCATGCGCTCGCCGTCGAACTTCACGAGGCTCGTCAGAAGCACCGTGCGGATCGGCACGTTGATGCCGACGCCGAGGGTGTCGGTACCGCAGACGACCTTGAGCAGGCCCTTCTGTGTGAGGCGCTCCACGAGGCGGCGGTACTTGGGCAGCATGCCCGCGTGGTGCACGCCCACGCCGTGCCGCAGGAACTTGCTCAGGATCTTGCCGAACCCGGTGCCGAACCGGAAGGCGCCCATCTCCGCGATGATCGCCTCCTTCTCGGACTTGCTGGAGACGTTCATCGACAGCAGCGACTGTGCCCGGTCGACGGCGTCCTTCTGGGTGAAGTGCACGACGTACACCGGGGCGCGGTGCGTGGTCACCAGCTCCTGGATCACCTCGGTCAGCGGCTCGACCACGTACGAGAAGGTGAGCGGCACGGGGCGCTCGGCGCCCGCGACCTCGGCGACCGGCCTGCCCGTGCGCTCCTCGAGGTCCTCGCGGAGGCGGGTGGTGTCACCGAGGGTGGCGCTCATCAGGATGAACTGGGTGTTCGTGAGCTCCAGCAGCGGCACCTGCCACGCCCAGCCGCGCTGCGGGTCGCCGTAGTAGTGGAACTCGTCCATCACGACCTGGGCGATCGTGTCGTCGTCGGCGGCGGTGTCCGTCTCGTCGGCGGCGTCGCCGCGCCGCAGGGCGAGGTTCGCGAGGATCTCGGCGGTGCAGCAGATGATCGGGGCGTCCGGGTTCACCGCGGAGTCACCCGTCATCATGCCGACGTTCTTCGAGCCGAACGCGGCGACCAGGTCGAAGAACTTCTCGCTGACCAGCGCCTTGAGCGGTGCCGTGTAGTAGGTGCGCCCGCCGCGCCCGGACCGGTGCGCGGCCAGGGCGGCGAACTGCGCACCCATCGCGACCATCGACTTGCCGGAACCCGTGGGGGTCGCCAGCACCACGTGGGAGCCCGTCATGACCTCCAGGAGGGCCTCCTCCTGGTGCGGGTAGAGCGCGCGCCCGCCCGCCGCGGCCCACTCGCCGAACTTCTCGAACAGGACGTCCGGATCGGGGTCCTTGCCCGTGGGCGCGGGCAGGTAGGGGATCAAGGTCCCCGCCGGCTTCGGGGCGCCCGACGTGGCGGGTCGGTCGGCGGAGGTGGGGGTCGAGGTTGTCGACGTCGTCGAGGAGGGCGCGGTCATGATGCCGCCCATTCTTGCAGGGGGTGAAGCGGGACGACGATGTCGGGTGGGCTCGCCGTCATGGGCGAGGTGTTCGCAGGGTGTGGAGACCGTCGTGCCGTTGTTGCGCCGAGGGAGTGCGACCACAGGGGGCGTCATCGACGAGTTGTGCACAGATTTCGGTTCTGGGCTTTGTGGTGGACGTTTGTTCTCTACGGTGGTGATGGATCGCGGCTCTGACTGCTGTTTTCTGGGGCTCGATCTGGTGCTCGTTCTGGTTCTGGATCTGGATCTGGTACTGGCTGGTGCTGGCACGGTCCTGTTCGAGTCGTGGTGGTGTGGGAAGGAGGTGACGGCCGTGGTTCTCGAGGCGATGCCTCCGGCGGGAGGCGGGGCGGGTTCCCCGCGTGGGGTGGCGGACGTCGTCGCCGACCTGGGACGGATCGTCGACGAGCTCGTGGAGGTGGCGGGTCCGGAGGCGCTGGACGTGCTGGAGTCGGCTGGTGCTGGTGCTGGTGCTGGTGCTGGTGCTGGCGTCGGTGTCGGTGAGGTGGCCGACCGGCTCACGGTCCTGTCGCCGTTGCTCCGCAGGGCGGTGCACCGCCTCGATGTGCTGCGGGTGTCCTGGCTGCCCAGGATCGAGGCACACGGCCTCTGGGCGACCGACGGGTCCCGGACGTTCCCGGCGTGGCTCTCCCGGCGAGAAGGCGTGCGGTTCGGCACGGCGAGCCGCGACGTGAAAGCCGGACGTCGGCTCGCCGCGCACCTGCCGGCCACCCTCGCCGGCGCCCTGGCCGGCCGGGTGGGACCCGAGCAGCTGCGCGCGATGATCGACAAGGCGCCGACCTCGGACCTGCGCGCAGAGGCTCTCGCCGAAGAGATCCTGGTTGACCCTGGCGTGACCGAGCGCGAGGTGGCCGAGGGTGCTGGGCCCGACGACGGCGACTCCGGCGAGGCCGCCGGGGGCACTGGCGACGAGAACGCTGACGGCGGCGCCGCTGATGGTGACGCTGCTGATGGCGGCGCCGGACCGACCGGCGGGACGATGACGGGCGAAGAACTGCTGCTGACCCACATCGACCTGAACACTCCGGACGGCTTCCGGCGCATCGTCGACCGGTTCGCCGACCACGCGGACCCGGACGCCGACGAGCGGGGCTACCGGGTCGCGAAGGAGCGCGAGCATCTCGAGCTCTCCAAGACGCTCGATGGCTTCCACGTCAGGGGGTTCCTCACCGACGAGCACGGTCACGCGCTGAGCGCGGCCCTCGGGTCCGTGATGGGCAGGCCGGCGCCGGGCGACGACCGGACGGCGACCCAGCTGCGCGCACAGGCGCTCGCGGACCTTGCGCGCTCCGCGCTCGACAACGGCCGCACCGGTTCGGGGTCTGCGGTGCGGCCGCAGATCAGCGTGCTGGTGTCGCTCGGCGAGATGGAACGCCTGGTCGCGCGGGTTGGAAGCGAGGCTGCTGGTGCTGGTGCTGGTGCTGGTGCTGGTGCTGGTGCTGGTGCCGTTGCCGTTGCTGGTGGCGGCGGTGGCGGCGGTGGCTGTGGCGGTCATGCCGGTGTCGATGGTGTCGGCGGTCCCGCCGGTCCGGGGGCGGGTCCGGGTCCGGGCCAGGGTCCGCGGCGGGGGCGGGGGCGGGGCGCGCGACGGGCCGCTGGTAGCGGGGGAGCCGCTTCCGCGCGGCCGGGTGCAGCGTTCGAGTCGATCCCGCCGACACTCACCGGGGACGGGCGCGACAGCGTCATCCCGAGGAGCCTCTTCCGTCGGTTGGCCTGCGACAGTGCCATTACGCGGGTCGTCTTCGGCCCGGACGGCGCGGTGCTCGACGTCGGGCGGGCGCACCGGACGGTGACCGGCCAGATGCGCCGAGCGGTCATCGCCCGAGATCGGCACTGCGTCTATCCGTCGTGCGACCAGCCGCCGTCCCGCTGCGAGGTCCACCATGCTGTGAGGCACTGGGCCGACGGCGGTGAGACCTCCGTGGCCAACGGCGCCCTGCTCTGCTACCACCATCACGATCTGGTCGACACGACCGACGTCACCATGCGCTGGCGCGAGGGCGTCGGCGGGTGGTCCTTCCGGGATCGGCACGGCCGGACGATCGCCGATCCCGCTGCACCGGCCGAGGCCGCGATCCCGCTCGGTCCGGGCGAGCCGCCGGACTGGGCCGCGTGATGGCGCTCTGGCGGCGAGCTCTGGCGGCGCCTGGCATCGCTCGTGGCGCTCGGCGATGGCTGCGGCGCCGGTAGGCGGCGCTTGTTACGCCGGCGGCATCCTGCCGCGCCCGGCAGGCAGCGCTTGTGGCGTTGGCAGTGCCTGTATCGGCTGGTTGCCCCGGTATCGACCGGTATTGCCTCCGTATCGCCGCGCTATCGCTTGTGGCGGTGTCTGGTCTCTTTACCGAGCTTCGGTCTGCGTGATGCCGGTCGGCTGGTTACTCGCTTGCTGGTCACCCGTTGCTTGGTCACTCGCTGGTTGGTCACTCGCTGGTTGGTCACTCGCTGGTTGGTCACCCGCTGGTTGGTCACCCGCTGGCGCGTTGGCCGGGCTCGCGTCCACGCGCTTCTCGCCGGCCTGCACCGCGATTACTCCCGCGAGGATCAGCGCGCCGCCGACGAGCTGGATCGGCTGCGGCAGCTCACCCAGCAGTAGCCAGGCGAAGCCGATGGCGGACACGACCTCGAACAGCCCGACGAAGGACGACAGTCGGGGGCCCAGCAGGCGGCCTGCAGCGATCCCGGCGACGTAAGCGAAGCCGGCGGTGATGATGCCCAGGCCGACCACGGGTAACCACCAGGGCACCGCCGTGCCCGCGTATACCGGAGGCGCCGTGCCGTACTCGAGCGGCATCAGCCCGGTCGCGCCGAGCACACCCAGAGCCGCGGTGGCCGTCGTCAGGCCCCCGGCGGCAAGGGCGAGCGGCGGCAGACCCGTGTCGACGTCCGCGTTGATGACGAAGTAGGTGGAGACACCGAGCATCGCCACCAGGGCCCAGGCGATTCCGACCGGATCGACGGCGGTGGCTCCCGGCGCGCCCGAGATCAGGTTCAGCACGAGTACCAGCCCGACGGCTGCGAGCAGCGTGCCGCCGATCGTGGCCAGGGTCGGGCGTTGTCCGTGTCGCAGCCAGAACCAGAGGACCACGGCCGCCGGGGCCGTGTACTCGATGAGCAGCGCCGGGCCGACCGGCATGTGCTGGACCGCCGAGAAGTAGGCGAACTGGCAGCCTGCGACCGAAACCGCGCCGTAGACCGCGATCAGCCCGAGGTTCTTCCGCACGGGTCGCCAGTCACCGCGCAGCGACACGATGCCGAGCGGCAGCACCACCACAGTCGCGATCGCCACGCGCACGAGCACCATCGCACCGGGACTCCACCCGGTGTCGAGGAGGCCGCTGGCGAACACCCCGGACAGGCTGAATGCCACGGCGGACGCGCCGGCGAACAGCAGGCCCAAGGTGAGGTGTCGTGACGGTCGGGAGGGGGCGAACCGCCGCCTGTTCGCTGGAAGTCCGTTCCGGGGCGCGACGCCCGTCCCAGGAATGCCCGAGCTCGGAACGCGAGGCGTCATGATCCCCCGCTCTGGGACGCCCGGCCCGCCCGGCCCGGAGATGCCCGGCTCGTTGGTGTCAGGTGTCACAGTGCCCATGAGTCCTGACGCTAGGGGTGGGGCGAGTAATGTGTCAATGTGGTTTTCACTCATGACACCGAGGAATCGCTCCAGGCCGCCGTCATGCTCGTGAACGCGGCCGAGCCACCGGTCTCGATCTCGACGGTTGCGGACCTCGACGAGTTCTTCGCCGGGCAGGGGTACACGGGCCGCCACGACAGCACCCAGGCAGAGCTGGACGAAGTGCTCAGCCTGCAGCCTCGGCTCCGCGAGCTGCTCACAGCGGACCGCGACTCGGCGGCCGGTCTCGTGAACGAGATGCTCGCCGACGCCGGCGCGGTGCCGCAGCTCGTGCGACACCCGCCGGCCGACTGGCACATCCACGCCGTGCCGAGCGATGCGCCCCTCGCCGCCCGCATCCTGGTCGAGACGGCGATGGCGATGGTCGACGTGATTCGCGACGACGAGCTCTCCCGCCTCGCGGTGTGCGCCGACAACGACTGCGAGGGGATCGTTCTCGATCTGTCTCGCAACAGGTCGCGCCGGTACTGCTCCACGACCTGCAGCAACCGCAATGCCCAGGCCGCCCACCGCGCGCGGCGCGCCAACCAGGCGACGGCGGCCCAGGCCGGTTGACCGGATCGGGCCGGCTCAGCGGATCGGGCTGGCTGAGCGGATCGGGCGGACTGAGTGGATGGAGCCGGCCGAATGAACGGGAGAACCGGGGATCAGTGCTCGACGGTGTAGCGGGTCTTGCCCGCGGCCATGGCGGCGACGATCGCCTCGGCTACCCCGGCGACGTCGTCCGGCAGCTCACGCAGCACGGCACCGGGCGGGCCGGCGGGGCGTAGCGAGGGGGCCGAGCCGGCTGGATCTTCTGAGCCCAGCGAGCCGGCGGGGTCGACCGCGCCGGGGAGCGTCGCCCGGACGAAGTCCTCGTGCATGTGCCGGGCCGCGTCGAGATCCGTGAAACCGTGGCCCGTGCGCGTCTCGACCCGCTTCAGGCAGGTCTCCACGGGCGGCAGCAGCACCACGTAGTCGAGCGCCTCGACGCCGCTCAGCCGGGCGAACGTAGGCAGGAACCACGGGCCGATCACGCCGTCGTAGACCACGGCCATGCCACCCGCGGCGAAGCCGCCTGCGGCGGCCGCCGCGGCGCGGACGGTCGTGTCGTTCTGGGTGTGCGACTCCGGGAGCCACGGAGGGATCATCCCGCGCCGCAGGAACCGGAAGAACGCGTCGCCCTCCACCAGCACGCTCGGTTCCCAGAGGTCGGCCAGGGCCTCGGAGACGGTGGATTTGCCCGAGCCGGGCGGGCCGGTCACGACGAGCAGCCCCGGGACGACGTGGTCGACCGTTCCCCCGCTCATCCGAGGTCCCACAGGAAGCGGTAGTAGGCCACCCGGTCCGGGTCCTCGTCGATGCCGTAGCCCTCGTAGACGAGGTGGTCGTAACCGTCGCCGTAGTTCCAGGCGAGGCTGTAGGTCGCGACGGCGAGGTCGGCCCAGCGGTCGGCGACGCCGAGGCCGCCGAAGTCCACGTGCCCGGCCCACGCGCCGTCGTCGTCGAGCAGGGTGTTGGGCGCGCAGGCGTCACCGTGGCAGACCACGAGGCGGTCGTGGTCGGGAGCATCGGCGGCGCGGGCCCGCGCCTCGACCGACCAGCCGACGGCAGCGTGACCCCGGGCGGCACGGTCCTCGGCGACTGCGATCCGGTCCTCGACGCTCCAGGTCCACGGGCACTCCTCGACCGGCAGGGCGTCGTGGAGCGCCCGGAGCCCGGCCCCGATGGCCCGGGCCGCGGTCTCTGGCTCCACCAGCCAGCGCGGGTCGACGGCGGAGCGGCCGGTCATCGCGACCGTGACCAGCCACTGTGCCTCGTCGTCGGACCCCACCTCGAGGACCTGCGGCACCGGCGTGTACGGCGCTGCCCACCGCATACGGGCGGCCTCGTTGGTCAGGTCGACCTTCTCGGTCGTGGCCCGGTCGTTGTAGGGCATCCACTTGACGAAGTAGGGGTGATGCCGGCCGCCCGGGTCGACCCGGAACGTGAGGCCGCCGAGCTCGTTGCGCCAGGCCGGGGTGATGAGTCCGGCGCCGGCCAGGTCACGCACGACGTCGGGCACCGAGGCCGCTTCGGTGGGGATGGTCATGGGGTCAGCGTGGCAGACCGGGTCGCCTGACCACGAGGTGAATTCCGCGCGCGTGCGGTGTGCCGGTTCCGCCTCCGCCGAAGGATGTATGTGCGCCCGCCCAGATCGCCCGAACGGCCGACGCGGCCGCGGTGCGGCCGGGACAGGCTCGGACCATGGCCACCAACCCGTCGTCGAGCACGTCATCACCGCAGGCATCATCACCGCAGGCATCATCACCGCGGGCATCGGCACCGCCAGCGTCAGCCGTCCCGGATTCAGTCCTGCCTGATTCGGCCCTGCCTGATTCGGCCCTGCCTGATTCAGTCCTGCCGGATTCGGCCCTGCCGGATTCGGCCCTGCCTGATTCGGCCCTGCCTGATTCAGTCCTGCCGGATTCGGCTCTGCCGGAATCGGCGCAGCCGGCGACGGTGTCGTCAGGTCCAACGGGGGCGACCGGGCGCATCCTCGCGCTCGACGTCCTGCGGGGTATCGCGATCCTGGGCACGCTCGCCAGCAACGTCTGGCTGTTCAGCACCCCGGGCGGCCCCGCCGCGTGGATCTCGGACGGGTTCGCGACGGACGACCCGGCGCGGACGGTGCTGCAGGCCCTGTCCAACGGGAAGTTCCTCGCGCTGCTCACGCTGTTGTTCGGGGTGGGGCTGGAGCTGCAGTACCGGTCGATGGTGCGGCGCGGCATGCCATGGCCCGGCCGGTACCTGCTGCGGGCCGGGATCCTCCTGGTCGAGGGCTTCCTGCACTACGTCCTCGTCTTCGAGTTCGATGTGCTGATGGGGTATGCGATCGCGTCCGTGCTCGCCGCCTACCTGATTGGGCGGAGCGATCGGGCGGTGCGGGTCTGGGGCGGCGTGGTGGCCGGCGTCTACGTCGTGGCGATCGCTGGCCTCACCGCACTCCTGGCCGTGACCTCAGACGCGTCCACGGCTGGTGGGTCCACGACTGGTGCCTCTACGGCTGGTGCGTCCGGAACCGGGGGTGGGGCGTCCCTGTCGACGGCGAGCTGGCTGGACCAGGTTCTGGTGCGACTCACCTACATGGACGTTTTCCGCATCGAGCTGCTTCTGATCGTGCCGTCGGCCACCGTGCTGTTCCTGGTGGGCTCGCGTCTCGTGCGTGCCGGCATGTTCTCCACGACGCCGGACGGCGCGCGGCTGCGCCGTCGGCTCGCGTGGGCCGGGCTCGGGTTCGGTATCCCGCTGAACGCGCTGACGACCTGGGCCGGGCCGACCTGGGTGCTCGTCGACCGGTACCTGGTTCCGCCGTTGGTGGCGCTGGGCATCCTCGCGCTCGGCACCACGCTCGTCGCCCGAGCGCACACGGGGAGCGGACCGGCGCGCGGGTCGGGAAGCGGGCTGGGCCTGCTGCGGCGCGGCGTCGAGGGGATCGGTCGAACGGCGCTGTCCTGCTACGTGCTGCAGAACGTGCTCGCCTCGGTGATCTGTTACGACTGGGGCCTCGGCCTCGCGGGAGGCAACGCGTGGCAGGTCGTTCTGATCTGGGCGGTCATCTCGCTGATTCTCATGGTGGCGGCGCCCCTGTGGCTGCGGCGGTGGTCGCGCGGCCCGATCGAGCTCGTGATGCACCGGGTCTACGACGCGCGGCGCAGGTGATGCGGGTCGGTCCGTCGGCGCGGGCGTTCCGCGCGGCGTACTCGGACCGCCTCCTCGGCGTCCCACAGGGCTCGGTAGTACGCCGTGCGTTCGGGGTCGGGCGCAATGCCGTAGGCAGCCAGCACCAGCGGCTCCAGACCGGGGCCGTAGCGGCGGGTGACGCTGCGTGTGGTGACGGCGATGTCCGACCAGCGGTCGGCCACGCCCAGGTTGCCGACGTCGACGTGAGCCGCGAACCGGCCGGCGCCGTCCAGCAACGTGTTCGGGACCGTGGCGTCGCCATGGCACACGACGAGGCGGTCGACGGGCGGCGGGTCGGCCAGCGCGGCGGGAAACCGGACGTGGTTCGGTCCGGGGGATCCCGGGGATCCCGGGGATCCGGGGGATGCGGAGGATGCGGGGGATGCGGGAGACGTGGGGGATGTGAAGGACGCGCCGGACGCGGGAGACGCGCCGGATGTGGGAGGCGCGGCTGACGAGGAGGATGCGGAGAGCGAGGTGGGTCCGATGGAAGCAGCGCGCTCGGACGGTGGGCTTCCCAGGGGCACCGGGACGGTTGAAGCCCTTGAGCGGACCGCGGGCCCGGTGATCCCTGGCGCCTCGGACTTCGCTGGGACTGTGGATTTCGCGGGCGCTGGGGATTTCGCGGGGGCTGGGGACGTCCCCAGGGCTGCGGGCGCCTCCAAGGCAACGGCCGGCCCGAGGCCATTACCTTGCAGGGCTGCGACCCTCAGCTCCGCGGTGCGGACGAACGGGCAGGTGTCCGTCGGGAGCGCATCGTGGAATCGGCGCAGGCCCATGCCGATCGCGATCGCCGACTGCTGGGCGCGGGTGCGCCACCGGGGCTCGATGGCGGACGTCGCGATCGCGTCGTTTGCCTGGACAGCCTCGGTCAGGAGCCAGGCGCCGTGTGCGTCGCGCCCGGCGTCGAGCACGCGGGGGACCGTGGTGAATGTGCCGGCCCAGACGAGCCGGTCGGCCTCGGCGACCGGGTCAGGACAGGACGAGAAACGGGGCACCCACTTGAGGTACGAGCTCTTGGCGTACCGGTGCTCACGGGGCGGGATCCAGAAGTCCTGGCCCCTGGAGTGCTGATTCTGGAGGCGCTGGCCGTTGGAGTGCGGACTCCCGGGGAACGGATCCGGCACTGACCGGGAAGCCGCTGCGCCCGGCTGCGTCCGCCGGTCCTCAAGGCGAGCGGTGAAACCGCCGTACTCGTTGCGCCACACGGGAACGACCGTCGTGCCGGGCCGCAGTCGTCCGGCCAGGATGTGCACGACGGGCGGAACTTGGACGGGCGTCGGACTGATGCCGACCAGCGCGCTCGACACGGAACCATCGTCCCATAGAGCGGGTGAAAAATGGCTCCGAGTTCACCGCGCGGGCGGGCACCGGGCAACCGAAGCGCCAGGAGCTCGGGTTGCAGTCAACGCGTGGGCACCGCCGTGGTGTGAGCCCACCCTTGCATGAGGGTCGCGCGTGTGGGTCTCGGGTGTGGGCCTTGTGCGAGGGCCTTGCATGAGCACCATGTGAGCGTTGCCCGTCTGCGGGCGCCGCCACCTCGCGAGCGTTGGAACGCGTCCGGGCCGGGTGTCCGACGCGTGTGACGGCGTCGGGCACCCGGCTCGGGCCGGAACGGTGCGGTGCGTTTCTGGACGGTGCGTTTCTGGGCCGTGCCTGGATGATGCGCTTTCGGACGGTGTGCACCCGGACGGTGTGCACCCGGACGGTGTGCACCCGGACGGTGCATACCCGGACAGCGCATACCCGGACGGTGCATGCCCGGACGGTGCGCTCGGGACGGTGCGCTCCGGGACGGTGTGATGCGGGCGGGTTATGCGGTCCGGTATGGGAGGTCGGGTCCCGTCAGACCGCGCTCAGGGCGCCTGCGCCCAGCTTCTTCGTCCCGAGGGCGGCTGGGGCCTGCGAGCCCGACTCGGCGTCGACGTCGGCGGCGGCCGAACCGGACACGGTCACGTCGACGCACTGGTAGAACGCGTTCACGGTGTCGGCGATGTTCCAGCGGGCGAAGATGGTGTGGTCGCCCGCGGGCAGGCCGCTCAGCGTGTGCTCGACGGTCGCGCCGGGCTGTGCGCCGCCATCGTCGAACGTCTTGAAGAGCTGGCCGTCGACGAAGTACTCCCAGGTGGACGTGGAGTGTCGGGCGGTGATCTGCCAGCGGAACGTGGTGTTGCCGCTGATGGTGGTGCGCGGCCAGGCCAGGGAGTCGTCGTCGAGCACGGTGAAGCCGCTGCCGCCCGAGCACTGGGTGGAGCCCTTCGGTGCCTCGACGCTCTGCGGCTCGTACTGGAGGCCGCCGCAGTCGAAGCTCACGGTGCCTGTGGCGCAGTGGTCCGCGCGGCTCGGCGGGCTGGTGATCCAGCCGTGAGCCTGCGCCTGCGGCAGCAGGGCGTTCGGGGCGGAGACGAGGAAGGCTCCTGCGAGTGCCATGGCGGCGAGTGCGGAGAGCAGGAGTCGGGTCGGCGGGCTGGCGGTGCGTGCACGATTCACGGTGATGCCTTCCGTAGTTCGAGCGGGACTGCTGGTCCGGGCGTGGCTTGGCGGTCTGCCGGGGTTGCGCTGGACCAGCGGGTGAAATTCGGTGATGGCATCGAACCTAGGAAATGTTCGCGTTGCTGACAATGAGGGTGAATTCGTACGCGGTTCCCCGTATTTCGGCACCTTGCCGACCCGGATCGACTCCCGGACCGACTCCCGGATCGACCCCGGAATGGCTCCGGGGCGGCCCCGGAACGGGTCCGAAACGGGTCCGGAATGGCTCTGGAACGGGTCCGGAGTGGTGCCCGATCGACCCCCGAACGGCTCCGGATCGGCGCCAGATCGGCCTTGGGTCAGCGTCCGGCCGGTCGCTGACGGCCGGTCGCCGGTCGCTGGTCGCTGAACGCGAGAGCGGCCGCTGCCCCGAGTCGGGACAACGGCCGCTCCGTGCGGACCCTCGTGCGGTTGGTGACGCGGTCTCTGCTGCCGTTCGGGCCTCAGCGAACCGTTACAGCTGCGCGGCCAGCAGGCGCCCTCCGCCCAGCTGCCGGTCGGCGTCGACAGCGGTCTTGGCGGCGCTGGACCCGCCGCCGATGTTCACGTCCATGCAGGCGTAGAACGCCATCGCGGTGTCGTACACGTTCCACCGGGCGAGGATCGTGTGGTTGCCGCTCGGCAGGCCTGAGAGCGTGTGGGTGACGGTTGCGGGCGGCGTCGCCCCGTTGTCGTTCACGGTCTTGAACAGCCGGCCGTCCACGAAGTACTCCCAGCTGGCCGTGCGGTGGAAGGCGGTCAGTGTCCACTGGAAGGTGTGCGTGCTGCCGATGTTCGTGCGGGGCCAGGCCAGCGAGGCGTTGTCGAGCGTCGTGAAGCGGCTGCCGCCCGAGCAGAGCATGGACCCCTTCGGCGCCTCGACGCTCTGCGGCTCCCATTCGACGCCGTTGCAGGACCAGCTCACGGTCCGCTTGGCGCAGTGGTCCTGGCGGCTCGGCGGAGAGACGACCCAGCCGTGGGCCTCGGCCCGGGGGGTCATGGCGCTGGGTGTGGCGACCAGTGCCGTCAGGGTCAGGGCCAGCACGGCGAAGATGCCGAGCACGACTCGGGTGGCGGGTGTGTGCGGTGCGGTTGCTCTCATGGCGCTCACCTCGTGATCTGAAGTTGGGAAGTTCCTGGACTACTCCTGAGTGCTTGGGTGCGACGATCCGACGCTAGAAAACGGCGGTACCCGGCGACAAGTAGGGCAACTACGTACTCGGGTGCGGGTACGTGTAAGCAGTTCGGGGCGCGTTTTGGGCGAGATGGTGCGACGGCGGGGTGGTCCGACGGCGGGGCGGTGCGACGGCAGCGCGGTGCGACAGCGAGATGGTGCGACGGCGGTGCGGTCCGACGGGCGGTGCGGTCCGACCGTCGGCCGGTGCGTCAGCGGCGGGCGGTCGGCAGCCGCGGCGCGGGTCACGCCCCGGCGCCGACCACGGCGCCGCGCCGGCTACGACTCAGCGGGTGCCGCGTCGAGCACCGCGTCGCAGGCCCGGAGCAGCCGCAGCCGGAGCTCGCCGGACCGCTGCGCGAACTCGCGCTGTCGCCGCACGTATTCGGCCTTGCCCTGCGGCGTCTCGATCTGCACTGCCGGTACGCCGTACCCGGAGACGTCGTAGGGGGACGCCGCCATGTCGGTCCACCGGATGTCCCGGGCCAGCTCGAACGCGTCGAGCAAGAGGTCCCCGGGCACGGCCGGACCGAGCTTGAGGCACCACTTGTAGAGGTCCATGTTGGCGTGCAGACAGCCCGGCTGCTCCATGCCGACCTGCGCGGCGCGGGTCGGCTGGAGCTGGTTGCGCGGGGTCGCCTCCGGCGTGAAGAACCGGAACGCGTCGAAGTGCGAGCAGCGCACGGGGTTGGCCTCGACCACGGCGTCGGTGCCCGCGTGTCCGAGCCGGAGCGGCAGTGGGTGTCGCTGGTCCCGGCCCGCCTCCCGGTCGCGGTAGACCATCGCCCACTCGTGCAGCCCGAAGCAGCCGAACGTCCCTGGACGCGACGACGTCGCCGCGAGCAGGTCGCGGACGTACCGCACCGTGTCACCCCGGTCGGCCAGGAATGCTGCGGCGTCCAGGTCGACGACGTCTTGGGCGGCGCCGTGGGTGGCGCTGTCGTAGGTGGCGCCGTCGTGAGTGGCGCCGCCGTGGGTGGCGCCGTCGAGCCGCGTCGTCCGGTGCCAGCGCCAGGTCGTGCGGTCGTCCGGGTCGGGGGCACCGTTGTTCGCGCCGCTGCCGTTCGAGCTCTCGCCGTCGGCCGGGCTGGTCACGCCGGTACCGGGCAGCAGCAGTGCGACGCCTGCGCCCGGATGCCACCGGCGCAGGTGCGCGATCCGCGTCGGGTAGTAGGTGAAGAGGAAGTCCTCGATCGCGTGTTTGCGGCCCTCCGCGCGCGCCGCGCGCCATACCGCCGTGAGCGCGTCGGCGCGCTCGGCGTGCGCGGTCGCGAGGGGCAGCCACTCGTCGGGCGGCAGGACTGCCTGGTCCCGAGCGGTGTCCAGCGCGGGCTCCGGACCAGCGCCCGGACCAGCGCCCATCAGACCAGCGCCCGCACCGGCGTCCGGCCCGTCCGGCGCCACACCCGGCTCGTCCTGTGCGAGTGGCTGGCGAGCCACCTCGGCCGGGTGCAGGACGGTGGCGCGCCCACGGGGCGCGGTCGGCCCGTCGAGGACTGTGCTCACCGGTCCAGGGTACGGCGGTCCCCGGACGTACCCGGCTTCGCAGCTGGGCAGGGCACCACCAGCCCCGCAGTCCGGACGCCGTAGGGTGCGACCATGTCCGACCTCCCCCTGCGCCGCCTCGGGCGCTCCGGCCTGTCCGTTCCCGTCGTCGGCCTGGGGTGCAACAACCTCGGCCGCACCGGCACCGTCACCGAGACCGCGGAGGGCACCGCCGCCCTGATCGACGCCGCCATCGACGCCGGCGTGACCTTCTTCGACACCGCGGACGCCTACGGCGCGCGTCCCGGGCTGTCCGAGGAGCTGCTCGGAGCCGCGCTCCGGGGCCGGCGCGACGACATGCTGATCGCGACGAAGTTCGGGCTCGACCTGCACGGCGCGAACGGCCAGGACTTCGGCGCTCGCGGGTCGCGCCGGTACATCGTGCGGGCGGCCGAGGCGTCGCTGCGCCGGCTGGGCACCGACTGGATCGACCTCTACCAGCTGCACGCCCCCGACCCGGCGACCCCGCTCGACGAGACGCTCGCCGCGCTCGACGACCTGGTCCGCGCGGGCAAGGTCCGCTACGTGGGCCACTCCAACTTCCGCGGCTGGCAGGTGGCGGACGCCGAGCACGTGGCTCGCGGGACCGGCGGGACCGGCAGGACCGGCGGCACGGGCGGCACCCGGTTCGTCTCCGCGCAGAACAAGTACTCGCTGCTGGCCCGCGGCCTGGAGCGTGAGGTGCTGCCCGCGGCACGGGAGTACGGCATCGGCGTACTGCCGTACCACCCGCTGGAGAACGGCCTGCTCACCGGGAAGTACACCGGCGGTGCCCGGCCCGACGGCTCCCGTCTGGTCACGACCAAGCAGCAGCTCCTGGACACGGCGCCATGGGCGGCCCTGGACCGGTTCGGCACCTTCTGCCGGGAGCGCGGCGTCACCGAGACGGACGTCGCGTTCTCCTGGCTGCTGACCCGGCCCGAGGTGTCGTCGGTGATCGCCGGGGCGACACGGCCCGAACAGGTCCGAGGGAACGCCCGGGCCTGGACCTGGACGCCGACGGCGGAGGACCTCGCGGAGCTGGACGAGATCTTCCCGGTCTGATGGCCCGGCTCGGTCTGACGGCCGGGCCCGGTCTGACGGCCGGGCCCGGTCTGACGGCCCGGCTCGGTCTGACGGCCCGGCCCGGCCACTCTGCCGGGCTGAGCCCGGCTGGATGATCCCAACCGGACCCGCCCGGCCGGGCACGCGCGCAGTCGGGGTAGCGTGACGGGCATGAACCGTCCGTTCCGCCAGGTCAACGTCTTCTCCGCGCAGCCGACGGCCGGCAATCCCGTCGCCGTCGTGCACGGGGCCGAAGGTCTCACCGACGAGCAGCTGGCTGACTTCGCCCGGTGGACCAACCTATCGGAGACCACGTTCCTGCTCGACCCGACCGAGGCCGGCCGCGCGGCCGGCGCCGACTACCGCGTCCGCATCTGGACCCCGGGCGGCGAGCTGCCCTTCGCCGGGCACCCCACGCTCGGCACCGCGCACGCCTGGCTGGAGGCCGGCGGCGTTCCGCGCGGGCAGGACGTGGTCCAGGAGTGCGGTGTGGGCCTGGTGCGGGTCCGCCGCGAGAACACCGGCGTGGGTCAGCGTCTCGCGTTCGCCGGCCCGGCCCTGATCCGTTCCGGCGCCGTCGACGACGCCGACCTCGCCCAGATCGCGCGCTCGCTGCGCCTCGAGGTGTCCGACGTCGTCCGCTCGGCCTGGGTGGACAACGGGCCCGGCTGGGTGGCGGTCCAGCTGCGGGACGCCGACGTCGTGCTCGGCCTGGAGCCGGACCTGGTGGTGATGGGTGACCTCAAGCTGGGCGTCGTCGGCGAGTACGCGCCGGTCCGGGCCACCGCCCCGCAGACGGCGGAGCAGAGCGTCCCCGCCGTCGAGGTGCGCGCCTTCGTCCCGTCCATCGGAGTGGGGGAGGACCCGGTGACGGGCAGCCTCAACGCCGGTCTCGGCCAGTGGCTTGCCGGCGACGTGCTGCCGTCGTCGTACGTCGCGTCGCAGGGGACCGCGATGGGCCGGGCGGGCCGCGTCCATGTCGAGAAGCTGCCCGACGGCGAGGTGTGGGTCGGCGGAGACACCGTCACCACGATCGTCGGCGAGGTGGCGCTCTAGGAACTGGTGCCCCGGGCCGTCGGCCGGTCCGGGAAGGCCCGCCTGGCGACCCACCCGAACAGGCGCTCCAGCGGGCCGCGGCCCAGCAGCGCCCGCCACGCCGTCGCCAGCACGAGGGTGACCACCACCATCCAGCCCAGCGGCGTGTTGGTCGCGGGGTCGAGCAGGTCCCAGTAGGTGCGCGTCCACCACCAGATGGTGACGATCTGCAGGGAGTAGACGGTCAGTGCCAGCGCACCGACGGCGGCCAGCGGCGTGGTGACAGTCAGCACGATCCCGCGTGCGATGCGCCGGAGCCTGTTCTCCTGCCCATGGTCCTGCCCGTCGTCAGCTCCGCCGTACTGCCCGCCGTACTGCCCGCCGCCCCGGGCCACCGACCCCAGGAGCAGGCACAGCCCGAGCACGCCCAGTGCGAAGCCGCCGGAGCCGAGCGTCTCGAACGTCGTGTCGTCGTGCGGGCCCTCGAGGTAGAGCCCGGCCAGGGGTGGCCACGGATCGGACCAGGCGGGTGCCGGCTGCACGTACTGCGACGACGTCACGGCGACCTGCCCCTCGACGGCGGTCAGCCCGCCGGCGTCGGCCACCATGACCGCCGAGGCGACCGACGTCAGTGCCGCCAGCCCGAACCCGCCCGCGACCAGGCCGAGGTGCACCGTGGGCGACCGCAGGTCGCAGCGGCCCACCGCGAGCCCGGCGAGCACGTACGCCATCCAGACCAGAGCGGGGTAGTGGCCCGTGAGAAGGAAATCGGTGGCCGCCCCCGACCCGTCGTGAGGTGACCGCAGCCCGGCCCGGGCCAGCGCCTCGGGTCCGTAGTACACGAGGACGGGCCCGACCACCGCGATGGCTACCGCGATCGCCGCCAGCCGAGCCGGCGGCAGGCGCAGGAACGGCAGCGCGAGCACGAAGTACGCGGCGTAGAAGCCCAGGATGAGCAGCACGCGGGTGCCGAACAGGTCGAGCACCGCGACCAGGGCCAGCAGCAGCACGACCCGTACGAGGATCCGGGCGCGCGCCGTGCGCATCGCCTCGCCCGTCAGCGGCCGGGACCCGCCCGTGACCAGCGCCAGCGACAGCCCGGCGACCGTCGCGAACAGGATCGAAGACCGCCCGTGCGCCAGGCTCAGCCAGCCCTCGAACGTGGCGAGGTCGTCCGAGGTGACCCCGACGTGCGCGGTGAACATGCCGAGCACCGCGACGCCCCGGGCGATGTCCGCCCCCAGCACACGGCCCGGACCGCCGAGCAGGTTGTCGCGCACCCTCCGGAGCCCGCCGCCGGAGGAACCGGCGAGCCGGCCGCCGGAGGAACCGGCGAGCTGGCCGGACGAGGCTCCGGACGAAGCCCCGGACGATGCCTCGGACGAGGCTCCGGACGATGCCTCGGACGACGCCCCGGACGGCTGAGCAAGCGTGGACATGCGCGCATCCTTGCGCGTCCCGAGGCCCGACGCTCGTGGGACCCGCCGGGGCCGGCTTGTTGGACAGCCGTCCCGAAGGATGAGAACGCGGATGTGCAGCGTGGCGCGGCGCACATACAGTGCGGCCATGACCGGCAGCGCCAACGAGCACGACATCGCTCGCATCGACACGGCCCGAACCGACGCGCCCAGCCACAAGCTCGGCGACACGTTCGGCGGTAGGTTCCCCGCGAACGAGGGGAGCGGCGGTCCCGCCCGGGACCGCACCAAGCCCGCGGGCACCGACCCGATCGACGCGGTCGACGCTCCCAGCAGCCTGTCGAGCCTGACCCGCGGAACCGGCGGCACAGGTGCCGCCGGGCAGGAGGGCCCCGACAGCCCGGGTGCCGGCACGGACCTGACCAAGGAGTCCGAGTCGTACACGCACGGGCACCACGAGTCGGTGCTGCGCTCGCACCGGCGCCGGACGGCGGCCAACTCCGCCGCGTTCCTGCTGCCCCACCTGCTGTCCGACATGACGCTGCTCGACGTCGGCTGCGGCCCCGGCACCGTCACCGTGGACCTCGCCGAGCGGCTCACGCAGGGCAGCGTCGTGGGCGTCGACGCCTCCGACGACGTGCTGGAGTCCGCCCGCGGCCTCGCGGACGCGCACGGCACCAAGAACATCACCTTCGAGCACGCCAACGCCTACGAGCTGCCGTTCGAGGACGACTCGTTCGACGTCGTCTTCGCCCACCAGCTGCTCCAGCACCTCTCCGACCCGGTGGCGGCCCTGCGCGAGATGAAGCGCGTCGCCAAGCCGGGCGGGTTCGTCGCCGTGCGCGACGCCGACTACGAGGCCATGACCTGGTACCCGGAGTCCGCCGAGCTCACCGAGTGGAACATGCTTTACCACGAGGTCACGCACGCCTACGGCTTCGAGCCCGACGCCGGACGCCGCCTCGCCTCCTGGGTGCGCGACGCCGGGTTCGACCCCGCCACGATCGAACCCGGCGCGAGCGTCTGGTGCTACGCCACCCCCGACGACCGCACCTGGTGGGGCGGCCTGTGGGCCGAGCGCTGCACGGAGTCCAACTTCGCCGTGCAGGCCAAGGACTCGGGTCTCGCGGACGACGTCGCCCTGGAGCAGCTCGCCCAGGGCTGGCGCGAGTGGGCCGCCGCGCCAGACGGATGGTTCGCGGTGCTCAACGGCGAGGTCCTCGCCCGGGCGTGACCGGCGTGCGCTGCCTGACCTGCCGGGGCCGTTCGTGGCGCATCAGCTGCACCAGGCGCACCGTCAGACCGCTGCCTGCGGCGAGCACGATCGCTACGCCGAGCAGCAGCACGGCCGGGTAGAGCCACAGGACGATCCGGTAGGCGGCCACGGGTTCGCCCACGCCCATGAGCGTGGCGCCGAGCCAGGGGAGCGCTGCCCCGAGCAGCAAGAACAGGGCGAGCGGCACGAGCCGCAGCACCGTGGCGAGCCGGGTCCTGGCGATGCTTCCTTCGGTCCTTCCTTCAGTCCTGCCTTCGGCGGGGCGTTCTGCCCTGCGTCCGGCCCGACGCTCGGCCCAACGACGGGACCGGACCACGACGAGGACGCCGCCCAGCAGCACGAGCGCCGCGATACCGGACAGCACGGCGTTGAACGTGTCGAACGGGTTGCTGGTCGGCAGCGTCGTGCCGCCGTCGACCGCGACGATCGCGTTGTGCGTCAGCACCATGGGGTCGCCGGCGCCGTTGGCGAGCACGACGGCGCCGGCGCCGGTGCGCGAGGAGAACTCGATCCCGGAGGCGAAGGTCGCCAGCGTGCCGCCGTGGCCGACCAGCTGGGCCCTCTCGCTGTTACCCTCACCGTCGGTCCCGGCGTCGCTGCCGCCGGGGGTGCTGGTGGGGGTGTCGGCGGTCGTGCTGTGCCAGCCGTAGCCGTACGTACTCTCGTCGGGCCCCTCGTCGCCCCGAGCCTCGTCGTCCGGCACCTTGTGGAACGCGGCGAAGGTCTCCGGGCGCAGCAGCACCTCGCCGGTGTCGGGCGACGTGCCGTCGCCCACCTGGAACCGCAGCCAGGCCGCCATGTCACGCGCGGTGGAGACGATCCCACCGCTGCCCGCGCAGGCGAGCGGGAGCTCCGGCACCGCGAGCCGCACGGGGCCGAACAGCGTGAAGCCCCGGGCGAGGCCCGCCGGCTCGACGTCGCAACGGTCGGTCGTGATCGTGGACGCCATGCCCAGGGGCGTGAAGATCTCCCGCTCCAGGTAGTCACCGAAGTCCGCGTCGGCAGTGCGCTCGACCAGCCGGGCCAGCACCGCGTACCCGGCGTTGCTGTACAGGGTGGCCGTCCCGGGAGCGCTGGCCAGCCCCTCGTCAGCCAGCCGCGCCACGGTCTCCGCGGGCGCCGACGCCGGGTCGGACGCGTACTCCAGCGCCGTCGCGGCCAGGCCCGAGCGGTGGGCCAGCAGGTGCTCCACGGTGATCGACCGGTACCGGTCGTCGACCATGTGCAGTTCTGGGAGCAGCCCCGCGACCGGGTCGTCCAGGTCGAACCGCTCGGCGTCGACCTGTTGCAGCACGGCCAGCGCGGTGAACGCCTTGCTCATCGAGCCAATGCGCATCGGCGTGTCCTCGCCGACCGGCTCGCCGGCGCCCGTCGTCCCGTGCACCCGGACGCGCACGTCGCCGTCGGCGAGCGTCACCAGCGCCAGGCCGGGGGTGCGGTGCACGCGGAGGTACTCGGCGAGGTGCTCGTCGATGGCGTCGACACCGTCCGCCGCGCCGCTGTCGGAGCCGAAACCGTCTGCCCGGGCCGAGCTCACGTTCTCCCGGAACGGAGCGCCTGTTCCGTTTGCGGACGCAGTTCCTGCCGGCGCCGCCTCTGCCGACGCGGCCCCCGGCGGCGCTGCAGCCCCCACCGCCGCCGGGGCGAACGCGATCACCGCCGCCGTCAGGAGCGCGATGCCTCGGGCCGCGCGGAGGCGCACCCGCCGCGCCCCGATCCGGTCGTTCCTCATCCGAGCTCCTCGTCGCCGTGTCCTCCCGCGGCCCGGCGCCGTGCGCGGCGGGCTCTCCTGTCCGCAGACGCTAGGAAAGGAAACGTGACTCAGGCATCGGGGATCACCTGGGCCGCGCCCCTGACCGGCCCCTGATCCGACCCGGAGAGGGCCTACGCCGGACGTGCGAGAGTCGCGGTTCGTCGAGAGAGCGGGCGGGATAGCGGACAGTGCGGCGCCCACCGCTCCCGGGCACGGCGGCGTCCGGCATACGCTGAGCCCGTGCGTATCGCTAGATTCACCACCGGAGACGACCCCCGCTTCGCCCTCGTGCAGCAGGAGGGCGACAAGACCTTCCTCGCCGTGCTGGGCGGCGACCCCCTCTACATGCCGGCCATGCCGACCGGCGAGCGCATCGAGCTGGGCGACGGCGTCCGGCTGCTCGCCCCGGTGATCCCGCGCTCCAAGATCGTGTGCGTGGGCAAGAATTACGCCGACCACGCCAAGGAGATGGGCGGCGACGTCCCGACGACGCCGCTGCTGTTCTTCAAGCCGAACACCGCGGTGGTGGGCCCGGACGACCCGATCGTGCTGCCCGACTTCACGCAGGAGGTCTCCTACGAGGCCGAGCTGGCCGTCGTGATCTCCAAGGTCTGCAAGGACGTCACGCCCGAGAACGCGCCGTCGTACATCCTCGGCTACACCGTGGCCAACGACGTCACCGCACGGGACGCCCAGCGCACCGACGGGCAGTGGGCCCGCGCCAAGGGCTTCGACACCTCGTGCCCGCTGGGGCCGTGGATCGACACGGACCTGAACCCGGAGGACGTCGCCGTGCGCTCGCGCGTCAACGGGGAGCCGCGCCAGGACGGCCGCACCCGCGACATGGTGTTCGACGTGCCGTTCCTCGTCTCGTACATCTCCGAGGCGATGACGCTGCTGCCCGGCGACGTGATCCTCACCGGCACGCCTGCCGGCGTCGGCCGCATCGACCAGGGCGATCGTGTCGAGGTGGAGGTCGAGGGCGTCGGCGTCCTGGCCAACCCGGTGCTGCGGCGCCGCTGACGTGACGGCCGAGACAGCGAACAACACATCGAACAACACAGCGAACAGCACGGGGAACAGCACAGGGAACGGCACAGCGAACGACGCGACGGCCGGGCCCGCGTCCGGCTCCGGTGCCGGACCGGGGGCCGGGCCCGCGTCCGGCTCCGGTGCCGGACCGGGGGCCGACCTCGGTGCCTCCCATGAGACCGGCGCCGCCCTGCACCGGGATGCCCTCGCGACCCTGCGCGCCTGGACGGGTGCCACGCCGGAGCAGGAGCGGCTGCGGGCGCGGTACGTCGCGCACCTCGAGTCCGCAGGGGAGGACGGCGCAGGGGAGGACGGCGCGGGGGAGAGGCCCACAGGGGAGAATGCCGCCGGTACGCCCGGTCTCGGGGTGCTCCGTGAATCCGTCCCGGACCACCTGACGGCATCGACCCTCGTGCTCTCGCACGACGGCGCGCGCGTGCTGCTCACCCTGCACGCCAAGGCACGGCGCTGGTTCCAGCTCGGCGGGCACCTCGAGCCCGGGGACCGTACCCTGGCCGACGCCGCCGCCCGCGAGGCCCGCGAGGAGTCGGGCATCGCCGACCTCGTGGTCGACGCCGTCCCCGTGCACCTCGACGAGCACGTCGTGCCGTTCTGCCGGCCCGGGACGGGCGACCCGGACAGCCCGGTGCACCACCTCGACGTCCGGTTCGTCGCGGTCGCGGGGCCCGACGCCGAGACCGCGCTGTCGGACGAGTCGCTGGCCCTGCGCTGGTGGCCCGCTGACGCGCTGCCGGATCCCGAGCTGACCGAGCTCGTGCGCCTGGCCCGCGCCCGGACCAGCCCGGAGCATGCTGGCCCGGACCGGCCTGGCCCGGACCAGGCTGGTGGAGCATGATCGGACGATGATCATCAGGCGCTCCACGGCGCGCGTCCGGCCCGGTCTGCTCGACGAGTTCCGGGCGTTCATCGAGGCGGGCACCGTGGGGTTCGCCGCGCTCGACGGGTTCGTGAGCGACGAGATCGTCGTCAGACCGGCCGGGTCGGGCCCGGGCACGCTCACCTATGTGAGCCGCTGGCGGGACGCCGCGGCGCTCGCGGCGTACGCCGGTCCACGGTGGCGCACGGAGCCGGTGGTGCTGGAGGACGAGGACCGGTTCCTCGTCGAGCCGCTGGCGGTGCGCCACGTGGAGCTCCGGCGCGCCGTCCCGGAGGACGCCCCGGCGATCGCCGACGTCTGGCACGCCGCCTGGGGCGACGGGCATCGCGGGCTGGTACCGGCCGCCTTGGAGGCGGCCCGCACGCGGGACTCGTTCGGACCGCGCGCCGTGGCCCGGGTGCCGGGCACGACCGTCGCCGTCGTGGACGGACCGGCCGAGCCTGCGGAGTCCCGCGTCGTCGGTTTCGTGACCGTCCGGGGCGAGGAGCTGGAGCAGCTGTTCGTTGCCGCGCCCCACCGGGGCTCTGGTGTCGCGGCCGACCTGCTGTCCGCGGGCGAGGCCCGGATCGCGGCGGCCGGACATCCCGAGGCGTGGCTCGCCGTCGTGGCGGGCAACACCCGCGCGCGGCGGTTCTACGAACGGGCAGGCTGGTCCGACGGCGGCCCGCTCGACTACCAGGCGGAGACCCCGCTGGGGCCGGTGCCGGTCGCGACACGGCGGTACGTGCGCCACCTGCCGTAGCCGCGCCGCCTGCGGTAGCCGCGCCGCCTGCGGTAGCCGCGCCGCCTGCGGTAGCCGCGCCGCCTGCGGTAGCCGCGCCGCCTGCGGTAGCAGGGCGGACCGATGCGACGCGCGGGCCGCTCAATTCGTGGTCCCCCCGGAGCGCGACACGCATCATGGTCCGGTGCAGACAATGCGGCGCTTTCTCGCCCTGACCCCCCTGGCGTTCGGCATCACCGCGGCGGTGCTCGTCTACCTCCAGAACCGCGAGGACTTCTCGTGGGGCGGGGTCTGGTTGGGCGTCGTGAGCGCTGTCATCGTCACGGTGGGCGCGTTCCTGATGATTCTCTCCGGTGCCGCGCTGCTCCGGCTGCTGGCGGTACGTAGCGACTGGGCCGCGCTGGGCACCGGGCTCATCCTGGCGACGGTGCTTCTGGCGGTCTGCTACGCCGCCATCGCCGCGAGCCTGCCGGCGGGCGACGAGGGGTGGAGCCTGCTCTACGTGGTGGGGCCCGCGGTCGCTTCGATCCCGGTGTGGCCTGCCTACGCCGTCGCGCTGCTGGTCCGTGGCTGGCGCGGCCGGACGTCCCGCCGTCGGCCCGGCTCCGCCGCCGGGCCCCGCAACGCCTAGGCTGTGGGCGTGACTTCCGTGACCGATACCCCCACCGACGGCGCGCCCGAGGGCGCCGCCGTGCGCGTCCGCTTCGCGCCGTCCCCGACCGGCATGTTCCACGTGGGTGGCGCCCGCTCCGCCCTGTTCAACTGGGCCGTGGCGAAGCAGCAGGGCGGCACGTTCGTGCTGCGCATCGAGGACACCGACGCCTCGCGCAACCAGCCCGAGTGGGTGGACGGCATCCTGTCGGCCATGGAGGCGCTGGGCATCCGCCAGGAGGACCCGGCCTTCGAGGGCCCGTACTTCCAGTCCGAGAACGCCGGGATCCAGAAGGACGCCGCGCAGCGGCTCTTCGCCGAGGGCAAGGCGTACTACTGCGACTGCACCCGCGAGGCCCTGATCGCGCGCACCGGGAATCAGCAGACCGGCTACGACGGCTTCTGCCGCGGTCGCGGCCTGGAGTACGCCGAGGGCCGCGCGCTGCGGTTCCGCACGCCCGACGAGGGCGAGACCCAGGTGGTCGACCTGATCCGCGGCAACCCGACGTTCCCGAACGCGAACCTCGAGGACTTCGTCATCGCGCGCGGCAACGGCTCGCCGGTGTTCCTGCTGGCCAACGTCGTGGACGACATCGACGAGAACATCACGCTCGTCATGCGCGCCGAGGAGCACCTGCCCAACACCCCGAAGCAGCAGCTGCTCTGGGAGGCCCTGGGCAAGACGCCGCCGCAGTGGGCGCACATGCCGGTGATCGTCAACGAGAAGCGGCAGAAGCTCTCCAAGCGCCGCGACAAGGTGGCGCTGGAGGACTACCTCGCCGAGGGCATCCTGCCCGACGCGATGGTGAACTACCTGATGCTGCTCGGCTGGGCGCCCGGGAACGACGAGGAGATCCTCCCGTTCGACGAGCTGGTGCGCCGGTTCCGCGTGGAGGACATCAACTCGTCGTCCGCGTTCTTCGACATCAAGAAGCTCACCGCGTTCAACGGCGAGTACATCCGCGCCCTGAGCGTCGAGGACTTCGCGGCGGCCTGCACGCCGTGGCTCCAGGCCCCGGCCGCGCCGTGGACGCCGGAGCAGTTCGACCAGCAGGTGTTCGACGCCGTCGCGCCCCTGGCCCACTCCCGGGTGGCGCTGCTGTCCGAGATCACGGACAACGTCGACTTCCTCTTCCTGGACGCCCCCCTGGTGGACGAGGACTCCTGGAACAAGGCGATGAAGGCCGGCGCCGCCGAGCTGCTCGCCGACGTCCGCGAGGCCCTGGCCGCCGAGGAGTCCTGGACGGCCGAGCCGCTCAAGGACATCGTCACCGTGGTAGGTGAGAAGCACGGCATGAAGCTGGGGAAGGCGCAGGCCCCGGTCCGGGTGGCCGTGACCGGACGCCGGATCGGCCTGCCGCTGTTCGAGTCGCTCGAGGTGCTCGGCAAGGAGCGCACCCTCGAGCGGGTCGACGCCGCGCTGGCCCGTCTGGGCGCGGGTGCGGGTGCAGGTGCTGGTGCCGGTGCGGGTTCCGACGCAGCCGGGGTGCCCGCCGTGGCGGAGTGAGCTCACGGCGGTGTCCCGGACCGGTCTCACGGGGTGTCGGCGCCACGGTCGGCGAGTGATCCGGACCTGGGCCGGCGGACGGTCCGGAAACCCTCCGGGAAGCCGCCAGCGAAGTGGTCTAACGTGAGCGGCGTGACCGACGCCATGACACCTGACGCCGTGCCGCCCACGACCGACCCGACCACCGCCGTTCAGCCTGGGCCGGTTCAGCCTGGGACCGCGCCGCTCGAGACCGCGCCGCTCGAGACCGCACAGCAGCCGATGCCGCAGTCCCTGACACGGGGGGCTGCGGCGTCGTCGTTCCCGGGGGAGGAAGGGCCCGGGGTGCCCGGGATGCCAGGAGCGCCCGGGGTGCCGGTCCTCGCGGCGTCGTCGTACGCACCGCGGGAGTACCCGCAGGCCCTGCGCGGGCCCTGGTTCCGGTGGTGGCGGCCGCTGCTCGGCCTGGTCGCGATCGCCGCGTGCCTGGTCGTCGTCTTCGGGGCGATGCTGCTGTACCTGCTCCTGCTGGTCGTGGGGCAGCTGGCCGGACTGGACCTCCCGGACCCGTCGTCACTCACCGATGCGTGGTTCGTGTCGCCGTCGGGCCTGCTGGTGACGAACCTCGGCCTGGCGCTCGGCATCCCGGTCGCGCTGGTCGCGACGTGGGCGCAGGCGCGGCGCGGCGGCCTCGTGTCATCGGTGCTGGGTCGCGTGCGCTGGCGCCTGCTGCTCGGCGGGCTCGGGGTGTCGCTGCTGCTCCTGGTGCCGCTCACGCTGGGCAGCAGCATCCTGGTCTCCCGCCTCGGGCCGGCCGGTGACGCCGGCTCGGGTGCCGACGACACCGGCCTGTGGCCGCTCACTCCGGCCGCCGGCTGGGTGGCGCTTGCGCTCGTGATCCTGCTGACCACACCGCTGCAGGCGGCCGGCGAGGAGTACTTCTTCCGCGGCTGGATGTCGCAGTGGATCGGCAGCCTGCTGCGCTGGCGCTGGCTCGCGGTGATCGTGCCTGCCGTGGTGTCCGCAGTCCTGTTCGCCATGGCACACGGTGCACAGAGTCCGTGGCTGTTCGCCGACCGGCTGGTGTTCGGCCTGGTCGCGAGCCTGCTGGTGTGGCGCACCGGGGGACTGGAAGTTGCCGTCGCGCTGCACGCGGCCAACAACCTGCTGGCGTTCGGTCTGGCCATCGCCTACGACGGTCTCGCGGACTCGCTGCTGATCACCGAGGTGGCACCCGTCGAGGGCGTGGCCAGCATCAGCACCACCCTGATCACCACGGCGGTGCTGCTGTGGTGGGCGCACCGGCGCACGCCCGCGCTGGTGGTGCCGGACCCGGTGGTGGCGAGCGTCCCGGCGTCGGGCGCGGCCCCGATGGAGAAGACTGTGGTGGAGCGCGAACCTGCACAGGGAGAGATGGCATGACGACGGACGGCATCCTGTTCGACGTCGACGACACCCTCGTCGACACCAAGGGCGCCTTCGCCCGGGCGCTGGAGGCGGTGCGGGCCGAGCATCTGCCGCACGTCCCGGCGGAGCGTGACCCGGAGATCCTGTCGCACTGGCGCACCGACCCGGGCGGCTTCTACAGCCGCTACACGCGCGGCGAGATGGACCACGTGACGCAGCGTCGGCACCGGGCGGCGCTCCTGCACGAGACGTTCGGCGCGGCGCCGGTGACGGAGAAGTCCTTCGAGGCGTGGGACGCGCTGTTCTGGGGCACGTTCGAGCGCTCGTGGACCGCGCACGACGACGCCCGAGCCGCGATCGACGCGGTCGTCGCCGCCGGGCTGAGCGTCGGCGTGGTGACCAACGCCGCCACGGAGCTGCAGGAGCGCAAGCTGAAGGCAGCCGGGCTCGGCGACCTGCCGGTGCTCGTCGGGGTCGACACCCTGGGCTTCGGGAAGCCGGACCCCCGCGTGTTCCTCGAGGGGGCGCGCAGGCTCGGCACCGAGCCGTCCCGGACGGCGTACGTGGGCGACGAGCCCACCGTCGACGCGCTGGCGGCCCATCAGGCGAGCCTGACGGGTGTCTGGCTGGACCGCGCGGGCCACCGCCGGGGCCCGGGTTACGGTGCCCACGCCCAGAGCGGCGGTGCGTGGCCCGGTGGCGCGGTTCCCGGTGCGGTTGCGTCCGGTGCGGCTGCATTTGATGCGGTTGCGTCGGATGCGGATGCGTCCGGTGCGGTTGCGTCGGATGCGGTTGCGTCGGATGCGGTTGCGTCCGATGCGGTCCAGCCGAACGCCGCGCAGCGTGCGGCCCTTGCCGGCGACCCGCAGAATCCTGAGGCGCTGCGGGCGGCGGGCGTCGTGGTGATCGAGACGCTGGCCCAGCTCCCGGCCGCCCTCGGGTACGGCACAGGGCGCTGAAACTGACTCGATCCGACCCGCGTGACGGACGGCACGCTCATTCCGTTTTGCCCACCGTCCGAGGTCAGGTAGTGTTCTCCAGCGGTAGGACCCCCACGGAACACCGGTCGGAGACAGGTGTGTCCAGGAGGTCATACCCCCATGGGGTATGGTGTAATTGGCAGCACGAGTGGTTCTGGTCCACTTAGTCTAGGTTCGAGTCCTGGTACCCCAGCGCAGAGCACTGCGCATCCTCACTGACGCAGGTCAGGTGCAGGGTGCGCTATCGTTCTCACGGTGCCGGTCCATAACCGGTAGTTCAGGCCCCCATCGTCTAGCGGCCTAGGACGCCGCCCTCTCACGGCGGTAACGCGGGTTCAAATCCCGCTGGGGGTACGCAGTCCACCAGCTTCGGCTGACGGATGTTCAAGGCCCCCATCGTCTAGCGGCCTAGGACGCCGCCCTCTCACGGCGGTAACGCGGGTTCAAATCCCGCTGGGGGTACAGCGAGAGAGGCCCGGTCCACGCGGACCGGGCCTCTCGCCGTTCCGGGCGCGGGTCGCATGACACCGGGCAGCAGGCGCCGGGTTCGGACATCAGCCTTCGGACATCAGCCGCCGGGCCACTAGGGATAGGCACCAGGCGCCAGGTACCAGACACCAGGCACCTGCGGCGTGGCTCGGACACCAGGCGTCTGCCGCTCGTCCCGGACGTCCGCCGTCCGTCCCGGACATCCGCCGTCCGTGTCAGGCTCGTGTCGTCCGTCGTCCGTCGTCCGTCCCGGACGCCCGTCGTCCGTGTCAGGCTCCTGCCCTGCCCTGCCCTGCCCCGCGCATCGCTCCGTCACCGCTATGCAGCGCCTCCGCCGACCGCAACCGGTCCCCGCGGTCGACCGTAGGGTTGCTCGCTCTCTGAGGCTCCTTGCGGCGACCAAACCTACGTTCACCCGGCGAGCGCTCGTGTGCCTCGCGTTGCGCGTCTCGCGACGTCGGCACGCGGGCGTGCGCGTGCTTCGGCTCCGGTGTGATCCTGCTCGCAGAGGCGGAGCGTCAGCGGATCTTCGGGTCCTTGCCGCCCTCGATGAACGGGCTCGGCAGGGAGTCGGAACCGTCGGTCGCCGACGTCGGCCCGCCCGGCACGTGATCGCCCCCCTTGCCGCTGCTGGTCCGGCCGGGCGCGCTTCCTCCGCCCGACGACGCCGCGGTGGCCGCGCCGGCAGTCGAAGGCCAGTTCGCGTGTCCGGCCTGGTCGCCGTCCGGCCTCGAGTCCGCCCCGAAGGAGCCCGCACCGCCGTAGCCCGCACCGCCGTAGCCCGCACCGCCGTGGCCCGCACCGCCGTAGCCCGTACCGCCGGTGCCCGCGCCGCTTGGACCGGCGCTGCCTGGACCGGTGCTGCCCGTGCCCGTGCCTGCCGGAACCCCGTCGCCCGAGGTCGCGCCGGACGCGGCGCCGACACCGGCCCCCGCTGAACCGGCGCCTCCCGAACCAGCACCCCCCGACCCTGCACTCCCCGAACCGTCCCCGCCCGAGCCCGTCTGCTCGCGCAGGTGCGGCAGCTCGATGCGCTGTGTCGGGGGATTGCTGCGCCGTCCGATCCGTGGCATCAGCGCCGGCGGAGCGACGGGCGGCGGGGTTTCCGCCGGTGCGACGGCCTCCGGCCGTCCGCCCGGGCCGGACTGGGCAGCGGCCTCGGCCTCGGCGGCGTCGGGGTGGAAGAGCGTCGCGATGATGAGGCGGTACCGGGAGTCGGGGCGGGGGACCCACGTGATGCGGTCGAGTGCCTGGTCCTGCCCTGCGGTCTCGAAGATGAAGGTGCCGTAGCCGAGCACCTGGCCCATCGGGGTGCGCTCGTACCCGAGGTCGGTGACCTTCTCGGACGGCATCATCGCCACCCGGTGCACCAGGAACCCCGTGAGCAGGATCAGTCTGCGGTCGGTCATCACGAACCACTCGGCCCGCCAGTCCAGCCACTTCCAGAGCAGGCGCGCGCCGAGCACCAGGAACGGCAGCCACACCCACGCGAGCTGGTCGCGGACGTTCGGGTCGACGGCGACCAGGATCGCCAGGCCCAGGGCGAACGCACCAGTGGTCGTGAGGATCGGCTCCCACAGCCTGGCCCAGTGCCGGCGTGTGGCGGTCACGATCTTCTCGTCCGCGAGGATGTACCGCTGCAGGGCGCGATTGCGGATCACGAAGTCCGCTGTTGCGCTCATGCGGGTCTCCCCGGTGCGTTCGGATTGGTCCTGTTCGGAATGGCCCTGTCCGGAACGGTCCTGTGCGTGACAGGCCTGTCGGGACTGGTCCTGACAGGGATGTTCCTGGTGACGGGTGTGCTCGACGTCGCCGAGTCCCGCCCGCTGACCCTACGTCGTCAGCGGCCGATGGACCCGGTGAAGAGCTCCTCGAAGAACGTGCCGATGTTCGCGATGGCACCCCAGATGACGTCCCAGAGGGCGAGCACGACGTCGGCGGATCGCTCGGGGTCGTTGATGACCGAGTAGAGCAGGAAGATCACCACGACCCAGATGATGATGAGTCTCACCTTAGGCGGCATCAGATTCCTCCGACGTTGGTGCGCACGCACCGGGTGTGCGCACGTCGCGGACGAGACTACTGACACCACCCCGACCTGGGGAATGACCTGGCTCGGCGTGGCGGACCAACACTCACGGACCGCTCACCCGGCGCACACCGGGTGAGCACGGTCGGGCCCACGGCCAGAGCGCACGGCCAGAGCGCACGGCCAGAGCGCACGGCCAGAGCACGGCCGACGGCAGCAACATGCGGGCGGAGCCCGGCGGGATCCCCTGGGATCCCGCCGGGCCCGCACTCATCGAACTGCTGCTCGCCCGGCAGTTACCCGCCCGACCGTTACCCGCCAGACCGTTACTCGCCGGACCGGTGGAGTACCTCGGTGAGCTTGTTCGCCGCGGCGACGACGGCGGCCGAGTGCAGCCGGCCGGGCTGGCGCGAGAGCCGCTCCACCGGACCCGACACGCTGACGGCGGCGACGACGCGCCCCGACGGGCCGCGCACCGGCGCCGAGACGGATGCCACACCGAGCTCACGTTCCGAGACGGACTGGGCCCACCCGCGGCGTCGGACGCCGGAGAGGATCGTGGCCGTGAAGGTCGCGTCCCGCAGGCCGCGGTGAAGGCGGTCCGGCTCCTCCCAGGCGAGCAGGACATGGGCCGCGGAGCCCGCGCTCATGCTGAGCGTGGCACCCACGGGGATCGAGTCGCGCAGGCCTACCGGGCGCTCGGCGGCGGCGACGCACACGCGGTGGTCGCCCTGCCGGCGGTAGAGCTGCGCGCTCTCGCCCGTGTGGTCGCGCAGCGCGATGAGCACGGGGTTCGCTGCTGCCAGGAGGCGGTCCTCACCGGCGGCCGTGGCCAGCTCGTTGAGGCGCGGTCCCAGCACGAACCTTCCCTGCATGTCCCGTGCCACCAGGCGGTGATGCTCCAGAGCCACCGCCAGGCGGTGCGCCGTCGGGCGAGCCAGGCCGGTGGAGGAGACGAGCTGCGCCAGGGTGGCCGGGCCGGCCTCGAGTGCCCCGAGGACGGACGCCGCCTTGTCCAAGACGCCGACTCCGCTAGTATCGTCCATACCGCGATATTGCCGTCTCGGAACGTGAGATTGCAAGTCGAGGCCCAAAGTTGTTCCGAGTTGTTCCCCGAGTTGTTCCCCAAGTAGTTCCACACAGTTGTTTCTGACAGAGGTAGTTTTGACAGGGAGGCGAACCGCAATGGCCGGCACGCTGGCGGAGAAGGTCTGGGAAGCGCACCTGGTGCGTCGAGGCGAGGACGGCTCGCCTGATCTTCTCTACATCGACCTGCACCTGGTCCACGAGGTCACGAGCCCGCAGGCGTTCGAGGGACTGCGCCTTGCCGGACGGCAGGTGCGGCGACCCGACCTGACGATCGCGACCGAGGACCACAACACCCCCACGCTCGACATCGACCGGCCGATCGCCGATCTGACGAGCCGAACCCAGATCGACACGCTGCGCGCCAACGCCAAGGAGTTCGGCGTCCGGCTGCACAGCCTCGGTGACGCGGACCAGGGCATCGTCCACCAGGTGGGACCCCAGCTCGGTCTGACGATGCCGGGCCTCACCGTCGTGTGCGGCGACTCGCACACGTCCACGCACGGCGCGTTCGGCGCGCTCGCGTTCGGCATCGGCACGTCCGAGGTGGAGCACGTGCTCGCCACCCAGACGCTGCCGCTCGCGCCGTTCAAGACCATGGCGATCACGGTCAACGGCGCGCTGCCCGCAGGCGCGACGTCCAAGGACATCATCCTGGCGATCATCGCCAAGATCGGCACCGGCGGCGGGCAGGGCTACGTGCTCGAGTACCGCGGCGAGGCCATCCGGGCACTGTCCATGGAAGCGCGCATGACCATCTGCAACATGTCGATCGAGGCCGGCGCCCGCGCAGGCATGATCGCGCCGGACGAGACCACGTTCGAGTACCTCAAGGGCCGCCCGCACGCCCCCGAGGGCGCGGACTGGGACGAGGCGGTCGAGTACTGGAAGACCCTCCGGTCCGACGACGACGCGCAGTACGACGCCGAGGTCGTCCTCGAGGCGACGGACCTGGAGCCGTTCGTCACCTGGGGCACCAACCCGGGCCAGGGCCTGCCCCTGTCGGCGTCCGTCCCCGTCCCGGCGGACATCGCCGACGAGGGGGAGCGCGAGACCGCGGCGAAGGCGCTGGAGTACATGGGCCTGACCGCCGGTACGCCGCTGCGCGATATCAAGGTCGACACCGTGTTCATCGGGTCCTGCACCAACGGTCGCATCGAGGACCTGCGGTCCGTGGCCAAGGTCGTCAAGGGCAAGGAGAAGGCCTCGGACGTCCGGGTCCTCGTGGTTCCGTCGTCGGCCCGCGTGCGCCTGCAGGCCGAGGCCGAGGGCCTGGACGTGATCTTCAAGGAGTTCGGCGCCGAGTGGCGCAACGCAGGCTGCTCCATGTGCCTGGGCATGAACCCCGACCAGCTCGCGCCGGGGGAGCGGTCGGCCTCGACGTCGAACCGCAACTTCGAGGGTCGGCAGGGCAAGGGCGGTCGCACCCACCTGGTGTCGCCGCTCGTCGCGGCCGCCACGGCGATCCGGGGCACGCTCTCCAGCGTCAGCGACCTGGACCTGCCGTTCGACATCGACATCACCACGTTCGACGGCACGCCGCTCGACGGCGTCGGTGCCTCCCCGCTGGGTGAGTCCGTCGTCGTCGACCTGCCCATCCCCGTCGCCGGCCAGCCCGCGCTGCGCTGAGAGGACCACTGACCATGGAGAAGTTCACCACGCACACCGGCGTCGGCGTCCCGCTGCGGCGCAGCAACGTCGACACCGACCAGATCATCCCCGCCGTGTACCTCAAGCGGGTCACGCGCACCGGGTTCGAGGACGCGCTGTTCGCGGCGTGGCGGGGCGACTCGTCGTTCGTCCTGAACCAGGAGGCGTACTCCGCGGGGTCCGTGCTCGTCGCCGGGCCGGACTTCGGTACGGGCTCCTCGCGCGAGCACGCCGTGTGGGCGCTCAAGGACTACGGCTTCCGCGTCGTGCTGTCCTCGCGGTTCGCCGACATCTTCCGCGGCAACTCGGGCAAGCAGGGCCTCGTCGCGGGCGTCGTCTCGCCCGAGGACATCGAGATCCTGTGGAAGATCCTGGAGACCAAGCCGGGCACCGAGGTGACCGTCGACCTGGAGGCCAGGACGGCCACGGCCGACGACGTCACGGTGCCGTTCCAGATCGACGACTACACGCGCTGGCGGCTCATGGAGGGGCTCGACGACATCGGGCTCACCCTGCAGGAGGCCGACAAGATCACCGCGTTCGAGGAGACCCGGGCGTCGTGGCGCCCGAAGACGCTGCCGGCCCGGCACCTGCCGGCCGTCGAGATCGAGGCGGCCCGCCCGGTCTGACGCACCGCTCGCGTCTCAGCGCTGCCCGGTCGGAGGTAACAGCTCGGCCTGAGCGCTGTCGTACGGCTCGCGCCCCTTCTGAGATCAGGATCCGTGGTCAGGATCCTGGCCCCAGGAGGGGCGCGACCGCGTTCGCGACGAACGGCGCCAGCGTTCCCGCGAACGTGTCCGTCAGGTGGTCGGCGTCCCGGTAGACCGTGACGCCGCCGATCACCGGCCGGCACTCCCGGGCGTCGCAGTAGACGTCCGTGAAGTCCACCAGGACGACGTCGGGCCGCTGCAGCCGCTCGACGGCGCCCCGCTGCGGGTCGAAGGCGCGGGTCGCGACGGGGCGCGGGACGCGGCAGGCGGTGGCGTTCTCCGAGGCCGCGTCGGGCGCGGTCAGGCACTCGATCACCTCCGGGTCGGCCCGGGGCACATCGGCGACGGCGGCGACCGGCGTCCCGTCGTCGGCGAGCCGCGCCCACAGGCCGGCCAGTCCCGCCTCGGCCCACGTCTCCTGGTTGCCGTCCCAGCTCGTCGGCGCTGCCCAGTCGACGCCGCTCATCTGCGAGGTGACGACGAGGTCGTAGTCGCCGTCGATCAGCAGGCGCTCCGTGCGGTCGACCCACTCGGCGCACGTCGCGGTCAGGACGTCGTCCTGCACCCGCATCGCGTCGGAGAACGGGCAGCCGGCCTTGACGTAGATGTCCAGGGCCCAGTCGTTCGCCTCGGCCGCGCCCACCAGGGCGCTCGCGTAGTGCGCGGCGTGGGAGTCGCCCACCAGGGCGACCCGGACGCCGCTACCACGGTGGCCGCGCTCGCACGCGATCGGCTCGGCCTCCTCGCGGTCGGTGGTCGAGCACATGTCCGCGCCCAGGGCGTACGGCGCGGGCATGTCCTCGGCGGCTGCCTCGGGGGCGGGCACCGGGACCGGCACAGGGGCCGGCACCGGGGCTGGTGCGAGGGCCGCCAGGTTGGTCGGGACGTTGGTCGGGACGTTGGTCGGGCTGACGGCCGGGACGTTGGTCGGGATGGTGGTCGGGTTGACGGTCGGCATGCCGGTCCCGGCCGGGTCGTCGTCCGCGCAGGGCTCACCACCCGGGGGTCGGGCCGCCGCGCCGAAGCATCCGGCACCGGCCCCGTCGTCAGCGGCGGCCTCGGCGGCGGCGAGCTCGCTCCGGACGTATTTCTGCGCCGAGTGCACCCCGGTGAGGGCCACAGCGACGACGACGGTGCCGACCGCCGCGGCGGCCGCGAACGTGCCCCGGGGGCGCGACGAGTCCCGGAGCCGGAGCACCGGCAGCTCGACCCAGCGCCGGGTGGCCCAGGCCAGCAGCAGCGTGGCGAGCAGGACCGCGAGCTTGTCGCCGGTACGCAGGACGTGCCCCGTGGTGTAGGGGACCAGCACGACCAGGGGCCAGTGCCACAGGTAGACCGCGTAGGACACGTCGCCCAGGAACCGCACCGGGGATGACGCGGCGAGGCGGCTGGTGAGGCTGCCGGGGGACCGGTTGGTCACCCGAGCCCCGATGACCAGGACGGTGCCGAGCACGGGCAGCGCCGCCCAGACCCCGGGGAACGGCGTCGCGTCCGTGAGGGCGACGGCCGCGACCCCGATCAGGGCCAGTCCTGCCCACGTCGAGGCCCTCGGCAGGACGGCGGAGCCGGCGGGCGTCCCGGGCAGCGCCGAACGGCGCGACAGTGAACGCCCGGACGCCGAACGCCTGGACGCCGAACGCCCGGACACAGAACGCCCGGATGCCGAGGGCCCGGACGACAGCGACGGCGCGAACGCCAGCAGGGCACCTGCGCCGAACTCCCAGGCGCGCGTCGGGGTGACGAAGTACGCGTACGCCTGGTCGGCGTCCGTCCAGAGCAGCGACGTGACCAGGGACGCGACGACGACCAGGGCCAGCGCCCCGGCCGCGACCGCCCGCCACCCGGCCCCGTGCCGGGCGTGGTCGGTGTAATGGCCGGTGTAGTGGCCGGTGGGCCGGGGGCCCGAACGGAGCCACCGGCTGACGACGAGGCACCCGCCGATCAGCAGCGGCCAGACCAGGTAGAGCTGCGCCTCGGCCGAGAGCGACCAGTAGTGCCGCACGGGCGACGCCAGGTCGCCCGCCGCGAGGTAGTCCACGGCGGCGTCGGCCAGCACCCAGTTCTGGGCGGACAGCGCGGAGGCCGCGATCTCACGGAACCACTGCTCCCGGTGCTGCACCGGGACCAGCGCCCAGACGCCCACCGCCGTCGCCCCGAGCACGAGCGTCGATGCGGGCAGCAGCCGCAGGATCCGCCGCGACCAGAACTCGGCGACTGAGAACCGGCCGGCGTCCACGTCGCGTGCGATGTGCGACGTGATCAGGAAGCCCGAGATCACGAAGAACACGTCGACGCCCACGTAGCCGCCCGGGACCCGGTCCGGCCACAGGTGGAACAGCAGGACCGCCACCACGGCCACGGCCCGCAGCGCCTGGATGTCGGCGCGCAGGGGCCGGGTCGGGGTGGATCGGCGCTCGTCGGGCACGTCGGATCTCCGTCGGCGTCAGCTCCCCCGTCGGCGTCCGCGATGTGTTGTATGTCCTAGATCCGGAAATGCTACCGGTCAGATCTCGGGCGGCCCCTGACGCACCTTCTCCAGGAGCGACTCCGGCGAGTCCTGGGCCGGGTCCCACCAGGACTCGATCCACCACGTGACCCCGGCGTCGGCCATGGCGCGCGCCTGCTCGGCCGCCTGGTCCGGGTCGCTGGAGAGCTTGCCCTGCAGGACGACGTCGAACGGGCGGCCCGCGGCGTCCTCCTGGTGATGCGCCCTGAGCCACTCGACGAGCCCGGCGATGTCGTTCGTCGTCAGGTCGTCCGCGGTGCCCCGGAGCTGCGGGACGATCCCGTCCCAGCGCAGCGCACGGCGCAGGTTCTTGGTGGGCGGCCGCTCGGCGTCCCAGACGCCCACCGGCCACACGGGGATCCGGCCGTTCACCGGCGGCTCGGGGAACCGGAACGGGCCCGTGGTGATGTGGTCGCCCGAGGCCTCGAACTCCTCGCCCGTCCAGGACCGTTCGAGCCACTCCAGGGTCTCGTCCAGCAGGGCCGCGCGGTCCTTCAGCTCCATGGGCTGGCCCGGGACCGACGTGAAGCCGCGGTCGTCCGTCACACCGACTCCGACCGGCAGCACCAGGCGCCCGCCCGAGAGCCGGTCCACCGTGAGCGCGCGCTGTGCGAGCTCCCACGGCCGGTGCCGGGGCACGGCGAAGACCATCGCGCCGAGCGTGATGCGTTCGGTCACCGTTGCAGCGGCCGCCAGGAGGCTGAACGGGTCGTACACGGGCATGGCCCACTCGCCGCCGAGATTGACGGCGTCCCAGGTGAACCAGCCGTCCCAGCCGTGCTCCTCGCACTCCCGCGCGAGCGCCACGTGCTGGTCGATCGTGCCGAAGCTGCTGATGAACCCGAACTTCATCGTTCCTCCTGGTGCGGCAGGTCTGGGATCGTTTCCCCACGTCGCTTCACACGTTAGGCGGCACCACTGACACTCGGTGCCGCACCCAGCCCCGCGACGGCGTGCGTCGTCGGGCCCGGCGGTTAGGGTGAGCCCCGTGACCAGCACGAGCACGACCACCCCGACCGTGGAGATGTGGACCGACGGAGCCTGCAAGGGCAACCCGGGCCTGGGCGGGTGGGGCGCGCTGCTGCGTTCCGGCACGCACGAGAAGGAGCTGTTCGGCGGCGAGAAGGTGACCACGAACAACCGCATGGAGCTGAAGGCCGTCGTCGAGGCTCTGCGGGCGCTCAAGGGGCCCGCGACCGTCACGATCCACGTCGACTCGTCATACGTGATGAACGGGATGAAGAGCTGGATCGTGGGCTGGAAGCGGAACGGCTGGAAGACCGCGAGCAAGCAGCCCGTCAAGAACGTGGACCTGTGGCAGGAGCTCGACGCCGAGGTCGCCAAGCACGAGGTGAGCTGGGTCTGGGTCAAGGGCCATGCCGGCGACCCGGGCAACGAGCGGGCCGACGCGCTGGCGAACAAGGGTGTCGACAGCGTGCGCTGACGCAAGCCTGGGGCAAGCCCAGAGCAAGCCCAGAGCAGGTCCCGGGCACGTCGGGCGGCACGTCCGCCTAACGAGACAGAAGTCACGTCACCACGATTCGCGCGCACCAATACCCTTGACCCATGGCTTCCCACTACGACGTCGTACTCCTCGGTGCGGGCCCCGGCGGCTACGTCGCCGCTATCCGCGCTGCCCAGCTCGGCAAGTCCGTTGCGATCATCGAGGAGAAGTACTGGGGTGGTGTCTGCCTCAACGTGGGCTGCATCCCCTCCAAGGCTCTGCTCCGCAATGCCGAGCTGGCCCACATCTTCACCCATCAGAAGGACTTCTTCGGCATGTCCGGGGACGTCACGTTCGACTTCGGGAAGGCCTGGGACCGTTCGCGCACGGTCGCGGACGGTCGCGTCAAGGGCGTGCACTTCCTCATGAAGAAGAACAAGATCACCGAGCTCGACGGCCGCGGCACGTTCCGCGACGCCAACACCATCGAGGTGGCCCTCAACAAGGGCGGCACCGAGACCGTGACCTTCGACAACGCGATCATCGCGACCGGCTCCGAGGTACGGCTGCTGCCCGGCGTCGAGCTGTCCGAGAACGTGGTCACGTACGAGAAGCAGATCCTCACGCGCGACCTGCCGAAGTCGATCGCCATCGTCGGCGCCGGCGCGATCGGCATGGAGTTCGGCTACGTCCTGAAGAACTACGGCGTGGACGTCACGATCGTCGAGTTCCTCGACCGTGCCCTGCCGAACGAGGACGCGGACGTCTCCAAGGAGATCGCCAAGCAGTACAAGAAGCTCGGGATCAAGGTCCTGACCTCGACGGCCGTGCAGACCGTCAAGGACGAGGGCTCGTCGGTCACCGTCTCCTACAAGGGAGTCAAGGACGACAAGCCGGGCGAGCTCGTGGTCGACAAGGTCCTCATGGCCGTCGGTTTCGCGCCGAACGTCAAGGGCATCGGCCTGGAGAGCGCCGGCGTGCAGCTCACCGACCGCGGCGCCATCGGCATCGACGACTACATGCGCACCAACGTGCCGCACATCTACGCCATCGGTGACGTCACGGCCAAGCTCATGCTGGCGCACGTTGCCGAGGCGCAGGGCGTCGTCGCCGCCGAGACCATCGCCGGGGCCGAGACCCAGACCCTGGGTGACTACCGCATGATGCCGCGCGCGACGTTCTGCTCGCCGCAGATCGCATCGTTCGGCCTGACCGAGCAGCAGGCCAAGGACGAGGGCTACGACGTGAAGGTCGCCTCGTTCCCGTTCATGGCCAACGGCAAGGCGCACGGCCTGGGCGACCCGACCGGCTTCGTCAAGCTGGTCGCCGACGCCAAGTACAACGAGATCCTCGGCGCCCACATGATCGGCCCGGACGTCTCGGAGCTGCTGCCGGAGCTGACGCTCGCGCAGAAGTGGGACCTCACGGCCGACGAGATGGCGCGCAACGTGCACACCCACCCGACGCTGTCGGAGGCGCTGCAGGAGTCGATCCACGGCATCGCCGGGCACATGATCAACTTCTGATCGCCTGACCGGCCCCGCGGCGGCCCCTGGAAGCGGCGGCTGACCTGCACTTTCGTCCTATGGCGTCGTGCGGTGTCGGTCGCCGTTTCTCGTGTGCCCCGACGGCGTCGGCCCCTGCTGTGTCCCGGTTCGATAACGGACGTCGCGCAGTGCCCTGGTGATGTGCGCGTGCCGCTGATGTTCGGGGATGATTACTGTTCATGAACGCCGGAAACCCGCTGTCGGGTCTCTACGCCCCGATGCCCGCGGTGGGAACGAGGAAGTTCTGCGTGTTCTGCCGCGAACCGGTGACGTTGGAGCGCGCGGCGTCGGGCTGGCACTACTGGACGGCGGCCGGCGACCCGATCGACGGCGGCCGGTACTGCCTCGGCGGCATGATGGGCAACGTCCACTCGCCGGCGCTGCGCACGCTGCACCTGCCGCTGGCGGAGTCCGACGACCAGAAGTGGGCCTGGCGGTACTCGCCGGAGGGCGAGGGCCGGCTGCAGTAGCGCGCCGGCCTGGCTGAGAAGCCCCGCCAGAAAGCCCGGCCAGAACGGCCAGATCAGAACGTCCAGATCAGAAACGTCCAGATCAGAACGGCCAGACCAGCGGCACGTACAGCACCGCCGCCGCGAGGAACACGAGCGCCAGCGGCAGCCCCAGCCGCCAGAAGTCCCCGAACCGGTAGCCCCCGGGCTGCAGCACCATCAGGTTGACCGGTGTCGCGATCGGGGTGAGGAACGCGGCTGCCCCGACCACCGCCAGGGCCATCATGAACGGCTGCACGCTCACGTCGAGCGTCTGGGCGAAGGACACCGCGACGGGCGCCATCACCAGCACGGTCGCCACGTTCGAGATGAACTGTCCGAGCACGAGCGTGAGGGCGCACACCGCCAGGAGCGCGACGTACGGCGACCCGCTCCCGGTCACCCGCATCACCAGCTCAGCCATCATCTCGGCCGCGCCCGACGACACGAACGCCGCCGACAACGGGATGAGCGCGCCGATGAGGATCACCGTGTCCCAGGAGACCGCGCGCAGGCCCTGCGGAACCGTGACCACGCGCAGCAGCACGAGGGCCACTGCGGCGAGCAGCCCGACGATCACCGGAGGAACGGCACCGGTGGCCAGGATCCCGATCGTCGCGACCAGCACACCGAGGCACCGCTTCCAGCCGACGCCGAGCGGCACGCTCCGCTGCAGGCTCTGCGACGCCTCGACGGCGATGACGTCCGGCGACCGGGTGTAGCGGTGCAGCGCCTCCCACGGGCCGCGAACCAGCACGGAGTCGCCGGCCTGCAGGGGCAGGGCCCCGGACGGGGCAGAGGCGTCGGGACCGTTCGACGACTCGCTGCCGCGGCGCAGCGCGACCACGACCAGATCCTCGTCCCGCGTCGTCATCCCGGGGCTGACACGACGTCCGATCAGGGTCGAGCGCGGCGCGATGAGCACCTCGACGACGCCGGTGGTGCCGGTGAAGAGATTGGTCGCGTCGAGCTCCTCGGCGTAGCTCTCCTGCCACGAACGCACCCGTTCGCGCGGATCGGCGGCGACGTCGGCCAGGCGCTCGGGAACCCGCTCCGGCAGCAGGCGCTGGCCCAGGGTCACGACGAGGACCATGGTGACCAGGACGAGCGGCAGGCCCACCAGCGCGAACTCGAAGTACCCGAACTCCCGGCCGCCCGACTCGGCGGCGACCTCGGAGATGATCACGTTCACCGGGGTTCCGGTGAGTGTCAGCAGCGAGCCCGCGCTGGCGGCGAACGCCACGGGGATCAGCATCCGCGAGGGCACGATGCCGGCCCGCGCGGCGGCGACGACGGCGACGGGCAGGAGCGCCGCGACCGCTCCGTTGATGCTGATGACGGCCGCGAGGAGCGCCATGCCGCCGACCATCGTCGCGAGCAGCCCGGTGCGCCCGAACGACGAGCACCTCTCGAGCTGCGCTCCGATCCATGCCGTGATGCCCGTGGTCTCCAGGCCCGCGCTGAGCACGAACAGCGTGGCGATGAACAGGACGACCGGATCGCTGAAGCCGGCCAGGGCCTCGCCCAGCGGGAGGACTCCCGTGGCCCACAGGGCGACCGGGACGAACAGGGCCACGATCACGAGCGGCACCCGGTTGGTCGCGAAACCGAGCACGGCCAGCGCCAGGATCACGAACGTCGCGACCAGAGGGTCGATCATGTGCTCCACGGGCTCAATCGTCGCATCCGGCAGGTTCACCCCCGGCGCACTGGTGGAGCCCCGGGGTACCCGGCAAGATCGACGCATGACCGATCTCGCTGACGAGTCCATGACGGTCCGGACCGGGGACGCCGGTCCCGAGCTCGACGTCGACCTCGCGGTCGTCGGATTCGGCAAGGGCGGAAAGACCCTCGCGGCCACCATGGCCCGGCGCGGCGCCCGGGTCGCGATGATCGAGCAGTCCGACCAGATGTACGGCGGCACGTGCATCAACATCGGCTGCGTGCCCACCAAGGCGCTCGTGCACGACGCCGAGAACGGCGCGGCCGACGTCCCCGGGCCGGACCGCTACCGCCGCGCCGCCGAGCGCACCGGCGCCCTGACCACGCTGCTGCGCGGCAAGAACTTCGCGATGCTCGACACCCTCGACACCGTCACGGTGATCACCGGCACCGCGGCGTTCGCCGACCCGCACACCCTGGTCGTCAGGGCCGGCGACGACACGCTGCGGGTCACCGCGCGGACCGTCGTCGTCAACACCGGCGCCGACCCGGAGCTCCCGCCGCTCCCGGGCCTGCGCGAGAGCGAGCGCGTGGTCACCAGCACCCAGCTGCTCGCCCGTACCGAACGGCCCGACGAGCTCGTCGTCCTCGGTGGCGGTTACGTCGCCGTGGAGTTCGCCGCCATGCACGCCGCGTTCGGCGCGCGCGTCACCCTCCTGGCCCGGGGTCCGCGCATCCTCCGTGCCGAGGACGACGACGTCGTGGCCACCGCCGTCGAGATCCTCACCACCGCCGGCGTCACTGTCCGGACCGGCGCCACCGTCACCGGGATCGAGGACGTCGACGGCGCCGCCGTCGTGACCTGGACCGACGCGGGCGGCGACCGGCAGACGGTGCGTGGCGACACGGTCCTCGCCGCGCTGGGCCGCCGCCCGCACACCGCCGGCCTCGGCCTCGACGCCGCCGGGATCAAGACGGACGAGCGCGGCGCCGTCGTCGTCGACGAGCACCTGCGGACCACCCAGCCGCACGTCTACGCGATCGGCGACGTCAACGGCGGGCCGCAGTACACGTACGTCTCGCTCGACGACTACCGCGTCGTGCTCGACCACCTGACGGGCGAGGGCCGCCGCACCACCACGGACCGCCGGGCCGTCGCCTCGGCGCTGTTCATGACCCCGCCCCTGGCGCGCGTCGGCCTCACCGAGGCGGAGGCCCGCGCGACCGGGCGGCCGCTCCTGGTCGCGACGCGCAAGGTCGCGGACATGGCGACCGTGCCCCGGGCGCGGATCGTGCACGACCCGCGCGGCGTCATGAAGGCCGTCGTCGACGCCGAGACCGACCAGATCCTCGGGGTCACGATGCTCAGCCACGACGCCCACGAGACGATCAACACGGTCGCGCTCGCGATGCGGCACGGCGTCACCGCGAGCGAGATGCGCGACGAGATCTACACGCACCCGTCCATGACCGAGGCGTTCAACGACCTGTTCGCGAACCTCCGACCGGTGTGACGGTCCCCGGGCCGGGCGGCGACCGATGAGTTCGGCTCCACCGATGAGCTCGGCTCCACCGATGAGTTCGGCACCAGCGCGGCGTCCGTCCTGCCATGAGCGAATTTCTTTCCGACGGACCCGAGCTCTTCGCGGTCGCGTGCGTCCGCGACTACGCCACCGCCTACCCCTGGTGGGAGACGCTGCTGGGCAGCCCGCCCACCTTCAAGGCGACGCCGACAGAGGCGGTGTGGGAGGTCGCCCCGCACCGCTGGATCGTCGTGGAACAGCGCCCAGAGCGCGCGGGCCTCGCGACGCACACGCTGTTCGTGGACGACCTCGACGTCAGGGTCGGCCAGATCGCCGCTCGTGGCCTGGAGCCGGACGATCACGAGACCTTCGAGGGCGGCGTGCGCAAGATGATCTACCGCGACCCCGAGGGCAACGAGATCGGGTTCGGCGGCAACGCGCGGCAGGCGGGGACCGTGCACTAGTGCACAGCGCCCCGATCTCCACCGTCCACCCAGCTCAGGGCCCTGCTTCCCTACGGTGCTCGTATGCGCTACCTGGAAGGGCCTTTCGCGCCCGTCACCGAAGAGATCACCGCCTACGGTCTGCCCGTCACCGGGCGGATCCCGGCCGAGCTGAACGGCCGTTACCTGCGTAACGGGCCCAACGCCCTGGGCGTCGAGGACCCGAGCGTGCACATCTGGGGAATGGGCCAGGGCATGGTCCACGGTGTGCGGCTGCGCGACGGCAGGGCCGAGTGGTACCGCAACCGCTTCGTCCGCACGTCCGGCTTCGCGCCCATGGTTCACGTCATCGAGCACGCGGAACGCACGTTCGCCCTGGCCGAGGGTGGACTCCCGCCCGCGGAGCTCGACGACGAGCTGGGCACGGTGGGAACCTGCACCCTCGGTGGCACCGCAGAGGGCTTCACGGCCGGGGCGCACTCGAAGCACGACCCGCTCACGGGGGAGCTGCACTCGCTGTCGTACATGATGGGCAGGGACGTCGTCCAGCACATCGTGACCGACGCCAAGGGGACCGTCACCGGGACCACCATGATCCCGATGTCGCGCTCACCCTTCATGCACGACTTCGCGCTCACCGAAAACCACGTGGTGCTCTGGGACACGCCGCTCGGTTTCGACGGCTACGACTGCCGCTGGTTGCCCGACCACCCGACCCGCGTCGGGGTCATGCCCCGGTCGGGGGGTGACGTCCGCTGGCTGGACATCGATCCGGTCCACGTCAGCCACACGCTGAACGCCTACGACGACGGTGACTCGGTGGTTGTCGACGTGGTCACCGCGGAGGGACCGTTCGATCCGTCCGACCCCGGCGCGATCCGCCCGATGCTCGACCGCTGGACCATCGGGCCGGACTCGATCCGCCAGCAGCGGGTCGACGACCGGCCGCAGGACTTCCCGCGTGTCAACGAGTCCCGTCTCACCCTTCCGTACCGCTACGGCTACTCGGCGGCGACCGCGCTCTACGGGGTCCCGTTCGAGGCGGAGGGCGTACCGGCGGACGACACCTTCACGAACGCTCTCGTCAAGCACGACCTGGAGCGGGGCACGGCCGAGGTGCACCGGTTCGGCCGGGACGAGGCCGTGGGTGAGGCGGTGTTCGCCACGGCGGGGTACGGCGAGGACGAGGGTTACCTGCTCACCTACGTCCACAACCCGGAGCGCAACGCCAGCGACCTGGTGATCCTTGCCGCACAGGACTTCACCGCCGCTCCGGTCGCCCGGATCCACCTGCCGGTCCGGGTGCCGCTCGGCCTGCACGGCAGCTGGCTGCCGGACCGCTGAGGCGTGGCACGATGACGCCGTGACCGACCTGCCGCGGTACCTCCGGATCGTCGCCGACCTCGAGCGGCGCATCGCCGACGGCGAGCTCCGACCCGGCGACCGCGTCCCCACGACCCGGGCGATCATGCTCGAGTGGGGCGTCGCGATGGCGACCGCCTCCAAGGCTCTCGCCGCGCTCAGGCAGTCGGGCGCGATCGAGACGGTCCCCCGGGTCGGCGCGGTGGTCGCCGCCCGGCGGCTGCCGTCCCGTTCGGCCGGCGGGCTCGACCGCGACGACATCGTCCGGGCGGCGCTGAGGATCGCCGACGCCGACGGCCTGGCCGCACTGTCCCTGCGGGCAGTGGCGGCCGAGCTCGGGGTGGCAACCATGACGCTCCACCGGCACCTCGACGCCAGGGCAGAGCTCACCCAGCTCATCGCGGACGCTGCGTTCGCCGAGATCGAGTACCCCGAGGCGCCGCAGGGCTGGCGCGCCCACCTGCGGCTGGCCGCCCAGCTCCAGTGGGCGACCTATCAACGCCACCCGTGGCTGCCTCGCCTCGTCTCGATCATCCGGCCGGCCACGCTCCCGGGGCTGTTGGAGTACGGGGTCTGGACCCTGCGCGCGCTCGACGGCCTCGACCTGGACCCGACCACCCGGCTGCACGTCTACGGCGCCCTGGTCAACTATGTGCGGGGTACGGCGGTGAACATCGAGGCCGAGACCGGAGCCGAGCTCGACACCGGGATGACCAGCAAGCAGTGGACCGTCGCGCGGCTTGCCGTCGACGGCCCACTGATCGCCCGGGTCACGGAGCCGGGTACGGAGCTCGACCTCGAGTCGTTGTTCTCGTTCGGGCTCGAACGCCTGCTCGACGGCCTGACGCTGCTCTTCACGCCACGCAGCCGCGCGGAGACGTGACCAGGCCAGGTCACGGGCAGCGGGGCACGGGCGCGCTCCAGGTCGTGCTCGACCGGTTCGAGACGTAGTAGTCGCTGACCCAGGTCCCGTTGCGCAGCTGGTTCCACACCCTGCTCGTCCGGATCAGGGTTCCCACCTTCTGGCACGTCACGTACGCCAGCGTGCCGCGGGGCAGCGGGCTGCCCGCGGCCGGGTAGGAGGTGCCGGGACCGGTGCGCGCGGTGAGCAGGTCCACGGTCACCTGACCGGGGTAGGCGCACCGCGGCAGCGTCGAGGAGAACCCGGTGCTCGACGGCGTCGAGACATACCGGTCGCTCACCCAGGTGCCGTCGGTCAGTCTGTCCCACACGGACGTCGTGTCGACCCGCTGGCCGCTGGCCTGGCACACCACGGCCAGCGTCGCGCCGGGTGCGTAGGTGCGCACCACGGAGTAGGACGACGCCGGCCCGCTGCGCGCGTTCAGCGGCGACGTGCTGGTGACCGAGTAGCTGCGCGCGGTCGTGGCGACCGGCGCCCGGACGTTGTCGGAGTCGATGTCGAGGGTCACCCCGCCCCAGGTCTCGCTGTGGTCGCCCTGGTACTGCTTCGCGCGCTGGTAGTAGGACCACTGCGAGTCCGGCGCGGTCGGCCAGCCCGTGAGCGAGCTGTTGCCGTCCCAGCGGGCCATCCAGACGGCGTCGGGCCGGGCGTACGAGGTCGAGCTGTACGTGTCGGAGAGGTCCCGCAGCCCCGAGTCCTGGTGCACGTACACACCCGCCAGGTACCCCGAACCGTGCAGGGCCTTGGTCCATGCGGAGACGTAGCGCCGCACCGCCGTCCGGCACGACGTGTCGGTGCGGTCGTAGTGCTCCACGTCGGCGTAGAGGCCGCTGCCGGACAGAACGCCGAGGGCCTTGGCCCGCGCGACGGCGTCGGCGCCGTCCGAGCTCCCGCGGGCCGTCGCGTCGGTCGCGGTGTAGCGGTGCTCCTTTGTGCCGAACATGCAGGTCGGCTGGTACCCGAAGTAGGTGGGCAGCAGCTTCCAGCCCGCCGAGACGGCCCCGCGCACCCAGGTCGGGGTGAGATTCGGCTGGGCGGCACAGCCTCGGTTGATGCCGCCGAAATAGATGTTCACCACGTCGTAGGGCGATGTGCCCCGCCAGGCGTTCAGGGCCGCGAGCGAGGGAGCGTCGCAGGTGTCGAACCCCAGGCCGTTGGCCCGCGTCGCCGTCGAGCCCGAGGTGTAGACCACCGGCGTCTCCGGCTCGGCGGCGGCCGGGAGGGTGAGGCCCGCGACCAGTACCGCGAGGGCGCCGACGGCGGCGGCCAGCCCGCGGCCGATCCGCTGCCGTCTGCCGGTGTGCGGCCCTCTGCTGTCGTGCTGTCTGCTGTTGTCGTGCTGCCTGGCGGACATGGCGTACCTCCGTGGACGATCCAGTCGCCTAACCGGCAGTTTCCGTCCGCCGGGGGTGGCGCGTCAGGGCCTTTGGTCCCGGATAGCGGGTGAGGTGGCGGGGGGCTTGCCCGGGTGCGGCATGGGTGCGTGCGCGGGCGCGGGTAGGGTCCAGGCATGGTCGGACCCCGGCGGTACCGCGACGTGCGCTCGACGCTGATCGATGCCCCGCCCGACGTCGTCTGGCAGGCCGTCCTGGACCAGGTCGAGGTGCTCGGGCGCCCGGCCTCCTACGTCCGCCTGATCGGCTGCCGCGACCAGCGGCACCTGGGCCCGCGCCCGCTGACGGCGGGCTCGGTGGTGCCCGGCTTCCACGTCGCGGCGGCCGACCCACCGGCCCGGCTCGTGCTCGACGGCGTGCACCGGTTCTCGACCTACACGCTCACGTTCGCCCTGCTGCCCGACGGCGACGGAGGCACCCGGCTCGAGGCGCACACCGACGCGACCTTCCCCGGGGTGCCCGGGGCGGTGTACCGGCTGCTCGTGATCGACTCGGGCTTCCACAAGCTCGCGACCAGGAGCATCGTGACCCGCGTCCGGCGCCGGACGGCGGTGGGCTGACGTGGGCGCGCACCAGACCGATGCTGCCCGGACCGGCGTGAACCAGACCGTGCCGCCCCTGTGCCTGGTCATCAACGGTCCCTCGGCCGCCGGGAAGTCGACCCTGACGACGGCGGTCCAGGACCGTTCGGAGCGGCCCCTGCTGCGGTTCGGTCTCGACGAGCTGTTCCGGATGATCCCCGACCACTGGGGCGGCGGGCTTCCGGGTGCCCGGCACTCCCACCTGGGCTTTCGCTACGAGGACGTCGAGCCCGGCGTGCGCCGCATCCGCACGGGCGCGGACGGCAAGCGGATGCTCGGCGCGATGAACGTCGCTGTCGTGGCGATGCTGCGCGCCGGCCAGGGCGTGATCGTTGACGGGCAGGCGTTCGAGCCGGAGGCCAACCAGGACCTCGAGGCGCGGCTCGCCGAGCTCGCCCGGGAGGGTGCGGCAGCCGTGGCGATCGTCGAGCTCCGAGCCGCCGACGGCGATCTCGAGGACCGGCAGCGCCGCCACGAGCACCCGGCGGGGCTCTCGCTCTTCCACAACCGCCGGCCGCCCCAGTCGCCGGATCCCCACCTGGTCATCGATACCACCGGGCGGGAGGCCGCGCAGGTGGCGGACGTGCTCTGGGACTGGCTGGTCGACTTCTACCCCGCGATCGAGACCGGTCACGCCGCGCGCACCTGATCGCTCCTGGCGTACCGCCGCCTTTCTTCACGAAAACGGGTGTTCCGGCCGCGCGCCGTGCGCAAGGATGACGGGCGTGGACCCGCGAGCAGACGCTGCTGCCCTGGTGGCCGACCGTTACCCGGAGGCTCGGTGGGCGCTGCTCGCCGGCAGCGTCCTCGACCCGGGCGCCCGGACCGCAGGCTCGGACCTCGACATCGTCGTGTGTCTTCCGGACGACGCCGTCGGGCACCGGGACGCGCTGCGCTGGCGTGGCTGGCCCGTCGAGCTGTTCGTGAACACCGAGGCCGGGCACCGCTGGTTCATCACCACGGAGACGGCGCGGCGCAAGCCCACGCTGGCACGGATGATCGCCACGGGCGTGCTCGTGGCGGGGCCCGCCGGCGCCGTCGACGACCTGCAGGCCGAGTGCAGCGCGCTGCTCGACGCCGGCCCCGGTCCGGCGTCCGACGCCGCGCTGGAGGACGCCCGGTACGTCGTGACCGACCTGCTGGACGACCTCGCCTACGCGCGCGACGGAGGCGAGGCCGACGTGGTGCGCTCCGTGCTGTGGGAGCGGGTGGGGCACCTCGCCCTGGCGGCGGCCGGACGGTGGGACGGCGGCGGCAAGTGGCTGCTGCGCGAGCTGCGTACCTGGGACCTCGGCTACGCCGCCCGCTGGGTGGCGGCGCGGCACGACGACCAGGCCATGGTCGACGTCGCGCGGGCCACCCTCGACGCCGCCGGCGGCCCGCTGTTCGAGGGATACCTGCGCCAGGCGCCCGTGATGGACGAGATCCACGCGACCCGGACCGTCCCGCCGACGGTCGTGAGCCGCTCGGCGCGCGCGGTCCTGCTCGACGACGCGGGCCGTCTCGTCCTCATCAAGCGCACCGTCCGTGGGCGCGCGCCGTACTGGGTGACGCCCGGCGGCCGCGTCGAGCCGGAGGACGCCTCGGTCGAGGCCGGCCTGCGCCGCGAACTGCTCGAGGAGCTGGGCGCCACGGCGGACGTCGTCCGGCAGGTGTTCCTGACGTCCCAGCCCAAGGACACGGGCGTGGCGGTGCACCACTACTTCCTGGCGCGCCTGAGGTCGCTCGACCTGGCGCTGCGGTCCGGCCCGGAGTTCCAGGATCCGACCCGGGGCACCTACGAGGTGGAGCGCGTGGACCTGCGCGACGACGCCGCCCTGGCCGGCCTCGACCTGGTGCCCACCGCGCTCAAGGCGTTCGTGCGGACCAACCGGCACGCGCTGCTCGCGGAGGCGCAGGACACCGTGACGGAGGGCTCCTGAGCGCGATCGAGGTGCCCGCGTCGTTCCTCGCGATGCCGCGCTGGTGGTCCGCCACGGCGGCGGAGCAGCGCTGGCTGACCGACCTCCCGCGCCTCGTGGACACCTGGTGCGGGCGCTGGGCACTCACGGTCGACGGGCCGCCCCGGCACGGGTCGAACGCCCTGGTCGTCCCCGTCCGCCGCGCCGGACAGCCCGCCGCGCTGCGCCTGACGCCCCCGGACGACGACGTCGCGGCTCTCTCGACGGCGCTGGAGTTCTGGCGCGGCCACGGCGTCGTGACGGAGCTCGAGGCCGATCCCGCGGCCGGCGCCCTCCTGCTGGACCGGCTCGACCCGGACCGCGCCCTCACCAGCGAGCCCCTGGCCGTCGCGGTCCCCGAGATCGGCCGGATCGCGCGCCGCCTCGCGGTCCCGGCGGGCGACGACGTCGCGGCCGGCGTCGGGCACACGGCCGACGACGTCGCGACCCTGACCCCGCTGCAGCGACCGGCCTGGGAACGCCTGGGCCGGCCGTTCGACGGGGGAGTCCTCGACCGCGCGGCCGACGCCGCGGCCGTGATCCTCGCCGGTGACCGGGACCCGGTCGCCGTGAACGCCGACCTGCACTTCGACCAGGTGCTGCGGGACGGCGGCGGCCGATGGTGCGTCGTCGACCCGGTGCTGCGGCGCGGCGACGCGGAGCGGACAGCGGTGAACGTGCTCTGGCACCGGGTCGACGAGATGTCCGACCGGGAGATCCCGCGCTGGTTCGACGTGCTCGTTGAGGCCGCCGGGCTCGATGAGGGCCTGGCACGGGCGTGGGCGGTCTGGCGGGTCACCGACTACCGGCTGTGGGGGCTGGCGCACGGCCTGACGCAGGACCCGCCGCGGTGCGCCCGCCTGCTCGACGCGCTGGGCTGACCACACAGAGAACCAGCTGATCACACAGCTGATCACACAGAGAACCAGCTCATCACACAGAGAACCAGCAGTACATCGCCCGCCCCTGCGCCACCGCGCGCCGTGCCAGCCCCGTCATGCTCCGGAGGAAATCCGCGACCGCCTCCTTGTCCGCGTCCGGACCGAACTCCTCGGTACTGCCCCAGGACTCCGCGACCTCGGGCACGCGACCCGGGTCCAGGTCGGCGAGGGCGGCGGTGAGCGTGCCGCGCACCCGTACGATGCCGGACTCGCCGCTGTCGCCCATACCGACCGGTGGCGTCCGGTCCCCGGAGATCTCGGCGTACGGCAGCTCGGTCAGCGCCGCCTCGAGGGTGCCGAGCATGACGAAGGGATCGATGCCCTTGGCCGCGTGCAGGTCGTCGTCGTCGAGCCCCGCGCCGTAGACGCCGCCGTCGAGGAACCGTCCCGCCTCGGTGTCGGAGCCGGCGATGAAGTAGTCGGTGATCAGGCCCATGGGCACCGAGCATGCCACCCGCCTCTGACACCCGCCGGACCCGTCCCGGACCCGCCCCGCATCGCCCCCTGCTGCGTTCGCGACCTCCCGCACGGTGGCCCAGGATGGTGGCGACAGGCACCGCGATCAGCGGCGGTGCCGCGAGGACCGGAGGACGTCGTGGGCTCCAGCAAGTCGGGCAGTGGCCAGGACAAGCACCGCGGAGGCGGCCTGAAGCGGTTCGTCACCCTCGTGACCATCGGCCTGGCGGTCGCGGCGGTCGTCAAGGAGCTGCGCCTCCCGGAGGAAGAACGCACGTGGAACGGCAAGGTGGCGGCCGTGGTGCCGTACGACTTCCGGTTCCCCACGATGGAGCGCGCCAAGGAGCGGCTCTGGGACCCCGAGGCCGAGCACGTGATCGGGCCGCGCGTCTTCGGCGTCGGCTGGGCGGTCAACATGGGCAAGGTCGTGGCGATGGTCCGCGACCGCGTCGGCGTCTAGCCCCCGTACGCTGTGCGCCGGGCGGGCGCACAGCCTCGCTCGGCACGTCGCTCACGGCTTCGTGTGCACCGACAGCCCGTGGTTCGATGCCCGGATGAGATCTCGCGCCCTGCTCCTCGTCGCCGTCGGACTGCTGGTCATGGCGGCGGTGTTCGGCACGGTCGCGGCCTTCCTCGCGGTGCGCACCGCGAGCTTCCTGGCCGACGCGCGGCCGGCCGACGGCGTCGTCGTCGGGCTCGACGAGCAGTACAGCAGCAGCGACAACGGCTCCTCGAGCCACACGTACCACGCGGTCGTGGCGTACGACGTGGGCGGCCGGGAGTACGAGCTCACCGACCGCACCGGCACCAACCCGCCCCGGTACGACGTCGGCGAGGGGGTCACCGTCCTGTACGACCCCGCCGACCCGGGCGAAGCCCGTCTCGACGCGAGCTACGGGTACTGGCTCGAGACCATCTTCGGGCTGGTCGCCCTGGCGCTCGCGGGAGCGGGCATCCCGGTGCTGCGCGTCCGGGTGCGGAGGGCCGCCCGCGCGCGGCTGGCCCGGACCGGCGAGCGCGCCACCGGGACGGTCACGGAGGTCCGGCCGGCGGGCAAGGTGGTCTACAACGGCCGGCCCCGCACGGCGACGACGGTCCGCTGGCGGCACCCGTTCGCGGGCGAGCAGACGCTCACCGAGATCACCTGGGGCGCCGTGCACGCCGTCGGCGACCAGGTGGGCCTCCGGTACGACGCCGACAGGCCCGCCCGCGCGCTCGTCGAGCCGCCGGCGGGGCCTGAGCCGGCACGGGGGAGGGACGAGCTCCCGGTCTGACCGCGTCCCGCCGCCCGGACCCGCGGTGCCGGAGCGGTGCAGGAGCGGCGCCGGCCAGGCTCCCGGCGGATGCCGGCCGAAGCCCCGCGCTCAGGCTCCGCCCGGGGCCAGGCCGCGCACGAGGGCGATGAGCCCGGCCTCGAACTCGTGCTCGGGGCCCAGCTCGGTGACGGCCCGGACGGCCAGAGCGAGCCGGTCGGCGCCCTCGACGGTGCCGGTGTCGTCGGCCAGGATCGACTGCCCGCTGGGCGTCGTCTGCTCCTCGAGGGTCGCCCCGATCGTGTACCGGGAGACGGCGATGAACGCCAGCACGGCGTCCGGCCCGGCGAACCCCTGCGCCTCCAGGTGAGCGACCTGCGCGACCGAGTTGGCGAGGTTCGGGGCCCGCGGCCCGGTCGAGGCGATCAGGCGGGCGCCGTCGCGCACGGAGAGCATGGCGCGGCGCAGGCTGCGGGCGTTGCGCAGCAGGAACGCGTCCCAGCCCTCGTCGGGTCCGGGCAGCCGGTCGGTGTGGCGGCGGTCGAGCACCTCGGCCGCGACGGCGTTCAGCAGCTCCGCCTTGTTGCGGAAGTGGTGGTACAGCGCGGGCTGCTGGACGCCGAGCCGGCGCGCCACGTTGCGGCTGGACAGCCCGTCCAGGCCGCGCTCGTCCAGCGTCTCGATGGCCGCGGCGACGATCGTCGGGCGGTCGAGTCCAGGTCGGGTGCGCGGCATGGCCCGACTCTAGCCAGGGGGCTCCTTATCAGTGATACTTATCAGTGATAAGGAACTGCCCGGGACATGGAGCTGCCCGGGAAGTGACAGAGAGATGGCGGCAATCCGTCAGGGGGAGCAGCGATGACGAACGCGCACACACCGAGTCCCACCCGCCCGCTGCGCCTGCGGAACCGGGGCGCCGCCTGGACGCTCGTGGTACTCACCCCGCTGATCGCCGAGCTCGCCCTGGGGTCCACTCCGGTCCGGATGGCGTGGCTCGTGCTGCTCTGGATGCCGGTCTACGGTGCGGGCGTGCTGCTGATCCGCGAGCTGGTCGCGCGACGCGGGCGCGGCTGGCCCAGCATCCTGCTGCTCGCCCTGGCCTACGAGCTGGTCGAGGACGGGATCGGCCTGCAGGCGCTGACCAGCCCGCACCTGTACGACGCCGCGTCGTGGGGTGCCCGCGTGCTCGGCGTCAACCTGCCGTACTTCGAGGCGAACGCGATCTACCACGCCGTGTTCACCGTCTGCATCCCGATCGCGCTGACGAACCTGCTCTTCCCCGCGCACCGGGGCCGCCCGTATCTCGGCGTGCCGGGGACGGTCGTCGCCGGCGTCGTCGCGGTGCTCGGCGTGGGGCTGCTCCGCACGGTGACGCTCTCGGAGGACCCCGGCTACCAGGCGCCGACCGCGTTCGTGCTCGGCGTGGTCGTGCTGGTGCTCGCACTCGGGATCGTCGCCCTGTTCGTCGTGCCGGCCCCACGGGTCCGGACGGTCGCACCGGGCCGGCAGGACGTCTCGGCAGGCCGGCCCGGCTCGTCGGGCGCGGCGCCGGTCCCGTCCCTCGGCTACCTCGCCGCGGCGTCCGGCCTGGCGACGCTGGTCTTCTTCGGGCTCTCGTTCCCGGTGTTCGGGGCCGAGCAACCGGCGTTCACCGAGGGTCTGACGGTGCTGATCCCGATGGCGGTCACCGCGGTCGGCGTCGTGGCCTGCTACCACTACCTGATGCGGACGGCGTCCTCCCCGGCCTGGACACCGCGGCACACGCTCGCCCTGATCGGCGGGGCGCTCGTGGCCCACTCCGTGGGCGGGCTGGTGATCATGGCGCACACCACCGTGGACCGGATCGGCCTCGTGGTGATCATCGCGCTGACGGTCATCGGACTGCTGCTCGTCGACCGGCGCCTGCGCCGTTGACCAGCCCTGCCGTTGACGAGCCCTGCCGTTGACCAGCCCCGCCGTCGTCAGTGCTCGGCCTCCCACGTCGCGATCTCGGACCCCTTCGCTCCGCCGTACATGTCGACGACCTCGCCGTCGGGATCGTAGGTCACCGAGGCGTCGTCGTACGGGCCGGAGCCCCAGACGATGATCTCGTAGGGCAGGCCGGCGTCGTCGAAGGCGGACGTCGGCACCCGGACCTGGACGGTGACCAAGTCCTCCGGCTCGAAGCCCGCCTGTCGCGGCAGCCGCTCCGCGAGCTCCTGGAGCGCGCCCCAGTCGACGTCGGCGGCGTCGAAGGGTTCCAGCGGCAGCTCGTCGTCGCGCGGCTGGATCGACGACGGCTCGTGCCGCGTGATGTCGCCGCGCGACCACCAGAGCTCGTCCGTGTGGTCGGAGCCCGGCTCCGCCGGCATCGTCGCGGTGGCAGTCGTGCTGCCGAGCCCCACGCTCAGGAACCCGCTGTGCCCGGCCTCGGCGACGAACGCGGCGACCACCTCCTGGGCGCGCGCCGGCTCCAGTGTGCTGGCCTCCTGCTCGACGCGCCGCTCCTGGGCGGCGGAGACCTCCAGGAGCGGGGTGCCGGTGAGTACCGCCGTGATGTCCTCGCGCACGGGGTAGAGCCGCGCGGCGAACCCGACGAGCACCAGCAGGGCGAGCACTGCGGCCGGGATCTTCACGAGGCCGCGCGCGTCCCGGCCGGCCGGCACGGGCGTCGCCCACTCGGGCGGCTCGTCCATCCGGGCGACCCGGTCGTCCGCGGCTGCCTGCGCGGCCTTCTCCCGCCAGGACTGCGGCGGCGACTGGAGCAGGGTCACGCCGGGGGCGTCCGCCTTCTCCTGCAGCACCACGACGACGGCGCCGGGCTGGAACTGCGGGAGCCGCGTCCGGTCGATCAGCACGCGCGTGGTGGTCGTGTATCTGGTGCGCGTCCGGGCGTCGACGGCGAGCCGCAGCTCGGCCACGGGGTCGTCGTTGATCTCGGTGCCCGTCGACGAGATGTCCAGCACCTTGGCCAGGTGCAGCCGCCCCTCGCGCTCGGCGGTGACCACGACGTCGACCGGCGGCGTGGTCCGCAGCGCGTTGGTCCCGCCGATCCCCAGGAGCGCGGTCGCCATCGACGTCAGCGCGACAGCAAGGGTGCTCACGACGAGGGCCACGGGCAGCCACCAGCCCGGGGCGCCGTGGTCGAGGCGGAGGCCGATCAGGAGGAGGCACGCGAGGGCGAAACCCACGGCGAGGGAGCGGACGACTCGGATCACGCGGTCAGTATTCCGGACACCACTGACACTCCCGCACGTGTCAGACACACAGGTCACCTGGGTGAGCTGTACGTCTGACACGTGCGGGGCGGGTCCCTCGGACAGCGGACGTCGAGCGCGCCGTCAGAGCGTGAGGAGGCCCCGGGCAAGGGCCGTCACGGCGCCCGCCGTCGCCACCGCGAGGGCCGTCCGGGACGCCGCCCGGGTCGAGATCCGCAGGGCCAGGAAGTTGCCGACCGACACGCCGGCCAGCACTGCTGCCAGCAGCACCGGCCAGACCCACCACGCCGGCGCGAAGCCGGACGGGATGGCGCCGAAACCCAGCTTGGTCGCCACCGACATGGCGTTCATGACCACGAGCAGCGGCTGCATCGTCGCCGCGAACGACCTGTGGTCCCAGCGGGTGGCCAGCGCGTACGCGGTCCAGGCCGGTGCGGCGACCCCCGAGGTGGTGTTCATGAACCCCGCCGCCAGACCCGTGGCGACCGCCACCGAGCGGCCCTGGATGCGCACCCGGCGCCGCAGGATCGCCGAGGCGCCGAGCGCGAGCAGCACCGAACCGCCCACGATCACGTCGAGCCAGGCCGGGTCGGCCTCGCGGACCGTGAGCGCACCGAGCACCGAGCCCACCAGCATCAGCGGCAGGATCGTCACGACGCGCCGCCAGTCCACGCCGTCGCGCAGCGCGCGCAGGATGAGCAGGGCCGTGACGATCGCGGCGACGTTGCTCACCAGCACGCCTACCGAGGCACCGAGGAACACGGTGAGCACCGGCGCGGCCACCATGCCGACGCCCATCCCGGCGACGCGCTGCAGGCCGGCCCCGAGGACGACGGCCATGCAGGCTGCGATCAGGGCCGTCGTGTCCACCTCGTCACGCTAACCCTGATCAGGGGCGGTGCCGGTGCGAGGAATATCACCCTCCGGCCGCCGCCCCGTGCCCGGTCTCCGCACCCGCTCACCGCGCCCGGGGCCACACCACCGTGAACCGTGCCCCGCCGTCGGGCGACTCCCCGACGGTGACCTCGCCGCCCCGGCGCCGCACCAGCTCGGCGACCAGAGCCAGCCCGAGCCCGGCGCCGCCGGAGGTCCGGGCGCGGTCGTCCGACACCCGGTAGAACCGGTCGAACACCTTGGCGCGGTGCTCCGGGGGCACGCCCGGCCCGTCGTCGTCGACCAGCACCCGCACCGTGGAGCGCTGCGCGAGGACCGTCACCACCACCCGCGTGCGGGTGTACCGGGCGGCGTTGCGCAGCAGGTTGTCGAGCACCAGCTCCGTCTCGGTGTGCGCCGCGGCCGCCCAGGCCCGATCGGTCAGGGCGTTGACGACGATCGGCACGGGCTCGCCGCCGTCCCGCCCCGCCTCCGGTCGAGCCCCCGCCCGCGCCACCGCCGACCGCACCGCGTCGACCAGGTCGATCGACTCCGCGGGCGGCAGCTCGCCGGCGTCCGACCGGGCCAGCGCCAGCAGACCGTCGAGCAGCGCGGACAGCCGCTCGGCGTCGGCCAGGACGTCGGCGTGCACCTCCTGCGAGAGCCGCGGGTCGGGGCTCGCGACGGCGACCTCGGACTGCACGCGGATCGACGCGACGGGGGAGCGCAGCTCGTGCGCGGCGTCGCCCGTGAACCGGCGCAGCCGCTCGGCGGTGGCGTCCTGGCGGTCCAGCAGCACGTTGAAGTCGTCGGCCAGGGCGTGCAGCTCGCGCGCGGCGCCGCCGGGCACCGCCACGCGGGCACCGGGTGCGAGCCGGCGCACCGACTCCCGCATGCGGGCGACCGGCGCCAGAGCGGAGCCGACGGCGAACCAGATCGCTACCCCCGCCACCAGCGCCCCGACCAGCGCGGTCACCAGCAGCCACCGGCCGCCCGACGCCCTGGCGGCCGCCTGCCCCACCAGTCCCGTGCCCGCGACGACGAGGCGCTGGCTGCCGTCGGGTGCGGTGGTGACCACGCCGTGCCAGCGCACTGGCTGCGCGCCGCCTGCGGTGACCGGGGTACCGGCCTTCAGGGCGCGCACCTGGTCCCGCGTCAGGACCGGCGCGGGGGCAGCGACCCCGGCGCCGTCCCCGGCCGCGTCCCCCGCGGTGTCCAGCACCCGCACCTCCAGCCCGTCGGCGGAGTCCGGCGTCCGGCCGGCCGCCACGTCGCCGGCCGCGGTGGCCAGCGCCACGTGCAGTTCGTCGTCCACGGCGTCCGTCAGCACGGGGCCGAGGCCCCGGCCGGCCGCCGTCGCCAGGCCGAGCAGACAGGCCAGCGTGACCGCTGTGGCGAGGAGGGTGATCCGCAGGCGCAGCGAGACCCCGGACCAGCGCCCGCCCGACGGCGCCCTCGGCGGCGCGCTCACCGGAGCGCGTCCCCGAGCTGGTACCCGTGCCCCCGGACGGTCCGGACCAGGTCCCCGGCGCCGACGGCGGCCAGCTTGCGGCGCAGGTAGCCCACGTACACCTCGACGACGTTCCGGGTCGCGGCCTGCTCGTCGCCCCAGACCTCGGTCAGCAGCTCCTGCTTGGTCCACACGGTGCCCGGCCGCGAGGCCAGCGCCTCCAGCAGCCTGTACTCACGCGGGCTCAGCGGGACGCCGACGTCGTCGTACCGCACGGTGCGTGAGGCACGGTCCACCGTCAGCGGCCCGACCAGGATGCGGGTCCGGACGGCGCCCGCCGCCGCCCGGCGCAGCAGGGCGCGCACCTGCGCGAGCAGCACCACGAACGAGAAGGGCTTGACCAGGTAGCCGTCGGCGCCGAGGTCCAGGCCGTCGGCCTGGTCGACCTCGCCGTCCTTGGCCGAGACGAGCAGCACCGGCGTGGTGATCCCGGCGGCGCGCAGCTCCTGCAGCACGCGGTAACCGGACAGCCCGGGGATCATGATGTCCAGCAGGATCGCGTCGAACGACCCGGTGCGGGCCAGCCGCAGCGCCGTCGGCCCGTCGGCGGCGAGGGCGACGTCCATGCCCTCCGCGCGCAGGCCGCGGTCCAGCGCCTTGCGCACGCCGGGCTCGTCGTCCACCACGAGGATCTGCGGCCTCATGCCTGCCAGCATGCCGCACGGCCGGCCTCGCGGGGGTGCCGACGGGCCGGTTCGCCGCACGGGCGCGGTGACTCTCAGCGCGGTCTCAGCCGCGAGGGCGCATGGTGGAAGAAGTCAGGCACGAGGTCACGTACGACGGGGCCGGGCACGGTCCACGGGAGCGAAGGAGCCGACATGAGGCCGAGGACGAAGGCGCTGGTCGCCGCGGGGTCAGGTATCGCCGTGGGGCTCGCGGGCCTGGCGCTGACCACCCTGCCCGCGGGCGCGGACGACGATCCGGTGCTCCCCGCCGTCGAACCGGAGGCCCTGGTCGCCTCGGTCCTGGCGGCCGAGCCGCAGGCCTTCTCCGGCGAGGCCGAGGTGAGCAACGAGCTCGGGCTGCCCGCCCTGCCCGGCACGCCGGACCTCGACTTCGAGTCGGCGCGGGTGTTCCACGACGGCCAGGAGAGCGCCCGGGTCCAGCTGGAGAAGGCGACGTCCGAGGTGACGTTCGTGAAGAACCCCGACGAGGTCTGGGCCTACGACTCGCAGGAGCGGACGGCGGAGCACCTCACCTGGGACGACGCCGACGCCGCGGCCGCCCGGAAGCATGCCGAGGCCCAGCTGGCGGACCCCGCTCGGGCCGCCGCCGAGATCATCGAGCAGCTCCGGCCGACCAGCGAGATCACCGTGGACGGGACGGCGCGCGTCGCCGGCCGGGCCGCCTACGAGCTCGTGCTGACGCCCAAGCCGTCGGAGAAGACGCTGCTGCGCGAGGTCACCGTGGCGATCGACGAGCAGACGCGCATGCCGCTCGCGTTCGACGTGTACGCCAACGGCCGGTCCGAGCCCGTGCTCTCGCTCGGGTTCGTCGAGCTCGACCTCGGCGCGCAGGATCCGGCGCTGTTCGACTTCACGCCGCCGCAGGGCACGAAGGTCGAGACCACCGACGCGGGCGACGCCGCAGCGCATCGGGCCGGGAAGCCCGGGCCTGAGGACCACATGGCCGACCGCATGGCCCAGCAGGGCGTGACGACGGTCGGCGACGGCTGGGACACCGTGGTGATCGCCGAGCTGCCGGCCGACCTGCCGAAGATGCCCGCCGGGATGTCCGACGGCGCGGCGTCCGGCGACCTGCCCGGTGCGTTCACGGGCGGCGAGCAGGACCTCAGCGGGGCGCTGGAGCGGATCGGGCAGCGGGTGTCCGGCGACTTCGGCACCGGGACCCACGTGCAGATCAGGGTAGGCGGCGTGATCGTGACCGACGACGGCCGGGTCGCGGCCGGTGCGGTGCCCGAGCAGGTGCTCGTCGACGCCCTGGACCAGCAGTGACCGCAGGCGGCGCCGAGCCGGTGCCGCCGGCCACCGGCACCGCCGCCCTCGCGGCCCGCACCCGCGGGCTGCGCAAGGTCTACCGCGGCACGGTCGCCGTGGACGGCGTCGACCTGGAGGTGCCGGAGGGCGCCGTGGTCGGCATGCTGGGCCCGAACGGTTCCGGCAAGACGACGACGATCCGCATGCTGCTCGGGCTCGTCCAGCCGACCGAGGGCGAGATCGAGCTGCTCGGGGCGCCGGTGCCGGGGGCGGCCGACCGCGTGCTCCCGCACGTCGGCGCTCTCGTGGAGAGCCCGGGGTTCCACCCGTTCCTGTCGGGCCGCGAGAACCTGCTGCGCTTCGCGGCGGCGGAGCCCTTCCTGTCCGGGCGGGCGGTGGACGGCGCGGTGTCGGCCGCCCTGGAGCGGGTCGGCCTCGCGGACGCCGCCCGGCGCAAGTACCGCGCCTACTCGCTCGGCATGAAGCAACGCCTGGGGCTCGCCTCGGCGCTCCTGGTGCCGCGTCGGCTCGTGGTGCTCGACGAGCCGACGAACGGTCTCGACCCGGCCGGCACGCAGGAGATCCGCCGGATCATCGCCGAGCTGCACGCCGGCGGCGTGACGGTGCTGGTGTCCTCGCACCTCCTGGCCGAGGTCGAGGCCACGTGCACCCACGTGGTCGTGCTCAACGAGGGCGTCGTCGTCGCGCAGGGCGCGCTGGACGACCTGCTGGAGTCCGGCAGCCCGGCGCTGCTCGTGTCCACGCCCGACGGCGCCCGCGCCGTGGACGTGCTGCGGGGCCGCCGCATCCCTGCCCGGCTCGCCCCGGACGGCGTCCGTGTGGACCTCGCGACCACGCCACCCGCCACGGTGATCGAGGTCCTGGTGGGTGCGGGCATCGGCGTGGACGAGGCCCGGCGGGAGCGCACCGGGCTGGAGGAGGTCTTCGCGCGGCTCACCCACGACGTCGGTGCCGGTGCCGGTGCCGGTGCCGGTGCCACGGAGGGTGCCGGTGAGCAAGCCGGCGCACCAGCCGACGCGCCAGCCGGCGCGCGAGCCGGATCGGGGGCCGACCGATGACCGCCCCGGACCTCGCCGCGAGCCCGAGCCTCGACCCCGGCGGCGTGCTCCCCGCCCGCCGCCGCGCGCCGCTCGGCCGCCTGCTGCGCTCGGAGCTGCGGTGGATCTTCCGGCGGCCGCGCACCCTGGTCGTGCTCGCGCTGCTCACCGTGCTGCCGGTGATCACCGGCATCGCCGTCGACCTGACGTTCGACGGTGCGGCGGCACCCGACCCGACCGCCGGACCCGGCCCGGGCGGGAGCGGCCCCGGCGAGGGGCCACCCATCTTCGTGACCATGGCCAGCAGCGCGTTCGTGCTGCCGCTGGGCTCGCTGATGACGCTCCTGATGCTCCTGCTGCCGCTCACCGTGGCCATGGCGAGCGGCGACGCGCTGGCCGGCGAGCAGTCCACCGGCGCGCTGCGCGGCTGGTTGCTCGCCCCCGTCGCCCGTGGCCGGCTGCTGCTGGTCAAGGCCGTGGGCGTGCTCGTCGTCGCTCTGGTCGCGGCCACGCTGGTGGCCACGTCCGGGCTGGTCACCGGGCTCGTCCTGTCGGGGACCGACGGGCTGGTGTCGATGTCGGGCACCCAGCTCTCGGTCGGCGACGTGCTGTGGCGGCTCGTGATCGCCGTCGCCTGGGCCACGGTGTACCTGATGGCGGTCGGCGCGGTGGCGCTCGCGATCTCGGCGTCGACCGAGCACCCGATGCTCGTGGTGGTGAGCGTGCTGGGTGGCTTGATCGTGTCCGGCGTGCTGCTGCAGATCTCGGCGCTGGACTGGCTCCACCCGTACCTGCTGCCGACGTCGCTGGCGAGCCTGGCCGACCTGATCCGGGACCCGCTGGCGTTCGACGGCCTGGGCGAGGGGGCGTTCCGGTCGCTGTGCTACCTCGTGATCGGCATGTCCCTGGCCTACGCCCGCATCACGACCCGAGACGGCTGAGCGAGCAGGACGGCTGAGCGAGCAGGACGGCAGAGAGCAGGACGGCTGAGAGAGCGAGACGCCGCCGCGCGCCTCCCTTCCGGAAGGCGCGCGACGGCGTCGGGCAGCGGGGATCAGTCCCCGACGTTGTCCGCGTAGTCGATGTCGCGCGTCTCGCGCTCCAGGAGCAGCGCGACCAGCGTGATCACGGCCATGGCGGAGAGGTAGACGCCCACGAGCACCGGCGAGCCGTCGCCCTTGGCCCACAGCCACACGGCGATGAACGGGGCCACGGCGGCACCGAGCACCGACGACAGGTTGTACGCGATGCCGGAGCCCGTGTACCGGACGTTGGCCGGGAACAGCTCGGGCAGCACGGCCGCCATCGGGCCGAACGTGAGGCCCATGAGCGTGAAGCCGAGGATCAGCAGCGACTGCACGCCGAGGTCGCCCGCGGCGAACAGCGGCACGAACAGGGCACCGAACACGATGATCGCCACCGTGACCCAGATGAGGTGCTTGCGGCGGCCGAACTTCTCCGCCATCGGGCCGGACGCGAGCGTGAAGACACCGAAGAACACGACGCCCACGATCAGCATCCAGAGGAAGTCGATCTTCTCGTAGCCGAGGCCGGCGGGGGAGCCGTCGGCCGGCTCGGCGACCGCCACGCCGTAGTTCAGCGTGAAGGTCGTCATCAGGTAGAACAGCACGTACGTGGCGAGCATGATGAACGTGCCCGAGATGATCTGCTTCCACGACGTGCGGAAGACGCGGGCCACCGGCACCTTGCTGACGGCCTCGGCCGCGAGCACCTTGCGGAACGCCGGGGTCTCCAGCAGCGAGAGCCGCACCCAGAGGCCCACGATCACCAGGATCGCCGACGCGATGAACGGGATGCGCCAGCCCCAGGCCGAGAACTGCTCCGGCGTGAGCGACGTCGACAGGGCGATGAACACCGTGTTGGCGAGGATGAAGCCGATCGGCGCACCGAGCTGCGGGAACGTGCCGTAGATGGCGCGCTTGCCCTCGGGCGCGTTCTCCGTGGCCAGCAGGGCGGCGCCGCTCCACTCGCCGCCGAGGCCGAGGCCCTGGCAGAACCGGCACAGCACGAGCACCGCGGGGGCCGCCAGGGCCCAGCCGGGGGTCGACGCCGCGGGGATGAGGCCGATCAGGACCGTCGCGATACCCATCGTGAGCAGCGACGCGACCAGCGTCGCCTTGCGGCCGATCCGGTCACCGAAGTGCCCGAACAGGACCGAGCCGACCGGCCGCGCCACGAAGGCGACGCCGAAGACGGCGAACGACGACAGGAGCTGCGTGGTCGGGTCCTCGGCGTTCGGGAAGAACAGCGCCGGGAAGACCAGCGAGGCCGCGGTCGCGTAGATGTAGAAGTCATAGAACTCGATGGAGGTACCGATGAGGGAGGCGACGACGACGCGGCCGCGGGGATTGCCGGCCGGCGTCGCGCTCTCCTTGCCGCCGGGGGTCCCGGCGGTCGGTGCTGCGGAGGTGCTCATGCCCGCGAGATTAGGCGCGCCGTCCGCCATCCGGGAAGGGCGTCTCGCGATGCGGATGGGGTCTTGACGTAGGCTGCGGCCGTCGGCAAGCGGCTGTCATGCGCGGCCTGTCATGCGTGAGCGATGTGCACACACGGCGTGTCGAACTGCGGCCTGGTGCGTCGCGAGTGAAGGTGTGGTGAACGGTGAATACTCCCACTGGTTGCCGTGTTGGCACGACCGGCGGTGAGGGGCAGGATCGACCGGGCGCCCCCGGAGGCTCCGCCATCGGAAATCCATCATCGGAACGAACGAGACGACGACGAGGATATGAACGATCTGCTGTATGTGAACGGCGGCAACCCGTTGAACGGGACCATCACCGTTCGAGGCGCAAAGAACTTCGTGTCGAAGTCCATGGTGGCTTCTCTGCTGGGGGAGACCCCGAGCGTGCTGCGGAACGTCCCGCAGATCCGTGACGTCAAGGTCGTCTCGGGGCTCCTGGACCTGCACGGCGTGAACGTCAAGTACGACACCGACGCCGGCATCCTGGACCTCGACCCGTCCAACGTCGAGTCCGCCCACGTGGCCGACATCGACGCCCACGCCGGCTCCAGCCGCATCCCGATCCTGTTCTGCGGGCCGCTGCTGCACCGTCTCGGCGAGGCGTTCATCCCCGACCTGGGCGGCTGCCGCATCGGCGACCGGCCCATCAACTACCACCTCGACATCCTGCGTCAGTTCGGCGCCGTCGTGGACAAGCGGCCCAACGGCATCCACCTGCGCGCGCCGCGGCGCCTGCAGGGCACCAAGATCTCGCTGCCCTACCCGTCGGTGGGCGCCACCGAGCAGACCCTGCTGACGGCGGTCCGCGCGGACGGCATCACCGAGCTCTCCGGCGCGGCGATCGAGCCCGAGATCATGGACCTCATCGCCGTGCTGCAGAAGATGGGCGCGATCATCTCGGTCGACACCGACCGCGTGATCCGCATCGAGGGCGTCGACCGCCTCGAGGGCTACACGCACACGGCCCTGAACGACCGCATCGAGACCGCCTCCTGGGCCTCCGCGGCCCTGGCCACGGGCGGCGACATCACCGTCAAGGGCGCCACGCAGCCCGAGATGATGACCTTCCTCAACACGTTCCGGAAGGTCGGCGGCCGCTTCGAGGTGCAGGACGACGGCATCCGCTTCTGGCACGCCGGCGGCGACCTCAAGTCCATCGTCCTGGAGACCGACGTCCACCCGGGCTTCATGACGGACTGGCAGCAGCCGCTCGTCGTGGCGCTCACCCAGGCCACCGGCCTGTCGATCGTGCACGAGACCGTGTACGAGAACCGGTTCGGCTTCACCGACGCCCTGCGCAAGATGGGCGCCACGATCCAGGTCTACAAGGAGTGCCTGGGCGGTCGCGACTGCCGGTTCGGCCAGCGCAACTTCCACCACTCCGCCGTCGTCTCCGGCCCGACGCCGCTGTCCGCGGCCGACATCGAGGTGCCGGACCTGCGCGGCGGGTTCTCCCACCTCATCGCGGCGCTGGCCGCCAAGGGCCAGTCCACGGTGCGCGGCATCGGCCTGATCGACCGCGGCTACGAGAACTTCCAGGACAAGCTGGAGGCCCTGGGCGCCGAGGTCGTCCGCGGCTGACCAGGCGGACCACGCCGGCGAACGTAGGCCTGGTCGTCTCATGAGCTCTCATGAGACGACCAGGCCTACGTTCGGCCCCACCCGGCCAGGGAGGCGTGCTCGGCCGAGTATCCTTTCGGCCGTGTCCATCCCACGCCCCGAGTCGCGCATGTATCGCTTCGTCGCGTTCCTCGTGCGGAACCTCATGTTCGCGCTGTGCAAGTACGAGTGGAAGGGCGAGGAGAACTTCCCGGCCAAGGGCGGGTTCATCGCCGCGGCCAACCACGTCACCGAGCTCGACGCGCTGACACTGGCGCACTACCTCTTCGACATGGGTCGCGAGCCCCGCATCCTGGCCAAGCGTGGTCTGTTCGACTCGCCGCTGACGGGCTGGGCCCTGCGGGGCACCAAGATGATCCCCGTGGACCGGGACTCCGCGAAGTCCGCCGAGTCGCTGAAGGAGGCCGCGAGCCAGCTCGGCGACGGCGCCTGCGTCGCGATCCTGCCCGAGGGCACCCTGACGCGGGATCCCGACTACTGGCCCATGGAGGGCAAGACGGGCGTGGCCCGCATCGCGCTGACGACGCGTCTGCCCGTGCTCCCGGTCGCGCAGTGGGGCGTCACCGACATCCTGCCGCGTTACGGCCGGCTGCCCAAGCCGTTCCCGCGCAAGAAGGTGACCATCCGCACCGGCCCGCCCGTGGACCTGAGCGATCTCTACGACCGGCCGCAGGACACCGCGACGCTCCGCGAGGCCACCTCCCGCATCATGGACGCGATCAGCGCCGAGCTGGAGGAGATCCGCGGCGAGAAGGCCCCGAAGCCCCGGTTCGACCTGCGCAAGCACCCTGACTACGAGGCCAAGATGACGAACTACCCGCCGGTGGAGCGCCCGTGAGCGACGTGACGAAGACCGAGGGCACCGTGCAGGGGCAGCCGAAGGTAGCCGTGCTCGGCGCCGGCTCGATGGGCACCACGTTCGCGATGGTGCTGGCCGACGCCGGCTGCGAGGTCACCCTGTGGGGCCGCGACGCCGCCGTGCTCGACGCCGTGGACCGCACGCACCGCAACGAGAAGTACCTGCCGGGCGTGCAGCTGCCCCCGATGCACGGCACCACCGACCCAGCGACCGCCCTGCGCGGCGCGTCGATCGTGGTCGTCTCCGTGCCGTCCCAGGTGGCCCGCGCCACGCTGGAGTCGATGAGGCACCTGGTGCACGAGGTGGCGGCACCGGGCGCCGTCGTCGTCTCCCTGATGAAGGGCGTCGAGCTCGGCACGGACAAGCGCATGACCCAGGTCATGGCCGAGGTGCTGGAGCTGCCCGACGAGCGCGTCGCCGTCGTCTCCGGGCCCAACCTGGCGCCCGAGATCGCCGAGCGGCAGCCGACGGCGACCGTGGTCGCGTCCCGCAGCGAGGCGACGGCCCAGCTCGTGGCCTCCGCCTGCTCGACCGGGTACTTCCGCCCGTACACGAACACCGACGTGGTGGGCGTGGAGCTGTGCGGCGCGGTGAAGAACATCATCGCCCTGGCCGCCGGTATGGCGCAGGGCCAGGGCCTGGGCTGGAACACGCTGGCCACGCTCATCACGCGCGGCCTGGTGGAGATCACGCGCCTCGGCCTCGCGCTGGGCGCCGACGCCGCCACGTTCTCCGGTCTGGCGGGCATGGGCGACCTGATGGCGACGTGCGCGTCACCGCTGTCGCGCAACCACCGGCTCGGCAAGCACGTGGGCGAGGGGCTCACGCTCGCCGAGGCGATCAAGGCGACCGGCGGCACGGCCGAGGGCGTCAAGTCGTCGGAGTCGGTGCTGGAGCTGGCCCGGGCGCACGACGTCGAGATGCCGATCACAGCCGGCGTCGTCGAGGTGCTGGCGGGGCGGCTGCCGCTCTCCGAGCTCGCGGCGACACTGCTGGCGCGGCCCCAGAAGTCCGAGGTCGCGGGCTGAGCCTGCTGGTCCGGCGCCGGACACCGGTCCAGATCCGGTCCTGAGCGCCCGGCCCGTGCGGCCGGGCGCTCAGTGCTGGACGTCGACCACCACGCGCATCGGGTCCTCCAGCAGGAACGCCCGGAACGGGCGCTCGGCCCCGTCCACGCCGAGGAACGCCGTCGTGTACCCCTCGAACCAGTACCGGTACACGATCTCGTCGATCGCCCTGGTGCCCGAGGGCTCGATGCGGTCACCCGAGAACTCGTCGACGCCGCTGTCGGTCGGGGTCGCGGTGCCCGAGATCGACACCCGCAGGATCGCGTCGCCGTCCACCCGCACGGTGTCCCCGGAGCCGTCGTCGACGGCCTGGTCCACGTACTCGACACGCCAGCCGGGCCTGCCGCTGCCCGTGCCGTCCAGGTCGAAGACGACCCGGTCGTAGCCCTCGTGCGCGGCGACGCGCACGTCCGTGACGGTCAGGAACGTGTCGCCCGCGCCGGACGGCTCCGCGGTGTCGGGCCTGGTGTTCGCGGCGAAGGCCGGGCCGGAGTCGGTCTCCGTGGCCGAGGTCGCCGGCTCGGGCTCCAGCTCGGCGGGCTCGCTCGCGCTGTCGCCCCCGCCCGCCGGCTCCGTCGGCTCCTGCGACGCGTCGGGCCCCGAGGCGACCGGCGCCGGCCCGGACCCGTCGCCCCCGGGCCCCTGCTGCGGGCTCGTGCACCCGGCCAGGAGCAGGCCGCATGCGGCGATCGCCGCTGCGCTGGTCAGTGCTTTGGTGGTCAGCACTTTGGTGGTCAGCGCAGTGGTGGTCAGGGCGGTGCGGTGTCCGGCTCGTCCCATGCTCCCAGCGTAGGCGCAGGTCCGCCGACGGTGGGGTCACGAGACGGCCACTTTCCTCCGGGCCCGCACTTCCTGACCCTGCGCTCCTGCCCTCGCACTCTTGACTTGTGATACATGTGACGTACTACATTTAGCCCCGCGTCGTTCAACGGTGATGGCGAAGCGCCGGCTGTGTCGCCTGTGCTGACCAAGAGGACAAAGGAGTCGCTCGATGAATCCGATCACGCGAAGAGATCTCCTGCGCACCACCGGCCTGACCGCTGGTGCGTTCGCGCTCGCCGGGCACGCCCCGGCGGTGGCGGCCGCAGAGCCGGCAGACCCCACCGAGGAGCCTGGGGCCCCCGACACCAACCCGATGCGGCTCTGGTACACGGCTCCGGCCCAGGAGTGGCTGCAGGCGCTGGCCATCGGCAACGGCCGGCTCGGCGCCATGGTGTTCGGGGGTGTCGCGGCCGAGAAGCTCATGCTCAACGAGGACACGGTCTGGGCGGGCGGCCCGCACGACTACGCCGACCCGCTCGGGCACGAGGCGCTTCCGGAGATCCGCCGGCTGATCAGCGAGGAGAAGTGGCTCGAGGCCCAGAACCTCGCCGACGAGCGGTTCATGGGCCGTCCCACGGAGCAGATGCAGTACCAGCCGGTCGGCGACCTGCTCCTCGACTTCGCCGGGCCCGACTTCCCGGGACTGACCGACGACGTCACGGACTACCGGCGGTCGCTCGACCTGAGCACGGCCGTCACGACCACCACGTTCGTGGCCGACGGCGTGCGTCACACCCGCGAGGTGTTCGGCAGCCACGCCCACCAGGTGATCGTCGTGCGGCTGACCGCGAGCGAGCGGGGCGCGATCTCGTTCGACGCCGGCTACCAGTCGCTCCAGGAGACGTCGACGTACGCGCACGACGCTCGCACGCTCGCCCTGGAGGGCATCAGCGGTGAGGCCGAGGGCCTGGAGGGCAAGGTGCGGTTCGTCAGCCTGGCCCGTGCCCTGCCCGAGGGCGGTGCCGTGACCTGCGACGACACCGGGCTGCACGTGCGAGGCGCCGACGCCGTCACGCTGGTCGTCTCCATCGGCACCAGCCACCGCAACTACCTCGACGTCGGCGGCGACCACCTCGCGGCGGCCCTAGCCCCGCTGGAGCGGACGCCGGACCAGGGGTACGGCATCCTGCGGCGCGCCCACGTGCGCGACCACCAGGAGATGTTCGGCCGGGTCGACATCGACCTGGGCACCTCGGCGTCCGTCGACCTGCCGACCGACCAGCGGGTCGCCGCCTTCCGCGACGGCCAGGACCCGCAGCTCGCGGCGCTGTACTACCAGTTCGGCCGCTACCTGCTCATCTCCAGCTCGCGGACGCCGGGCCAGCCCGCCAACCTCCAGGGCCTGTGGAACGACCAGATGCTGCCGCCGTGGCAGTCGAAGTACACCCTGAACATCAACTGCCAGATGAACTACTGGCCCGCCGGCCCGGCGAACCTGGCCGAGTGCTGGCAGCCGCTCTTCGCGATGATCGAGGAGCTGGCCGAGTCCGGCGCCCGGACCGCGCAGAAGATGTGGGGCGCCAAGGGCTGGGTGGCACACCACAACACCGACCTGTGGCGCGGGTCGGCGCCCGTGGACTTCGCGTACTACGGCGTCTGGCCCACCGGCGGTGCCTGGCTCTCGCTGCTGTTCTGGGAGCACTACGAGTACACCGGCGATCTCGACGTGCTGCGGGAGTACTTCCCGGTGCTGCGGGGGTCGGTCGAGTTCTTCCTCGACACCCTCGTGCAGGACGCCGCGACCGGCTACCTGGTGACGAGCCCCTCGCACTCGCCCGAGCTCAAGCACCACGACATCGACAACGTGGGCGTGAGCATGTGCGCGGGCCCGACCATGGACATGCAGATCCTGCGGGACCTGTTCACGGCGTTCGACCGGGCGTCCGCCGTGCTCGGCCAGGACCGCGAGATGGCCGCGCAGGCGCTGGCGGCGCGCGAGCAGCTGCCGCCCAACCAGATCGGCTTCCTGGGGCAGATCCAGGAGTGGCTGATCGACTGGGAGGAGGCCGCGCAGGAGACCAGCAGGCACGTCTCGCACCTGTGGGGCGTGTTCCCCAGCGACCAGATCACCCCGCGCCGCACGCCCGAGCTGGCCGCGGCGGCCAACCGCTCGCTCGAGCTGCGCGGTCCCGCGGTCACGGCGGGCTGGTCGCTCGCGTGGAAGATGAACATCCGCGCCCGGCTGCTCCAGCGGGACGGCGTCTACACCCACCTGAAGCAGCTCCTCTCGCCCGGCCGCACCGCGCCGAACCTGTTCGACCTGCACCCTCCGTTCCAGATCGACGGCAACTTCGGGGGTACCTCGGCGATCAACGAGACCCTCGTGCAGAGCCACTCCGGCGAGGTCTGGCTGCTGCCGTGCCTGCCGGCCGCCTTCCCCGAGGGGAAGGTGCGCGGGCTGCGCGCGCGTGGCGCCTTCGAGCTCGCCCTGACCTGGCAGGACGGCGTCCTGCGGTCCGCCCGGATCCAGTCGCTGGCAGGCAACACCATCCGCCTGCGTACGCAGGGTCCGGTCCGTGTCTCCGGCCCCGGCGGCCCGGTCGACGTCGAGCGGCCCGAGGAGGGCCTCGCCGTCTTCCGGACGCGGCGCGGGGCCACGTACGTCGTCGAGCCGGCGCCCTGACCGGCTCGCCTCACCGAACCACCCGCAAGAACCGCACCCACGAGAGGACACAGATGTCCAGGAATTGGATTCAGACCAGCACCGTGGCGGTCGCCGCGCTGAGCCTGGTCGCCGCCGCGGGAGGCGGCGGGGTCGCGCTCGACCGGCTCGCCGACGCCGCGGTCGCGGCGACGTCCGCCAGGTGTCAGCAGCTCTACGTCTCCCCGACGGGCGACGACCAGGGCAAGGGCACGCCCAAGGACCCGTTCAGGACGGTCGACGGCGCCCGCGCGTACATCCGGGAGGCGGGCCTGAACAAGGAGGGCCGGCAACGCTGCGACATCACGGTCAACCTCGCGGCGGGCGACTACCCCGTCACGGAGACCATCGCGTTCACTCAGGAGGACTCGGGCGCCGGCGGGCACCAGATCGTCTACCGCAGCAGCGACGGCCCGGGCAAGGCCAACCTCGTGGGCGCCGAGGAGGTGACCGGCTGGGAGGAGTACCAGGACGGCATCTACAAGACCCGGTTCGACGCCGGCAAGCAGTTCTACACCCTCTTCGAGGACGGCGAGCGCTCCGAGCTGGCGCGCTACCCCAACCGGACGTCGGAGGACACCCAGGCCCCCTACCTGTTCTCCGTCCTCGGTGAGCCGGAGAAGGAGGCCGTGCGCTCGTGGCTCTACTGGGCGGACGGCGACTGGGACCCGGCCTGGGACGACACCCCCGAGCACAATCCGCTGAAGGATGCCCAGGTCACCGTGTGGTCGGGTGGCTCCTGGAGCTGGTTCACCGACACGGTCCCGATCATCGGCCAGGACTACCGCAAGAACTTCGCCACGCTCAAGCACTGGACGCGCTACGCGATGGTGAACAGCCGGAGCGGTTCGCGCTACTACCTCCAGAACGCGATGGCGTTCCTCGACAAGCCGGGCGAGTACTACGTGGACCGGGAGGCCGGCGAGCTGTACTACATCCCGCGCGGTGACATCGAGGACGTCACGATCATGCGGCCGACGGTCGCGAAGGTGGTCGACGTGAAGGGCGCCTCGCCCGAGGACCGTGCGCACGACATCACGTTCGACGGGATCGGCGTCCAGTACTCCGACTTCGTCGACTGGTATCGCGCGGGCTGGATCAGCGCGGGCGACTCCGGGGACGCGCACAAGTACCCGGAGTACGACCGGCAGATCGAGATGCCGCGGAACAGGTTCGGCGCGATCACCCTGGAGAACACGAGCGACATCACGCTCACCGGGATGCACGTTCGCGACACCGGGTTCATGGGCGTCTACGCCCTCTTCGCCAACGACCACCTCACGGTCGAGAACAGCCTGTTCGAGAACGTGGGCGCGGACGGCATCAAGGTCGAGGGCGGCTGGCCGGGCGAGGGCGACCTCTCCCACGGGCACACGTTCCGCAACCTCTACATCCACCACGTCGGTGAGCTGGTGCCCGGTGACGCCTCGGGCATCGAGCTGATGAGCACCGGCGGCAACACCGTGGAGCACGTCCACGTGCGCAACTCCGCGCGGTACGGGATCAGCCTCGAGTCCCGGCCGGAGGTCAAGGACGGTGAGCAGTACACCGACAACAACACCTTCCGGTACATCCGGATCGACGAGGCGGGGCTGGACTCGGGCGACATGGGCGCGTTCTACACCTACGGCGTCGCCAACCAGGAACCGCATCCGGTGAAGAACACCGTGGACCAGATGGTCATCGGCGACGTCATCCCGGACCCGGCAGGCGCCATGCCGGACAGCGGGACCCGAGGCGTCCACATGGACGCGGGCGGCTGCGGCTTCTCGTTCAGCAACATCGAGGTGGGCGAGACGACCGACCAGTCGTACCAGTCCTACCAGTGCAACGAGGTCACGAACGGCAACTGGGAGGACGGCTTCGACGCCGGCAAGATGGAGTACGACCTCATCGGCGTGACGGACACGTTCCCCTACCCGGTCCCGGAGTCCTGACCGACCCGACCGATCGGGCTCCGTCGGTCGAGCTCGTCGAGACCCGGGATCTCGACGAGCTCGGCCGGCGGCGTCGCTCGACCGGCGTCACGCCGCCCGGCGGAACGTCCTCCGGTAGGCCGACGGCGTCACGCCCAGCGCCGCGGTCACGTGGGCCCGCAGCGACTGCGCCGTGCCGAACCCGCAGCGCCGCGCGACCTGCTCGACCGGAAGCGCCGTGGTCTCCAGCAGGGTCCGCGCGTGCTCGATCCGCTGGCGGGTCAGCCACTGGGCCGGGCTCTCCCCGGTCTCGTCCCGGAACCGCCGCGTGAAGGTGCGCACCGACATCGAAGCGTGCCGCGCCAGGTCGGACAGCGTCAGCGGTTCGTCCAGCCGGTCCAGCGCCCAGGCACGTGCGGCGGCGGTGCTCGTGCCGCGGCTCCCGGCGGCGGCCGCGCCTGAGGACGCGGCCCGCTCGACCGCCCGTTCGATCCCCACGGGCCGGCGGATGTACTGCGCCTGGCCCCCGTCGCGATGCGGCGGCACCACTGTGCGGCGCGCGACGTCCTGCGCGACGGCGGCGCCGTGGTCCCGCCGCACCACGTGCAGGCACAGGTCGACGCCGGAGGCGACGCCCGCCGAGGTGAGCACGTCGCCGTCGTCGGTGTACAGGACGTCCGGGTCGAGCACCACGCGCGGGTAGAGCCGGCGGAACCGGTCGCTCTCCAGCCAGTGGGTCGTGGCGGGGCGCCCGTCGAGCAGCCCCGCCGCCGCGAGCACGAACGCGCCCGTGCAGATCGACATGAGCCGGGCCCCCGGCCGGATCCGGGCAACCGCGGCGGCGAGCTCGGGTTCGAGCCGCGGGTCGCCGACGGCCGGGTCCGTGCCGTCCGGCCCGGAGGTGTGCGACGCCGGTACCACCACGGTGTCCGCCGTCTCCAGCACCTCGGGCCCGTGCTCCACCTGGACCAGCACGTCGGAGTCCGACCGCACCAGGCCCGGGCCCCCGGGCGTGCAGGTCACGACCTCGTACAGGGGCCGGTGCTCGGCGTCGCGCGCGATGCCGAAGATCCGGTGCGGGATGCCGAGCTCGAACGGGATGAAGCCGGGCCGGATCAGGACGGCCACACGATGCCGGGGCGGGGGGTGCTGGGCCATGTCCCGATCATATGGCCCGAACCTAGCGTTGTGTGTCCCTCCGGCCACTGTTTCCCGGGGTCCCGCCCCAGCATGCTGATCCCGTGACCCAGACAGACGTCCCCGTGCCGGCGGGCCAGAACACCGCGCGGCCACCGCGGCGCACCGCGCCCCGCATCCACCCCGCCTGGTGGGTGGCCCTGGTCAGCTTCGTGACCGTCATGTGCGCCGCCGCGTTCACCGCGGCGCCCGGCCTGTTCGTGGACCCGCTGAACGCGGAGCTCGGCTGGTCGCGCGCCACGATCGGCTTCGCCGTCGGCCTCCAGTCCGTGCTCTACGGGCTGACGGCGCCGTTCGCCGCCTCGCTCATGGACCGGTTCGGCATGCGCCCCGTGGTCACCGTCGCGCTCGTCGTCATCACGGGCGGCGCCCTGTCGACCGTCTGGATGTCCGAGCCCTGGCAGTTCGTGCTCGGCTGGGGCCTCCTGGTCGGCGTGGGCAGCGGCAGCATGGCGCTCGCGTTCACCGCGACGGTGACGGGGCGCTGGTTCGTGGCCCGGCGCGGCCTGGTCAGCGGTGTCCTGACGGCGGCGACGGCGTCGGGCCAGCTCGTGTTCCTGCCGCTGCTCGCGTGGATCGTGGAGAACCAGGGCTGGCGGCCGGCGTCGGTCACCGTGGCCATCGCGTCGCTCGTGGCGGTCCCGCTGGTGCTCTTCCTGCTGCGCGACCACCCCGCGGACATGGGGCTGGCGCCCTACGGTGGCACCTACGCGCCCAAGCCCGCACCGACGCGGGGCGCAGCCCGCCGCGCCGTCACCGCCCTGTTCGATGCCGCCCGCACCGGACCGTTCTGGCTGCTCGCCGGAGCGTTCGCGATCTGCGGCGCGACGACGAACGGGCTGGTCCGCACGCACTTCGTGCCCGGGGCGCACGACCACGGCATGCCCATCACCGTGGCCGCGAGCCTGCTCGCCGTGATCGGCGTCGTCGACGTGATCGGCACCATCGGGTCCGGCTGGCTCACCGACCGGTACTCGCCGCGCGTGCTGCTCGGTGTCTACTACACGCTGCGCGGCGTGGCCCTGCTGTTCCTGCCCTCGCTCATGGCCCCGCACGTGGAGATGCCGATGGTGTTCTTCATCGTGTTCTACGGGCTGGACTGGGTGGCGACCGTGCCGCCGACGCTCGCGCTGTGCCGGGAGTTCTACGGCGAGGACGCGCCCATCGTGTTCGGCTGGGTGCTCGCGTCGCACCAGGTCGGTGCAGGAGTCGTGGCGTTCGCGGGCGGCCTGGTGCGCGACATGACCGGCTCGTACGACGCCGTCTGGTACGGCGCGGGGGCGCTGTGTGCGGGCGCGGCGCTCATGTCGCTGGTGATCCGCCGGGTCCGCCAGCCCGTCCCGCCCGTGTCGCACGTGTAGGTCACCCGGCCGACGTCTGAGACAGGTCGCCCTGCGGACGGGCGGGGCGCCCGCCGCGGGGCGGTCGTATTCTCCCGACCATGAGCACCACCCCTGAGCAGACCGCCGCGCAGCACACCGGGCCGAGCGCGCTCGCCCCCGCCACCCTCGTCGTCGCCGCCGGGCGCCCGGCGCGCGAGCAGGGCGGGCACATCAACCCGTCCGTGCCGCTGAACTCGACGTACGTGTCGCGTGGCGTGGTCACCTCCGGTGAGCTCTCCTACGCGCGGGGCGACAACGACGCCTGGCACCCGTTCGAGTCGGCGCTGGCCGCGCTCGAGGCGGGGGCGGGCGAGCCCGGCGAGGCGCTCGTGTTCTCCTCCGGGATGGCCGCGATCGCCGCCGTCTTCTCCCTGGTGCCCGACGGCGGCACGCTCGTGCTGCCGCGGCACGCCTATCAGGCGGGCATGGTGCTGGCGCGCCAGATCTCGGAGCGGCACGGCGTGACGCTGCGGTACGTGGACATCGCGGACACCGACGCCGTGGTCGCCGCGCTGGAGGGCGCCGACCTGTTCCTGGCCGAGTCGCCCACCAACCCGATGCTGGAGGTCGCCGACCTGCCCGCCGTGCTCGCCGCCGCGCGCGCCGCCGGGGTGCGCTCGGTGGTGGACAACACGTTCGCGACCCCGCTGGGCCAGAACCCGCTGGAGCACGGCGCCGACATCGTGCTGCACTCCGTCACCAAGTACCTCGCGGGCCACTCCGACGTCGTGCTCGGGGCCCTCGTCACGCGGGACGCCGAGCTGGCCGCCACCCTGCGCGAGCACCGCACGCTGCACGGCGCCATCGCCGGGCCGTTCGAGGTGTGGCTCGCCCTGCGCGGCCTGCGCACCCTCGCGCTGCGGTTCGAGCGCGCCCAGGCCACGGCCGCCGAGCTGGCCCGCCGGCTCGCGGAGCACCCCGACGTCGCCGAGGTGCGGCACCCGTCGCTGTCCGCCGACCCGGGGCACGAGCGCGCGAAGGCGCAGATGAGCGGGTTCGGCGCGATCCTCGGCGTGCGGCCCGCGCCGCGCGACGGCGTGGGGCCCGTCGAGCGGGCCGACGCCGTCGTGGACGCCGTGGGGCTGTGGCTGCCGGCGACGTCGCTCGGCGGTGTGGAGTCGATGCTGGAGCGCCGCCGTCGCTGGGGCACCGAGGCGCACACCGTCCCGGAGGACCTGCTGCGCCTGTCGGTCGGCATCGAGGACGTCGAGGACCTCTGGGCGGACCTGGACCGGGCGCTCCGCGCCTGACCGGGGCGGGCGGTCGGTAAGACGTCGGGTGGTCGGCAGAATGTCAGGTGGTGGGGGGGGCCAGCGAAACCCCCCCAGAAAAAAAAGCCCCCCCCCCCCCCCCCCGGCGCGCCCGGCGGGTTTGTTCCGCGGGGGGGGCCGGGCGCCCCGGGCCCCCCCCGCCCCCCCCGGACCCTACGTTCGACTGCTGGGTCCGCCTCAGCGGCGAGGCGGGTCCCGGCTCGGGTCAAGTTCAGCCCTGGCGGTCGGCCAGCGCCGTCTGGTACTCGTCGCGGATCTTGTCGCCGCCACCCTTGGCCCACGCCTTGGTGGCGTCGGCCCAGGCGGTGACGGGCTTGCGCCCGGCCAGGATGTCCGACTCCACGGAGGCGAGCTTCTCGCCGAGCTGGCCGCCCTTGCGGCTGGCCGTGTCGCTGAACAGGCCCTGCACCGGGTTGGCGACGGCGGTCGGTACGACGGCGGCCTGGGCGTCGTGCTCGGCCTGCGCGACGTCGGGGTCGCCGGCCTGGAAGTTGACCCAGGGACCCTCGACCACGTACTTGAGCCCGAGCTGGATCTCGGTGCGGCCCTGATCGGTGAGCACCGGGTCGGTCCCGTCGAGCTCGTGGTGCACGCCCTCGACGCCGTAGGTCCGGAACAGGTGCTCCTCGGAGCCGAACGGGGCGGCGAGGTAGTTGATCACGTCGAGCAGCGCCTCGACGCGGCCCTCGGACTTCTTGCTGATCGACGTGATGTTCTGCACGGGCGCGCCGAGGTGGATGCCCGCAGTGCCACCACCCTCGGCGAGCGGGGGCGCCGCGACGGAGAGCCGGAAGTTCTCGTCGATCGGGTAGTTCGAGAAGTCGGGCCAGGCGCTGAACGTGTCGTCGAGCATCCGGATGGTGCCGTTCACGAGCCAGGTCTTGCGCTGCGGCTGGGTGGCTGGGACGCCGTCCGGGTGCACGAACCCGTCGGCGACCAGGCGCCGGCCGAGCTCCAGGGCCTCCTGCTGGCGCTCGTGCAGGTTCGCGCTGGTGAGCTTGCCGCCGTCCTCGGACCAGCCGTTCGGGATCTCGAACATCTGGCGCAGGTGCCCCAGCGGCACGCGTCCGAGCGCCCAGGTGTTGCCGCCCGAGAGCTCCTTGCACAGGTCGTAGAACTCCTCGGCGGAGGTCACGTTCGGGTCGATGCCCTCGGCCTCGAACCAGTCCTGGCGCGCGTAGAACACGCCGCTCTGCGCGGGGCCGCGGGGCACCGGGACGGCGAAGATCTTGCCGTTGTAGACGCAGGACTGCCAGCTCTCGGTCGGGATGTTCGCCAGGAACGGGTACTTCTTCACGGCGTCGCCCGACAGGTATTCGGTCAGGTCGGTGGCGCGCTCCTCCAGCAGGCTCGGCAGGCCGGGGACGTCGCCGGGGAACATCTCGAAGATGTCCGGCAGCCGGTCGCCGGCCACCGTCGTCTGGAACCGGTCCGAGTAGTCGCCGGCCGGGGTGAGCGCGATCGTCAGGGCGAAGCCGAGCCGTTCGTGCAGCGCCTGCCAGTACTCGTTCTTGTCGGCCCCTGGCGGTACCGGCGTGTTGGTCAGACCGAAGATGCCGACGTCCTCGCCGTCGCCGGGCTGGCCGCTGGTCACCTTCTGGGGGCTGGCGGGGTACTTCAGCATCGTGTCGGGCACGCCGTCGGTGCCCTTGATGTCCATCGGCACGCCGTCGTACGGGACGTACGTGGGCAGGGCGACGGTGGCGTTGCCGGTCAGGGCGCCGCCGCCGCGGCCCTCGTTGCTGCAGCCGGCGAGGCCGAGCACGGCGAACGCGCCGAGGCCCATGCCGCCCATCAGCAGGCTCCGGCGGCTGATGGTGGTCTCCGTGAGCAAACGGTTCATGACTACTCCTCATCGAGCGGGGTAAAACGAGCGGGGTAAAGCAGGGAAGGGAAGGCAGGAAGGGAGGGCAGGAAGGGAAAGCGGGAAGGGAAAGCGGGGAGAGAAAGCCGGGTCAGCCCTTCACAGCGCCCGTGAGCATGCCCTTGGCGAAGTGCCGCTGCAGGAACGGGTAGACCAGCAGCACCGGCACGATGGAGACCACGAGGATCGCCATCTGCAGCGACGTCTGGGGCGGCAGGGCGGCGGCGTCGATACCGAGGTCCTGCGAGCCGAGCTGGGCGCCGTCCACCACGTAGGTGCGCAGCACGAGCTGCAGGGGCCACTTGGTCGCGTCCGACATGTAGAGCAGAGCGTTGAAGAACGCGTTCCAGTAGCCGACGCCGTAGAACAGGCCGACGACGGCGAGCACGGGCTTGGACAGCGGCAGGCCGATGCGCCAGAAGAGCTGCCACTCGGTGGCGCCGTCGATCCGGGCGGCGTCGATCACCTCGTTCGGCAGCTGCACGAAGAACGCCCGCACGACCACCACGTTGAACGCGGAGACCGACGTCGGGATGATCAGCGCCCACAGCGTGTCCAGCAGACCGAGCCGCTGGACCACGAGATAGCTGGGGATGATCCCGGGGTTGAAGAGCAGGCTGATCAGCACCACGAGCAGCATCGCCCGCACGCCGAACGCGCCCTTGCGGCTCAGCGCCCAGCCGAGCGTCGTGGTCAGGGCCAGGCTCAGCGTGGTGCCGATCGCGGTGACCAGGATGCTGATCCAGAGCGCCTGCGTGACCACACCGCCGGCGAAGATCATCCGGTAGGCGCTCAGGTCGATACCGGTGGGCAGCAGCACGAAGCCGCCCGCCTCCGTGACCTGCTCGGGCGTGGCCAGGCTCGTGGAGATGATGCCGACGAACGGCAGGATCACCAGCGCGCAGGCGAGCGTCAGCACGACGCCCTTGACCGTGCGCTCGAACGGGCCGGGCATGGCGACCCCGTCGATCACGGGGCGCGTGCGCTGACGTCGGCCGCCGCCCGGTCCTGTCGCGCCGGGCCTTCCCGCTGTGGTGGTCCTGGCCGTGGTGGTCCTGGCAGTGGTGCTCGCGCTCATGCTCGGTACACCCCTTCCTCGCCGAAGGCGTGGGCGGTCTTGTTGGCGACGAGGACCAGGGCCAGCCCGATCAGGCCCTTGACGAGTCCGACGGCGGCCGCGACACCCCAGAACCCGCCCAGGACGCCCTGGTTGTAGACGTAGGTGTCCAGCACGTCGGACACACCGAGGCCCACCGCCTGCTGCTGGAGGATGAGCTGCTCGAACCCGACGCTCAGGGAGTCACCGAGCTTGAGGATGAGCAGCATGATGATGATCGGCCGCATGCCCGGCAGGGTGATGTGCCAGGTCTGCCGCCAGCGGGAGGCGCCGTCGACGGCCGAGGCCTCGTACAGCGACTTGTCGATGCCGGCGAGCACCGCGAGGAACAGGATGGTGGCCCACCCGGTGTCCTTCCAGATCACCTGCGAGGTGATCAGCGCGTAGAACGCGTCGGAGTTGCCGATGATGTCGATGGGCTCCCACCCGTGCGACCGCAGGAAGTTGTTGAGCAGCCCGGCCCCGCCGAGCACCTGCTGGAAGACGGCGACGACGATCACCCAGGACAGGAAGTGCGGCAGGTAGAGCACCGACTGCACGATCTGCCGCACCCGGTTGGACACCAGGCTGTGCAGCAGCAGCGCCAGGATGATCGGCGCCGGGAAGACGAAGACCGTCTGCAGCAGCGTGATGACCAGGGTGTTGCGCAGCGCGCTCAGGAACTCCGGGTCGCCGGAGAACAGGATCTGGAAGTTCTCGAACCCGACCCACAGGCTGCGCTCGATGCCGAGGTACGGCTGGTAGTCCTGGAACGCGATGACGTTGCCGCCGAGCGCCAGGTACTGGAAGACGATGATGACAGCCATGCCGGGCAGCGCCAGGAGCAGGACGGCGCGGTCGCGCACCAGACGCTGCCACCACGACTGCCGGCGGCGGACGGGCTGCGGAGAGCCGTCGTTCGGTGTCCGGCTGCGTGATCCGGGGCCGGCTGAGCTCGAACGCAGCGTCCCCGCGCGGGGCTCCTCGACCGCGGTCATGCCGCGATCCCTGGCACGCCGGGTACGGGCGGAGTCGCGGGCAGCGCTGCCGGCAGAGTCCCGGGCAGTGCTGTGACCGGCAGGGCTGTGACCGGCAGGGCTGCGAGTGGCAGCACCGCGAGTGGCGGGACCGGCCGCGCGTATCCGGGCGCGCTCTCAGGCAAGGGTTCGGGCATCGTGATGCTCCTCGGTGATCGGGCAGGCGGCCCGGGGGCGTGCCCCGGGCGCGGACGATCTCCCGGACGAGGTCCGGGCTGTGCTGGTCGTCGCGCGCTGCTGGTTGTCGCGTGCTGCAGGTCCCGTGCCGTGGACTACGGCAGGAGGCCTGGTACATCGTTGTTCCACGGCTGCTCCGTTGCAGAGTGATCGATCACCGTTCGCGGGTTAGGCTAGGAGGTGATCGATCACTTCGCAAGGGTCTCGCACCGGGCGGTGTCCGGAAGGCCCCGATGATCAGCGAGGATGGGGCATGGAGAACGACAGCTCGACGCGCAGCTCGACGGACGGCTCGGCCGACGGCTCGACGGACAGCCCGGCGGATGGCTCGACCAGCACGTCGACGGGGCGACGCCGCGCGACGATCTGGGAGGTCGCGAAGGCCGCCGGCGTCTCCCACCAGACCGTCTCGCGCTATCTGCGCAACGACGCGAAGATGCGGCCCGAGACGGTGGCCCGGGTGCAGCGGGCGGTCGAGGAGCTCGACTACCGGCCCAACCTGACCGCGCGGTCCATGCGTACCCGGCGCAGCGGCCGGGTCGCGGTGCTGCTGCCCGCGGTCGCCACGTACGGTCCGCCACAGATCCTGAGCGGCGTGATGGAGGTGGCCCACGAGCACGGGTACACCGTTGAGGCCTTCAGCGTCGAGGGATCGCCGGCCGACCGCTTCGAGCGGGTCCTCGAGCTCGCCGACTCCGGGCAGGTCGAGGGCGTGCTCGCGCTCGCGCCGCTGCCGCCCGGTTCCGGCGGGCGGTTCCCCGAGCGGGCCGCGATCGTCGTGTCCGCGGACTACGACGACAAGTTCCGCGGCGTGGGCGAGCTCGCCGACGGCTCACCGGTCGAGGACCTCGTGGTGCGCCTGGCCGAGCTGGGCCACCGGCGGTTCGCGCACGTGACCGGCGCGCTCGACTACGCCTCCGCCCGCGGCCGCCGCGACGTCTTCGTCGCCACGGTCGAACGGCTCGGGCTGGGGCCCGCGCTGGTGCTGGAGAGCGACTGGTCGGCCGAGGGCGCACGCGCGGCCGTCCTCTCCCTGCCCGAGGAGGACCACCCGACCGCCGTCATCGCCGCGAGCGACGTCGGTGCGGCCGGGGTGGTGCTGGGCGCTCGCGAGCGCGGCTGGACGATCCCGGGCGGCCTCAGTGTGACCGGGTGGGACAACAACCAGCTCGGGGCGTACCTGGAGCCCACGCTGACCACGGTCAACGTCGACCACCGCAAGCTGGGCCGGGCAGCGATGGCGCGGCTGGTCGCCACGCTCCAGCCGGGCGCGGAGACCGCCCGCGGGGCCGAGGCGGCGTCGGGCGGCCCGCTGAACACGATCATCTGGCGGGGCTCGACGGGGCCGGCGCCGTCCTGACCCAGCTGCTCGACCTGAGGGCTGGGTCAGGACCGGGCTGGGTCAGGGCAGGGGGCCGGGTCAGGAAAGCGACTCGGTCAGCCGGGCAGCCACCTCGGACGGCGTCGGCATGGTCGCGATCTGGGCGGCAACCTTGCCCGCGGCCTCCGCGTAGCTCGGGTCGGTGCGGAGGGTCACGACCGCCTTGGCCACCGACTCCGGGACGTCGGGACCCGGCTGGACCGCGATGCCCGTGCCGGTCGCGCTGACCACGGCGGCCTGGAGGAACTGGTCGGCACCCTGCGGGACCACCACGAGCGGGAGGCCGCGGGACAGGACGCCGAGGGTCGTGCCGGCGCCGCCGTGCGTGACGACGAGGTCGACGTCCCGCAGAAGGTCCGCGAGGGGCGTGAAGGGCACGAACGTGATGTCTCCGGCCGCGTTCGTCCCAGGGGTGCTGTCGGGAAGCTCGTGGTCCGCGGCGCTCGCCGTGAGGCCGAGCGTGACGACGAGGTCCACGCCGACGGTGCGCAGCTCGGCGAGGATCGGGGTCAGGGTCGCCGGGTCGGAGAAGTGCGTGCCGAACGTGACGAGCACCCGGGGGTGCTCGCCGCGCGTGCCAGCTCCGGCGCCCGTACCCGGTGTGCCAGGTCCCTGGTGCGGTTCCGGCCGGACCGCGACGTGGTTCGCGGGCGCCTGCCAGCCGGGCGGCTGGAGCAGGTCGGGGCACGGGTCGAGGTGCCACCGGGCCGGGGCGGCGGCGAGGCCGCGGTCGGCGTAGCGGCTCGCCACGAGGGCGTACATGCCGTCGGTGAACTCGGCGGGGATCGCCGGGCCGAACGCCATCGTCGCGTGGGGGACGTCCAGCGAGGCGGCCACCAGCGGGCCGACGAAGTCCAGGGCCTCGGCCACGATCAGGTCGGGGGCGAAGGCGCGGGCGGCGGCCACGGCGTCGTCGGCGGTGAGGTCCACGCGGGTGCCGGCGAAGAAGTCCGCGACGGCCTCCGGGCGGGGGTCTGCGGCAGCGTCGACGCCGGTCCGGCGTCCGGACTCCGCGAACAGGACGTCGGCGGTGGGCCCGGCGGCGACCAGCTCGATGCCCTCGGCGTGGAGCAGCGGGGCGAACGCCGCCGCGGTCAGGACGGCGACCTGGTCGCCGCGGTCGCGGAACGCGCGGGCGAGGGGGAGCAGGGGCAGCAGGTGCCCGTGAGCGGGGGTGCTTGAGAAGAGTATGCGCACATTGATTAGTGTAGGACTACTCCGAATCTCCTCCGGAACCTCTCCCGGGGTCGCTGCCGGAACCGAGCAGCGCGAGTCCGAGCTGTCCGCGCAGCCAGGACCGGCTGGCGTCCGGGTCCCAGCCGAGCGCGTCCAGCCGCAGCCACGACTCGGGGCTCAGGTAGTAGGTCAGCAGGTCGGTCGCCTGGTCGGCGTCCAGGTCCGGGCGCAGCGCGCCCAGCGTCGCGAGCCGTCCCGTGATCAGGCCGAACCGCTCGCGGAGCAGCCGTTCGGTGCCCTGCAGGGTCGCGCCGATCTCCGGGTCCGCGGCCGCGTTGGCGATCAGCAAGGTCATGAGGCGCCGGTGCCCGTGCACGACGTCGCCGGTGCTGCGCACCGTCAGGTCGACGATCGCTTCGGCGTCGTCCGACTCCGCGATGGCCGCGAGGGTCTCCTGGATGCTGTCCTCGCCCGATGCCCGCTCCGTCAGCCCGCGCACGAGGCCGACCTTGTTGCCGAACGCCACGTACACGGTGTTGGGCGCCACGCCGGCGGCCTGCGCGATGCGGCCGATCGTCACGCGGGCGTAGCCGTCCTGCGCGAAGAGCTCCTCGGCCGCGTCCAGGATCGCGGCGCGCGTCGAGGCCGCCGCCTGCTCGCGCAGGGTCGACCGGTAGGGGCGAGTCGTCATCCCACCAGCCTAAGGAGCGGTGCGGGTGAAGGGGCTGGACGTGTGCCTGGTCATGCGGTGAGGTTGCCCGCATGAGGTGGCGCAACGGGGAGCACGGCTACGGCATCGTGACCAAGGTCCTGCACTGGGCGACGGTCGCGCTGCTGGTGACCCAGTTCGCGGTCGGTTACGCGATGGACGACGACGGGGGCGGCGGGGCCGACGGCGTCTCCTCCGTCGACTGCGACCCGCCGGGGGAGGACCGCAGCGGCGGCGACACCACCGACGCGGAGGAGGAGCGGCTCGACCAGCTCGAGGAGAGCTGCGAGCAGGCGCAGGACCTGCGGGAGCAGGACGCCGACGACGCCGTCGCTTCCGCCTGGTCGGAACTGTGGTCGGGCGGTGGCGTGGACGGCGCGGGCGGCGTGGACGGCGCGGCCAGCCGGCTCGCGCTCCCCGGCTGGCACGTGCTGCTCGGCCTCGCGATCATCGCCGTCGGCGTGCTGCGGCTCGTGTGGCGCCGGACGACGACGCTGCCGCCCTGGGACCCCCGGCTCACCGGTACGGACCGCAAGATCATGCACTGGGCTGAGCGGGTCCTGCTGGCGATGCTCTTCGTGGTCCCCGCGACCGGCATCGCGCTCGTGGTGGGCAGCACGGACCTGCTCCCGCTGCACATCGCGGCTCACCTGTGCTTCTTCGCGGCGCTGGCCGCGCACGTCGGTGTGGTGGTCCGCCGGCGGGTGATCGGCCGGATGCTCTGGAGCCGGCCCCGCTAGCCGGCCCCGCCAGCCGCCCAGCCGGCTCGGCAGTGACGACACAGCGCACACTTTCCCGCCCGACGTGCGCCTCGCGCGCAACGCGCCGACGATCGGGTGATGAGCACAGGGTCGGCGACACCGCCGTCAGGAACCGGACCGGACCAGACACCGCCCGCCGCGCTGGCGGGCGACCGCAGGTTCTTCGGGCATCCCCTGGGCCTGATGACGCTGTTCACGACGGAGCTGTGGGAGCGGTTCAGCTACTACGGCATGCGCGCGATCCTGGTCTACTACCTGACCGACACGATCGCCAACGGCGGGCTCGGCCTGGACCAGACGCTCGGCGAGGCCGTCGTGTCGATCTACGGCACCGGCGTCTACCTGCTGTCCGTGGTGGGCGGCTGGCTCGCCGACCGGTTGATCGGCGCCCGGCGCTCCACGCTCTACGGCGGCATCGTCATCGCCGCCGGGCACGTGTGCCTCTCGGTACCCGCAGCCGGGTTCTCCTACTTCGGCATCGTGCTCGTCGCCCTCGGCACCGGCCTGCTCAAGCCCAACGTGTCGTCCATGGTGGGCGCGCTGTACGACCGGCAGGACCCGCGGCGCGAGTCGGCGTTCTCGATCTTCTACATGGGGATCAACATCGGTTCGTTCTTCTCGCCGATCATCGTCGGCGCCGTGCGTGCCGTCTGGGGCTATCACGCCGCGTTCTCCGTGGCCGCGATCGGCATGGGCATCGCGCTCGTGTTCTTCGTGCTGGGCCGCAAGAACCTGCAGGGCGCCGGCGACATCGTGCCCAACCCCGTGCAGCCGGGGGAGCGGCCGGCGCTGGTGCGGATGTTCGCGATCATCCTCGGCGCCGTCGTCGTGGTGTACCTGCTCGCCGTGCTCGTCGCCGGCGGCTGGGGCGTGCACGCCCTCATCGATGCCCTCAGCTACATCGCGTTCCTCGCCCCGATCGCGTTCTTCATCACCATGTACCGCTCGCCGCGCGTGACCGACGCCGAACGCCCCCGCCTGGTCGCCTACATCCCGCTGTTCGTCGCCGCGATGCTCTTCTTCATGATCTTCGAGCAGGCCGCGACCACGCTCGCCACCTTCGCGGCCGACCGCACGTCCCGCGAAGTGCTCGGGTTCACCGTGAGCCCCGAGTTCTTCCAGTCGATCAACCCTGCCTCGATCATCATCCTGGCACCCGTGTTCGCCTGGCTCTGGGTCCGTACCAAGGACCGCCCGCCGACGCCGTACAAGTTCGCGATCGGCCTGGCGCTCGCGGCCCTCTCGTTCCTGGTGCTGGCCGGGGCGTCCGCCATCGCGGGCGACAACCTCACGCCCGGGTGGGTGCTGGCCGTCGTGTACGTGATCCAGACGCTCGGCGAGCTGTGCCTGTCGCCGGTGGGCCTGGCCGCGACCACGCTGCTCGCGCCACGTGCCTACCAGGGGCAGGCGATGGCGCTGTGGTTCCTCGCGCCCGCGGCCGGGCAGGCCATCACGGCGCAGCTCGTGCAGGCCACCGAAGGCGCGTCCGACACCGCCTACTTCGGCGGCATCGGCCTGGTCGCGCTCGGCTTTGCGGCCGTGCTCGCGCTCCTCGGACCGTGGGTCACCCGGCACGTGCGCCGCGCGGACGCCCTCGAAGGGGTGCACACGAGCGGGGAGTAAAACTCCGGGCGGGCGGTCCCGGCCGGGTCATAGGGTGAGCCCATGCCGGCCTTCGAGACCCTCGTCGCCTTCGTGGTGGCGTCGGTGATCCTCATCGTCATTCCCGGGCCGAGCGTCCTGTTCGTGGTCGGGCGCTCGCTCTCGTTGGGTCGCCCCGGCGGGCTGCTGAGCGTGCTCGGCAACGAGCTCGGCGCGCTGCCGCTGGTCGCGGCCGTCGCGCTCGGCGTCGGCACGGTCGTGGCCGAGTCGATCGTGGTGTTCACGGTCATCAAGCTGCTCGGCGCCGCCTACCTGGTCTACCTGGGCGTCCAGGCGATCCGGCACCGTCGCGACGGCGCCGAGCCGGACGGGGACGGGGCAGGGCCTGGGAATGCTGCTGGGGCCGGGGCCGGGCTGGAGGCACCTGCCGGACGCCGGACGCCGTCGCGCTGGGCGATCCTGCGCCAGGGCTTCGTGGTGGGCGTGACCAACCCGAAGACGATCGTGTTCTTCGTCGCGGCGCTGCCCCAGTTCGTGGACGTACGCGCCGGGCAGGTACCGCTGCAGATGATGGTGCTCGGCCTGGTGTTCACGCTGGTGGCGCTGGTCTTCGACAGCATCTGGGCAGTGCTGGCCGGCGCCGCCCGCTCCTGGTTCGCGTCGTCGCCGCGCCGGCTCGCTGCGATCCGCGCCACCGGTGGCGGCATGATGATCGGGCTCGGCGGCACGCTCGCGTTCAGCGGCAGCAAGGTTTGACGCGGTCGGCAAGGTCCGGCGAGCAAGGCTCTGATCCGGCCGTGGCCGGGACCCGGCAGACCTGCCTCGTCGTCGTGCGCGGTCCCTCCGGGGCGGGCAAGTCCACCGTCGCGGCGGCACTCCGGCGGCGGATGGGTCGCGGGACGGCACTCGTGCAGCAGGACTACCTGCGCCGCGTGCTGATGTGGGAGAAGGACGTGCCCGGCGGGGCCAACATCTCGATGATCGACACCGTGGTGCGGCACGCGCTCGACACCGGCTACTCCGTGGTGCTGGAGGGCATCCTGGCCGTCGACCACTACGGCCCGATGCTCACCGGACTGGTGGCCGACCACGCCGGGACGACGGTGTGCGCATATCTGGACGTACCGTTCGACGAGACGGTGCGGAGGCACGCCACCAGGCCGCAGTCCGCCGAGTTCACGCCCGAACAGATGGCCGGCTGGTTCACCAGCGACGACCGGCTGGGCGTGGACCACGAGATCGTGGTGGGGCAGGCCTCGTCCGCGGAGGAGACGGTAGAGCTCCTGGTCACGGCGCTGTCCGTGGGCCGTGATGCCGCTGCGGCGGGTTGAGGGGTTCGCGATGCGAAATCCCGGGTGAGAAGCAGGCGCATTTCGATTTCCATTTCGCCTGCCGCATTGCGGACGTTTTTCGCATTCTCGCGCTCGGCGTTGATTACGGGCTGATATGTTGCAATTGGTAGCACTCGTGTCTGGGACGAAGGCTGCCGTGCAAACCCCTCCGCAGTGTGGGGCCCCCTGCGGAGGGGCAGACGAGCCCGGTGCTGCCGGGCTGCTGCCGACACGGGCGCCGGTGCGGCAGCCGACGCGGATACCGGCGCGGGGAAGCGGCTGCACGACGACGTGCATCCGCCTGCGCCGGCGTGGCCGGACGTGTCGCTCGCGGGTGAACCTGCGAGTCCGGCGTGCACCCCGACGTCGCGTCGTGCTCGGGCCCGGCGTGCACAGCAGTACGGTCGGTCGGGGGCACTGCCGATGCGACCGGACCTCGACATGAGGAGTGGGCGATGCGTTCCAGTGAGCTGGCGGCACTCGCCGGCGTGACGATCCGCACCCTGCGGCACTACCACCAGATCGGGCTTCTCGAGGAGCCCGACCTCGCGTCGAACGACTACCGCGAGTACGACGTGCGGCACCTGGCACGGCTGCTGCGGATCATCCGGCTGACCGAGCTCGGCGTGCCCCTCGCGGACCTTCCAGAGCTGCTCGACGACCCCGAAGCCGCCGCGGACCTGCTCGACCGGCTCGACGAGGAGGCGGCCGCCGGGATCCGGCGGCTCATCAGCCGCCGCGCGGTGATCGCGGTGCTGCGGCAGCACGGCGTCGTGCCCGACCTGCCGCCCGCCCGGTCGGCGAGGCCCGGACCGCGGCGCTGATCCGTGCGCTCGGCCCAGCTCGCGCCGCTGCTCGCCGAGTACGCGGACCAGACCTACGACGAGCAGCAGGTGCGGGTGCTGAGCGCGGTCGAGCGACCGATACGGAGCCGCCAGGGCTCGCGCACCCCCGCGCACCCTCGCGGGCCTACCGCCCGCGCGGTTGGGTTCCCGCTCACTTCCCTCTGGCTGCCCGACGGCGGCGGCGGGCCTGCGCGGCGCGGTCTTCGGCGTCCTCCAGCTCCTGCTCGACGGCGGCCAGGTCGGTGCGGGCCTCGTCCGCCGCCGCCCGGGTCTCGTCGAGCGCGCGGTGCGCCGCGTCGCGCTCCTCGGTCAGCCGCGCGAGCTCGTCGTCCAGGCGGGTCGCCTCGTCCTGAGCGTCGTCGACGGCGGCCTCGGCCGTGCGGAGGCGGTCGCTGACGTCGTCGTGCCGTTCCTCCAGGCGGTCCACCTGCGCTGAGGTCTCCTCGACGGCGCGTTCGGCGGCGTCAGCGGCGTCCTCCGGCTGTGCTTCCTCCGGCTGTACGTCCTCGGGCGGTCGTTCCTCCGCCGGCTGTTCCTTCGCCGGCTTTTCCTTCGCCAGTTTCTCCGCGTCCGACGCCGCCGCGGGCCGTAGCGCTACCAGGTCGGCCTCCTCGCCGAGCTCGTCCACGACGCCGAACCCGGCGTGCTGCAGGCCGCGCGCCAGGCGGCCGGCCCGCACCGCCGCGCCGGCGTCGGCGTCCATGACCGCGGCGGTGAGCGTCTCGGTGAGGCGGTCCAGGACGGCGGCAGACACGGGCCGCCCGCCCACCTCTCCGGCCTGCCGCACCACGCCGACCAGGGCCTCGGTGCGCTCCTTGCGCAGGTGGTCCAGCGCGCGGATGCGGGCGCGGTCCCGGTCCTGCGTCGCGGCCCGCAGCTCGTCGCCGACTCTGGTCAGCGCCGCGACATCGTCCGGTCGTTCCCGCACCACGTGGTTGATCACCCAGGCCGCGACCGACGGCTTGGGCAGGCGCTTGATCCGCTGCGCCCCGAGGGCGTCGCCCGCGTCGGCGGCCTGGCGGGCCGCCGCGTCGCGGGCCGCGACGAAACCGTCGAGCGGCTGCGTGTAGAGGGCGTCGACCGCTGCGTCGAGGGGTTCCGGCGGCGCTGTCACGGTCTCACCGTGGCACGGGCGCCGGCGTTCCGCCCGGTAGCCGGGCTACGCCGGAGCGCCGCCCCCGGCCCGCCTGTCCTTGTCGGCGCGGCCGGTCCAGTGGCCCACCCAGATCGCGCCGAGCAGCGCCAGCACGCCGATGAGCACGGGCGCGGCGGCCAGCGGCGCGATCGCCGCGACGGCCGAGACGAGCAGCGGCCCGCCGGTGTTGCCGATGTCGCCGCACAGCCGCCAGCCGCCGAGGAACTGGGAGCGGCCCTCCTGCGGCGCGACGTCGGCGCCGAGCGTCATCACGATGCCCGACCCGAGGCCGTTGCCCAGCGCGATGAGCGCCATCACGGCGCCGACGGTGAGCGCGGAGTCGGCGAGGGGGAGCAGCAGGCAGCCGACGCCGACGGCCACCACCACCGGGACGGCCACCACCCGGCGGCCCTTGGTGTCGAGCAGCCAGCCGCCCGGCAGGGTGAGCAGGATGTCGATGGTGGCCGCGACCGCGAACAGCAGGGAGACCACCGCGGCGGAGATGTGCACGTGGTCGGCCCACAGGGGCAGCAGACCCGTGCGCACGGACCGCGACGCGCCGATGATGATCACTGCCACGCCGAGGGTGAGCAGGGTGCGGCGGTGCTCCCACAGGACCGAGCGCACGGGCAGCGGCACGGTGCCCCGGCGTACCCGGCCGAAGTCCGGCATGCGGGTCACGATCAGCGCCGACGCGACCGACGCGCAGGCCGCGAGCAGGAAGACCGAGCGCACCCCGAACAGGTGGATCAGCAGCGCGCCCAGGAGCGGGCCGATGAGGATGCCCAGGCGCATCGACCCGCCCAGGAGCGCCATACCGCGCGCCCGGTGGCTGAGCGGTACCGCGTCGATCAGGAACCCCTGCCGGGCCAGCAGGAACGCCGTCCAGCTCATGCCGCTCACGAACACGCAGACGCACAGCAGCCAGACCGAGGGCACCAGGAACGCGACGATCATCGCCACGGCGTCGACCAGGCCGGCGATCACGAGGGTGCGCCGCTCGCCCAGCCGCGCCACGAGCGCGCCCGAGGGCAGCGAGTTGGCGAGCTGGCCGATCCCCAGCAGCGCGACGACGAACGCCGCCATGGCGGTGGCCGCGCCCAGGTTGCCGGCGTGGATCGCCAGCACCGGCATCACGGCGCCGTGGCCGATCGAGCTCACGACGGAGGGCAGGTAGGCGACGACGGCGATGTCGCGAAAACGGAAGTCCCGATCGTCCCCGGAACCGTCCGGACCGGGACTGTCTGAACCGCCGTCGCTCGTCACGTCGCCATCGTGCCAGATAGTTACCCTCGGCAACGACCTGGTCCGGAGTGTGGGCTCGTCTACTCCAGCACGGTCACTCCAGCACAGCCCCCTTCGACGCCGACTGCACCAGCTTCGAGTACTTGGCCAGCACGCCCCGCTGGTAGGAGTGCGGCAGCGGCGCCCAGCCCGCCGTCCGCGACTCGAGCTCGGCCGGGTCGACCAGCAGGTCGAGTGTCTTGCTCGCCACGTCGAGCCGGATGCGGTCGCCGTCGCGCACGAAGGCGATGGGTCCGGCGTCGACGGCCTCGGGGGCGATGTGGCCCACGCACAGGCCGGTGGTGCCGCCGGAGAACCGGCCGTCGGTGATGAGCAGCACGTCCTTGCCGAGTCCCGCACCCTTGATGGCGCCGGTGATGGCGAGCATCTCGCGCATGCCCGGACCGCCCTTGGGCCCTTCGTACCGGATGACGACGACGTCGCCGGCCTGGATGGTGCCGTCCTCCAGGGCGTCGAGCGCGCCGCGCTCGCGCTCGAACACGCGCGCGGTGCCCTCGAACACGTCCGAGTCGAAGCCCGCCGACTTCACGACGGCGCCCTGCGGGGCCAGCGAACCGCTCAGGATCGTGATGCCGCCGGTGCGGTGGATCGGGTTGTCCATGGCGCGCAGGATCTTGCCGTCCGGGTCCGGCGGCGCGATGTCGGCGAGGTTCTCGGCCATGGTGCGGCCCGTGACGGTCAGGGCGTCGCCGTGCAGCAGGCCGGCGTCGAGCAGGGCCTTCATCACCACGGGCACGCCGCCGATGCGGTCGACGTCGTTCATCACGTACTGCCCGAACGGCTTGAGGTCGCCCAGGTGCGGCACGCGGTCGGCCACGCGGGAGAAGTCGTCGAGGGTGAGCTCCACCTCGGCCTCGTGCGCGATGGCGAGCAGGTGCAGCACCGCGTTCGTGGACCCGCCGAACGCCATGACCACGGCGATCGCGTTCTCGAACGCCTCCTTGGTCAGGATGTCGCGCGCCGTGATGCCCTTGCGCAGCAGGTTCACCACGGCCTCGCCGGACCGGTGCGCCCACGTGTCGCGCCGGCGGTCCGCCGCGGGCGGAGCTGCCGAACCGGGCAGCGACATGCCGAGCGCCTCGGCCGCCGACGCCATCGTGTTGGCGGTGTACATGCCGCCGCACGCGCCCTCGCCGGGGCAGATCGCGCGCTCGATGCGGTCGACGTCCTCCTGGCTCATCAGCCCGCGGGAGCACGCGCCGACGGCCTCGAAGGCGTCGACGATCGTGACCTGCTTCTCGGTGCCGTCGGTCAGCTTGACCCAGCCCGGCATGATCGAGCCGGCATAGAGGAACACGCTGGACAGGTCCAGGCGGGCGGCCGCCATCAGCATTCCGGGCAGCGACTTGTCGCACCCGGCCAGGAGCACCGAGCCGTCGAGGCGCTCGGCCTGCATCACGGTCTCCACGGAGTCGGCGATGACCTCGCGGGACACGAGCGAGAAGTGCATGCCCTCGTGCCCCATCGAGATGCCGTCCGAGACGGAGATGGTGCCGAACTCCAGCGGGTAGCCGCCCGCGGCGTGCACCCCCTCCTTGGAGGCCTTGGCCAGGCGGTCCAGCGAGAGGTTGCAGGGCGTGATCTCGTTCCAGGAGCTCGCGACGCCGATCTGGGGCTTGGCGAAGTCGTCGTCGCCCAGCCCGACGGCGCGGAGCATGCCGCGCGACGCGGTGGCCTCGAGGCCGTCCGTCACCTGGCGGGAGCGGGGCTTGACGTCGACCGAGGGGTTCTCGTCAGTGGTCATCCTGCATTGTGCCTCGGGCGGGCCGGCCACGCGCGAGCCAGCCGAGCCGAATCGACATCGGTCGGATGCCTTGAGACCGGTCGGTTGACTGACCGGTCTCAAGGCATCCGACCGAAGTCAGTTCTGCTGGTTCAGCCAGTCCGAGAGCCGCCGCGTGAACCAGGCCGCGTGCTGGAGCGGCAGGCCGTGCCCGGCGCCCGGGACCACCTCGAGCTCGGACGGCGGCAGCCGGCTCTGCAGCTCGCGCATCCCGCGCACGAGGGCACGCGGTTCGGCACCCCCGGCCAGCAGCAGCGCCTGCCCGGGGAAGGCTTCCCACGCCTCCGGGATGCGGAAGGCCGCGTTGGCCGACGTCATCGCGACCAGGTTCGTCGCCGAGAGCGAGCGGGCCGTGCGCAGGTAGTCGTCGAACATCGCCTCGTCCACGTACAGGGCCCTGGCCTGGAGGTGGGCGAACCAGCGCTGCCCGCCGAGCGGGGCCGCCGCGCGCACGAGCCCGGCGCTCACGCTCGCGCCCAGACTCGCGCCCAGGCCAGGTGGCGGCATCGGCTGAGTGAGGGCGCTGACGACGACGGCGCGCGCGACCAGGTCGGGATGTGCGGCGGCCAGGGCCAACGCGAGCTGGGCGCCGAACGAGAAGCCGACGACCGTCGTCTCCGGAGCGCCGGCCCCGAGTGTTCGCGCGGGGCCGGGTGTCACCTCCCGGAGCAGGCCCGCGAGGTCCGCGACGATCTCGCCCGGGGAGCCGAACGGCACCTCCGCGCTGTGGTCGTGGCCGGGAAGGTCCGGCCTGATCACGCGGTAACGCTCGCGCAGGACGGCCACCTGGTCGCGCCACATCCACGCGCCCATGCCGCCGCCGTGCAGCAACAGCACCACGGGGGCGTCGGTCGGTCCGGACTCCGTCCACCACAGCGCCGTCACGCGGCGAGCCTACCGGGACGTCCCGTCGGGGTCGTCGGTCCGAGGGACGTTCCGTCCGAGGCCGGTTCGGTGCTATACATCTGATGTTTCGCCGGCCACGTCGCCGGTGCTGTCGCCGGCCACGTGGCCGACCCGTCGAGCCGACCCGTCGAAGAGGACACCGCATGCAGACCACCGAGGTGCGCGCCACCGGCGTCCGGCTCACCACGCTCGGCCTGGGCGCCGCCCCCGCCGGCAACCTGTACCGCGCCACCACGGACGACGAGGCCTACGCCACGTTCCAGGCCGCGTGGGACGCCGGCATCCGGTACTTCGACACCGCGCCCCACTACGGCCTCGGGCTGTCCGAGCGCCGCCTCGGCGCGTACCTGCGCACCCGGCCCCGCGACGAGCTGGTGATCTCCACCAAGGTCGGACGACTGCTGGTGCCCTCGCCCGAGACCGCCGGCCGGCGCGACCCCGAGATGTTCGACGTGCCCGCCACCTCACGCCGGGTCTGGGACTTCTCCCGCGACGGCGTGCTCGCCTCGATCGAGGCGAGCCTGGAGCGCACCGGTCTGGACCGGATCGACGTCGCCTACCTGCACGACCCCGACGAGCACTGGACGCAGGCGGCCCACGAGGCCCTGCCCGCGCTCGTCGAGCTCCGCGACCAGGGCGTGGTCGGCGCGATCGGCGCCGGGATGAACCAGTCCGCCATGCTGACCCGGTTCGTACGCGAGACCGACGTCGACGTCGTCATGTGCGCCGGGCGGTTCACGCTCCTCGAGCAGCCCGCCCTGGCCGACCTGCTGCCCGCCGCGGCAGAGCGTGGCGTCGCCGTCGTCGCGGCCGCCGTCTACAACTCGGGACTGCTCGCGCAGGACCGGCCGCCGTCGGACGCGACCTACGACTACGCGCCCGTCGCCGCCGAGCCGCTGGAGCGTGCCCGCCGCATCGCCGCGGTGTGCGAGGAGCACGGCGTGACCCTGCCGCAGGCGGCGCTCGCCTACGTGCGCACGCACCCGGCCGTGGTGAGCACCGTCGTGGGACTCGGCGCGCCCGAGCACGCGGTGCAGGCCGCGGAGCGGGCCGCCGTCGCCGTGCCAGGGGAGCTGTGGCAGGCGCTCGCGGACGCCGGGCTGCTCGCGCCAGAGGCGGTGCCGCCGGCAGGCTGAGGCGCCGACGCCAAACGTCCGACCTATCTCCTCGGTTCGGGGGTTGATTGAGGCGAATTCGCGGATAATCTGCCCCGAGGTCTTGAGATGCATCTGATGTCTGCGGTTGAATGCCTGAGGTCGGATGTGTGTCGCACGTACGCAAGGGAGCTCACGTGACGGACGGCCCCGCACTTCTCCGTGCCACGGGGATCAGCAAGTCCTTCCCCGGGGTCCGCGCGCTCGACGGCGTCCACCTCGACCTGCGGCCCGGCGAGGTGCTCGCGCTGGTGGGCGAGAACGGGGCGGGCAAGTCGACGCTCCTCAAGCTGCTCTCCGGGATCTACCAGCCTGACGCCGGGACCATGGAGCTCGACGGCGCGCCGATGAGCCCCGCGGGCCCGCGTCAGGCCAACGAGCTCGGCATCAGCGTGATCCACCAGGAGTTCCATCTGATGCCCGACCTCACGGTCGCGCAGAACATCTTCATCGGCCGCGAGCTGCGGCGGGCCGGGCTGCTCATCCGCGACGACGAGCTGGAGCGGCGCGCCGCCGCGCTGTTCGAGCGGCTCGGCATCCCGCTGGATCCGCGGCAGCCCGTGTCCCGTCTCAGCGTCGCGGGCCAGCAGATGGTCGAGATCGCCAAGGCGCTGTCGTTCGACGCGCGGGTGCTGATCATGGACGAGCCGACGGCGGCGCTCACCGAGACCGAGGTGGCCACGCTGTTCCGCATCGTGCGCGACTTCGTCTCGCCGCGCACGGGCGTCATCTACGTCTCGCACCGGATGGAGGAGATCAAGGAGATCTCCGACCGGATCACGGTCCTGCGCGACGGGCGGTACGTGGACACGCTCCCGACGGCGACCACGGCGACGAGGGAGGTCATCGCCGCCATGGTGGGGCGCCGGCTCGAGACGGGGGTGCGGCCGGCCCCGCGCGGGCCCGTCACCTCCGACGGCGGATCGGAGCGCGACAGCTCAGGACATGACATCGTGCTCGCAGTCCGCGGGCTCAGCACCCGTGCGCTGCTCAAGGACGTGTCCTTCGAGCTGCGCCGCGGCGAGATCCTGGGCTTCGCCGGCCTGATGGGCGCCGGCCGCACCGAGGTGGCGCGGGCGATCATCGGCGCCGACCGCTCGGCCGGCGTCGTCGAGGTCAACGGCCGGCCGGTCACAGTGCGCAGCCCCGCGGACGCCGTCCGGCACGGCATCGGGTACCTCTCGGAGGACCGGAAGCGCTATGGCCTGCTGCTCGACCAGGACGTGGTGCGCAACGTGATGCTGTCCTCCCTGCGCGGTCTGACCCGCGGCGGGTTCGTGCGCGACGCCGACGGGCGCCGCGTGGCCGAGGAGATGGTGGACCGGCTCTCGATCCGGACGCCGTCGGTCGCCCAGCGCACCAAGAACCTGTCGGGCGGCAACCAGCAGAAGGTGGTGCTGGCCAAGTGGCTCGTGCGGGACTGCGACGTGCTGATCGTCGACGAGCCGACGCGCGGCATCGACGTCGGCGCCAAGGACGAGATCTACACGCTGCTCACGGCGCTGGCCGCGCAGGGCAAGTCGATCATCGTCATCTCGTCGGAGCTGCCCGAGGTGCTGCGGCTGGCCGACCGGATCGTCGTCATGTGCGAGGGCCGGGTCACCGGCACGCTCGCCAACGCCGACGCCGACCAGCACCAGATCATGGAGCTCGCGACGCGGTTCGGTGCGGACCGCTCGCTCGTCACGACCGGAGACTCGGAATGACTGGAGACACCAGAATGACGACGTCCAGCACGGCCACGACGCCGCGACGCACCACCGGGCTCGGCAACCGCCAGCAGCTCCAACAGCTCCTCGCGTTCGGCGGGCTGGTGGTCATCTTCGTGTTCTTCTCGGTGGCCAGCCCCTACTTCCTGGACTGGGCCAACGTGAAGGGCATCCTGCTCGCCACGGCCGTCACCGGGATCATGGCGCTGGGTGCCACGCTCGTGATCGCGACGGGCGGCATCGACCTGTCCGTGGGTACCGGCATGACGCTGTGCTCGGTGATGACCGGCGTGTTCCTGGCCAACCTCGGCCTGCCGCTCGTCGTCGGGGTGCTGGGCGGGCTCGCGATCGGGGCGCTGATCGGCCTGCTCAACGGGCTGAACGTCGCGTACCTGCGGCTGCCGCCGTTCATCGCGACCCTCGCGATGATGATGGTGGCGCAGGGGCTGTCCCTCGTCATCTCGGGGACCAAGCCCATCTACTTCAGCGACGTGCCCGGGTTCGGCCAGCTCGCGGGCGGCGAGCTGTTGCCAGGGCTGCCGAACGCCGTCCTCATCTTCTTCGTCGCCGCCGTCCTCGCGGGCGTGACGCTGAGCAAGACGCTCACCGGGCGCTACGCGCTGTCCATCGGCTCCAACGAGGAGGCGACGGCGATCTCCGGCGTCGACGTGCGGCGCTGGAAGGTGGTCATCTACGTCGTCGCCGGACTGTTCACCGGCCTGGCGGGCGTCGTCATGGCGTCCCGGCTCAACTCGGCGCAGCCCGGCCTCGGGCTCGGGTACGAGCTGGAGGCCATCGCCGCCGTCGTCATCGGCGGTACCTCGCTGCGCGGCGGCAAGGCGACGATCCTCGGCACCGTGATCGGCGCGCTGATCATGGCGACGCTGACCAACGGCCTGCGGATCATGTCGATCCCGCAGGAGTGGCAGAAGGTCGCCGTCGGCATCGTGATCGTGCTCGCCGTGTACGCCGACATGCTGCGGCGCGGCAAGGAGGCGTGAAGGCAAGGAGGCGTGACCTCACCCCGTTCCACCCGACCATCGAAGGAGCTGGACCCGGATGAACAGCAGCACAACACGCGGGCGCCTCGCGGCGGTCGCCGCCACCGCCTCTGTGACCGCCCTCGTGCTCGCCCTCGGGGCGTGCTCCTCGGGCTCGGGCGGCGCGGCCCCCGGCACGGGCGACAAGCCGTACGTCGCCCTGGTCTCCAAGGGCTTCCAGCACCAGTTCTGGCAGGCGGTCAAGCAGGGCGCCGACGACGCCGCGGCCGAGCTCGACGTCGAGGTCACCTTCGAGGGGCCCGAGACGGAGACGGAGGTCGAGAAGCAGCTCACCATGCTGCAGACGGCCCTGGACAAGAGCCCGGACGCGATCGGGTACGCGGCGCTGGACTCCGAGGCGTCGATCCCGATGATGACCGACGCCCAGTCGCGCGGGATCCCGGTCATCGCCTTCGACTCGGGCGTGGACTCCGACGTGCCGGTGACCACGGTGTCCACCGACAACCTCGCGGCGTCCGCCGAAGCAGCCAAGCACATGGCCGAGCTGGTGGGCAGCGGCAAGATCGCGATCGTCGGGCACGACCAGACGTCGCAGACCGGGCAGCAGCGGGTCGAGGGGTTCACGCAGTACATCGCCGAGAACGCGCCGGACATCGAGATCGTCGACACGCAGTACGCGGCGGGCGACCAGCTCAAGTCCGCCGACGCCGCGAAGGCGATCATGCAGGCGCATCCCGACCTGAAGGGCATCTACGGCACCAACGAGGGCTCGGCCATCGGCGTGGTCAAGGCCGTGCAGGAGTCCGGCCGGGCGGGCGAGCTGACGGTGATCGGCTTCGACTCGGGCAAGGCGCAGACCGACGCGATCCGCGACGGCCTGATGGCCGGGGCGATCACGCAGGACCCGATCAAGATGGGCTACGAGACGGTGAAGGCCGCCGTCGCCGCGATCGACGGCGAGGAGGTCGAGCCCGTCGTCGACTCCGGCTTCTACTGGTACGACGAGACGAACATCGACGACGAGGAGATCGCCGCGGTGCTCTACGAGTAGCGGACGTGTCAGGCGTCCTCGTCCAGGTTCTCCGGCTTCGGCAGCCAGTCCTCGACGCCCAGGAGGTGCGCCGCCATCCGGATCCGGGCCGCCTCGGGATCACGCGCGGCGAGCGCGCGCCAGATGGCCTCGTGCTCGCCGTGGGTGCGCGCCTCGATGCCCTCGGCGTGCAGCACGCGCCACAGGCGCGCCCGCACGGTGCGGCCCGCGAACGACTCGATGAGTGCCTCCAGCACCGGGTTGCCGCTGTGCGCGGCGATCACGCGGTGGAACGCGATGTCGACCTCGATGAACCGGTCGTGGTCCACCTCCGCGCCGTCCCGCACCTCGGCGACCTGGTCCAGGACGGCGCGGGCCTCGGCCAGCGCCTCGTCGGTCATGCGGGTGGCCGCCAGCCCCGCGGCCTCCGTCTCCAGCACGCGGCGCACGCTGTGGAACGCGGGCATGGCGCCCTCGTCCTGCAGGTCGAGCACGAGCGCCATGGGGGACAGCAGCCGGCCGGGGTCGAGGCTGGTCACGTAGGTGCCGTCGCCCTGCCGGGTGTGCAGCACGCCGAGGATGGACAGCGCCCGGACCCCCTCGCGCAGCGAGCCGCGGGAGACCTGGAGCTCGTCGGCCAGATCCTTCTCGACGGGCAGGCGGTCGCCGGGGCGGAGCCTGCCGTCGAGGATCATCCTGCGGATGCCGTCGACGACCTCGTCAGTGCGGGACATGCTGGGAAGTATCCCGCACAGCGCCGTCCGGCACCGAGGCATCCGGCGCCGAAGCATCCCGCGCCCAGTACGTACCCTCCGGGAACCGGAACCGGTCGATCGACTCCTCGTACATCTGCGTGGAGTAGCCGGGCAGGGCCGGCAGCACGTACGCGGTGCCCGCGCCCCGGTCGGCGACGACGCACGGGTCGGTGAAGTGCTCGTGCAGGTGGTCCACGTACTCGGTCACGCGGCCGGTCAGGTCGCCGCCGATCGCCACGTAGTCCAGCACGGAGACGTGCTGCACCATCTCGCAGAGGCCGACGCCGCCCGCGTGCGGGCACACCGGCACGCCGAACCTGGCGGCGAGCAGCAGCACCGCGACGATCTCGTTGATGCTGGCCAGCCGCCCGGTGTCGAGCTGGCAGTAGTCGATCGCCTCGGCCTGCATGAGCTGCTTGAACATCACCCGGTTGTGGCAGTGCTCGCCCGTGGCGACGCCGATCGGCGCGACGGCGCGGCGCACCGCGGCGTGCCCCAGGATGTCGTCGGGGGAGGTGGGCTCCTCGATCCACAGCGGGTCGAACGGCGCCAGGGCGCTCATCCACTCGATGGCCTGCGGCACGTCCCACACCTGGTTGGCGTCGATCATCAGGTTCCGGTCGGGGCCCAGCACCTCGCGCGCGATGGTCAGCCGGCGCACGTCCTCGGCCAGGTCCGCCCCGACCTTGAGCTTGACGTGCTGGTACCCGGCGTCGACGGCCTCCTGGCACAGCCGCCGCAGCTTGTCGTCGCTGTAGCCGAGCCAGCCGGCCGACGTCGTGTAGACCGGGTAGCCGGTGCGCTCCAGGTGGTCCAGGCGCTCCTGCCTCCCCGGCTCCCGAGCCTTCAGCAGGGCCAGCGCCTCGTCGCGGGTCAGGGCGTCCGAGAGGTAGCGCAGGTCGGCGACGTCGACCAGCTGCTCCGGCGTCATGTCCACCAGCAGCCGCCACAGCGGCTTGCCGGCGCGGCGGGCCACCAGGTCCCAGACCGCGTTGAGCACCGCGGCCAGCGACAGGTGCACCACACCCTTCTCGGGCCCGAGCCAGCGGAGCTGGCTGTCGGCGGTCAGGTCCCGGTAGAGCGCCCCCATGTCCGCGGCGATCTCGTCGACGTCGCGGCCGACGAGCGCCGCGGCCTGCTGGCGCGCCGCCTCGGCCACGATGTCGTTGCCCCGGCCGATCGTGAACGTCAGGCCGTAGCCGCCCAGCGGGGCGCCCGACCCGGCCGGGTCCGGCGCGTCGGTCTCCAGCACGACGTAGGCGGCCGAGTAGTCGGCGTCCTTGTTCATCGCGTCGGAACCGTCGGCGGTGACCGACGTCGGGAACCGCACGTCCTCGACGCGCACTCCGGTGATCGTGGCCATGCCGCTCCCTCGCAAACATCCGATGAAATGCCTGCAATCTACGGACGAGTGTGCGGCCAGGTCAAGGTGCTCACCCTGACCCATGGCTGAATGGTTGGATCAATGTGCGTGCAGTTCAGTTCGGCATGTTGCTCGAAGCTCGGCAGTTTGCCCCGCAGAGTCGGCAGTTGGCATCGAGATCGGCAAAGGTCTGTGCCGATCTCGATGCCAGCTGCCGACCTCGGGTTGGCGATCAGGGGGATCGCGGGGGATCGGGTGGGGCTGCCGGGCTCAGAGCAGGAGCTCGCCGTCCTTCGCGACGACGCGGCCACCGGCCACGACGAGCGCGCGGCGCGGGGCGCGGACGACGGCGTCGGGCACGTTCTCGGCGTCGACCAGCACGACGTCGGCGGGCGCACCCACGACCAGGTCGTGCACCTCGCGCCCGACGAACCGGGCCGCGTCCGCCGAGGCGATCCGTGCCGCGGTGACCAGGTCCTCGTCGTCGCGGAAACCGGAGAGCCGGGCCAGCTGCGTGGTCAGCGTGAGCAGGTCGCCGGTGCCGTACGGGGACCACAGGTCGCGGATGCCGTCCGTGCCGAGACCGACGGGTACCCCGGCGGCGCGCAGCGCGTGCAGCGGCAGGGGAGCGGCGCCGATCGGCGCGACCGTCGACATGGTGATGCCCGCCTCGCCCATCGCGGCGACCAGGTCGGCCTGGCGGGAGCCCGCGAGCTGCCCGACGGCGAAGCCGTGCGCCACGTTCACCTTGCCCTGCAGGCCGGTGCGCAGCGTGCGGTCGATCATCAGCTCGATCTGGAACGCGCCGAGCTCGCCGCCGTCGTGCAGGTGCACGTCGATGCCCACGCCGTGCCGCTCCGCGATCGCGAACAGTCCGTCGAGCTGGCCCACGGGGTCGCGGTCGATCGAGGCCGGGTCCAGCCCGCCGATGTGCTCGGCGCCCGCTGCCGCCGCCTGGTCGAGCAGGTCGAGCACGCCCGGGCGGCGCAGCACGCCGTCCTGCGGGAACGCCACGATCTCGGCGTGCACCGCGCCGCCCAGCGCGGCCACGGCCTCGCGCACCACCTCGATGCCGCGCAGCCCGACGCCCAGGTCGACGTCCACGTGCGAGCGGACGGCGGTGGTGCCGGTGCGGACCGACTCGCGCAGGACGGCGAGCGTCACGTCGACACCGGGGATGCCGAGCTCGTCGCGGTGCGCACGCTCGTGCGCGATGCGGCCCTGCGTGCCCGGCTCGCCGCCGTAGCTCACCCACGGCTTGCCCCACCACGACTTGTCCACGTGGGCGTGCGCGTTGACCAGGCCCGGGAGGGCGAGCAGGCCGCCGCCGTCGACGATGCCGGAGGCTGTCGCGTTCTCCGGCCCGGTGCTGCCGGTGCTGCCGGGCGTGCCGGCGGGCGCGGCCGGGTCGTGGGGGACGACGGCGGTGATCACGCCGTCGGCGACGTGCAGGTCGCTGCGCGCGCCGCCCCAGGGGCGCACGTCGCGCAGGACGGTGACGGTGCTGGGCATGCTGGCGGGCGTGGTGGTGCCGGTCATGGGTTTCCTTCCGCAGGGCTGGTGTCGGGGTCGGGGAGCGTGACCGGCACGACCGCCTGCGGGCGGCCGAGCACGCGGATCTCGTACGACTCGTCGGTGCCGTCGAGGGCGGCCGCGAGCGGGAGGACGGTCAGGCCGTCCCAGGCGCCGTCCTGCGTGTAGCCGCCGGCCAGGATGCCGAACACGGCGCCGTCGTGCTGCCAGACCGCCACGGTCTCGTGCCGCCGCTCGGTCGGGAGCACGGTCGAGCCGCCCGCGGGGGAGACGACCTCGATGCTCGCGCCGCTGTCCGCGTTGCCGAACGGGCCGTTGCCGGCGATGACGAGCGTGCCGTCGTCCGCGCGGGCGACGCCGTGCTGGTGGGTGTCGGCGTCGAGGCCGGTGGTCGTCACGTCGCCGGTCGCCGGGTCGACGCGGGCGAGGGCGCGGCCCTGGTAGGGCAGCAGCAGGTCGCCGTCCGCGTCGAGCACCGCGTAGTGCGGCTTCTCGAACGACGCGAGGCCGCCCTCGGTGCCGAACGGGGCCACCTCGATCGCGTGCGCCTCGAACGACCGGGCGTCCACGACCGTGACGGTGAACCCGTCGTGGTCGATCGTGTAGACCTCGCGGCCGTCGTCGCTGACCAGCACGTCGAAGGGCCGCCGGCCGACCGGGACCGAACGCACGACGGCACCGTCGGCCACGTCGATCTGCTCCAGGTAGGCCGCCTCACCCGTGCTCACCGCGACGTACACGGCGCCGCCGTCGGGGGAGACCGCGAGGCCGAGGCCGCCGGGGCGGTACTCGCCGTAGGTGATCCTCGCGGGGCGATGCTCGTAGCCGACGAGGTCGGTCCGCTCGCGCGTGGCGAGGTCCACCACCGCGACGCCCTCCGCCGTCGAGACGAACGCGCGGCCGGTCTCCGCGTGGACCGCGACGTCCCAGGGGGCCGCACCGACGGCGATCTCGTCGAGGACGGCGGAGCCGTCGGCAGGGCTGTCGGCAGGGTTGTCGCTGGGGCTGCCGGTGGAGCTGCCGGTGGGGTCGGCGCTCCTGTCCGGGTCGACCAGGGCGATCGTGTCGCGGTCGGCCTGGGTGACGAGGAGGAGCTGCTCGTCGGTCGCGGCTGTGTCTTCAGGGGAGGTGGACGGTGTCGGCGCGGGTGTCGCGGACGGTGCCGGTGGCGTTGCCGCCGGGGCCGCCGGTCCGCACCCGGCCAGGAGCAGGCCCGCGGCGAGGGCGGCCACGGCGGTGCCGAGCGCCCGCCGGAGCGGCGCGTGGCGTCGGGCGGGGGAGGTCATCCAAAAATGGTATCCCATTTCCAGAACTGGCAGGATGGCGCCATGAACATGCCCCCGAACGGGCCGGCGGGCGACTTCGAGCCCGAGTCGGTGCGGGTCGCGAGCGCGGTCCGCGAGCAGATCGTGGACGGGACGCGCGCGCCCGGCAGCCGGCTCGTCGAGCGGGACCTCGCCGCGGAGCTGGGCGTGAGCCGCATCCCGGTGCGGGACGCGCTGCGCGCGCTCGTCGCGGAGGGCCTGGTCACGCCGCGGCCGCGCACGTGGGCCGTCGTGCGGGAGTTCACCGACGCCGACGTCGCGCACCTGCAGGAAGTGCGCGAGGCGACCGACCCGGTGCAGTTCCGGCTCGCGGCGCAGCGGCGTACCCCGGAGCAGCTCGTGGCCCTGACCCACGCCTGGCAGCGGGAAGCCGAGGCCGCCGCGATGGGCGACGGCCCGGCGGCGCGCCGGGCGGCGGCGGACTTCCACGAGGCGGTCGTCGAGGCGTCCGGCAACCCGGTGCTCGCCGAGCTGCACGCCGTCACCGCGAGCCGGGTGCGCTGGCTGCTGGCCCAGCACTCCGACCTCGCCGCGATCGCGGACGAGCACCGCGCGCTGCTGGACGCCGTCCGCGACGGTGATGCGGAGGCCGCGGCCCGCCTGGCGCGGGAGCACCTGGGCACGAGCCGCGCGGCGGCCGCCGCGCGCCGGGCTGAGCCCTCTGGCTGAGCCCTCTGGCTGAGCCGGCTGGGCTGGGAGGTCGAGCCGGCCGGCCGACCGGGTCCGTGCTCCGGGGAGAACGATGCTCTGCGGGGCGTGTTGCTCCGCGTGGACATTGTCGACTCAGAGCAACTCACCTCGGGCGGGAAGCTTTGCCCCGGGGGTGACCATCGAACCCCTCCGGGCGGGTCTCACCGACCTGCCGCCGCTGCGCGGGACGGGTGCCGACCTCGACAGCGATGAGTCAGGAGCTCGGTCGTCGTCGGTACCCGTGAAGCACCCCCGACCCGCAGGAGCGCACGATGACCGAGACGACCGACCCCACGACCGACCCCACGACCGACAGCCCGACAGGGACGGCCCCCGCCCGCCCGCCCGTCGTCGACCGGGACGCCTGGCAGGCGGCGCGGGACGAGCTGCTGGCCCTGGAGAAGGCGCACACCCGCGCGGGCGACGCGCTCGCGGCGGCCCGCCGTCGGCTGCCGATGACGGAGCTCGACGGCAGCGTCCAGGTGGTCGGTCCCGACGGCCCGGTGCCGTTCGTCGACCTGTTCGAGGGCCGCGACGAGCTCGTCGTCTACCAGCACATGTGGCACGACGGCGACCCGGTCAGCGGGCAGTGCCCGGGCTGCACCGTGAACGCCTGGCACATCCAGCAGGCCGCCCCGTACCTGCGGGCGCGCGGGGTGTCGTTCGCGATGCTCACCGAGGGCCCCTGGGCCGAGGTCGTCCCGTTCCTGCGCTTCATGGGGTACACCGAGCCCTGGTACTCGGTGCGCGGCCTGCCGGCGCCCGTCGGCGTGGACATGGGGCACATCGCCTGCTTCCTGCGCGACGGCGACCGCGTGTACCTGACCTACCGCACCACGGGCCGGGGCAACGAGCCGGCCGCCGGGATCTTCGGCCTGCTCGACATGACGCCGTACGGCCGGGGCGAGGCCTGGGAGGACGTGCCGGACGGCTGGCCCGCCGGCCGGACGTCCTGCTGGTACTGGGCCACCGACGCCGACGGCGAGGCCACCTGGGGGCCGACCCGCCGGCCGACCCCGCAGTGGACCCGCCCTGGCGCGACGCCGGTGGTGCCGGGTGACGGCGGCGGGCACCACCACTGACGCGTGCGAGCCGGCCGTCAGGCCCGCGGAACCCACGCCCCGGCCGCCGCCGCGGTCTTGGCGAAGACGTCGAACGGGGTGGCTGCCCGGCCCAGGACCCGCTCGACGGTGTCCGTGGTGGCCGTGTTGCGCCCGTCGAGCACCTCCTGGAAGAGCCAGGCGAGACCGGCGGCCTCGTCGGGGTGCACGCCGGCGGCGGTCAGCTCGGCGACGAAGTCGTCCGGGGTGAGAGCGGCGTGCTCGACCGGGCGGCCGGTCGCGTCGCTCAACAGGCGCGCCACCTGCGTGAAGGTCAGCGCCTCCGGGCCGGTGAGCTCCAGCACCTCGCCGGCGTGGGCGTCGCTGGTCAGGGCGAGGGCCGCGACGTCGGCGACGTCCTCCAGGCTGACGAAGGGCTCGCGTACCTGGTCGGCCGGCACGGCGATGCGGCCGTCCAGCACACCGTCGAGCAGGAAGTGCTCGCTGAAGTTCTCCTGGAACCAGGAACAGCGCACCACCGTGGTGGCGGGCGCCGCGGCCAGGGCGATGTCCTCACAGGCGCGGGCGCCTTCCTCCCCGCGGCCGGACAGCAGGACGACCCGTTCGACGCCGTGCCGCACGGCCCGGGTGGTGAACGCGTCGACCACGGCGTCGGCGCCGGGCAGGGCGAGGTCGGGGGAGTAGCAGAGGTAGACGGCGGCCGTGCCGGCGAGCGCGGCGTCCCAGCCGGCCTCGTCGTGCCAGTCGAACGGGACCGCTCCGCTCCGGGAGGCGATGCGGACCGGTCGGCCCTGGGCGCGCAGCCGGTCGGCGACGCGGCGGCCGGTGCGGCCCGTGCCGCCGGTGACGAGGATCGGTGCGGTGGTGGGTGCCTGCGAAGAGGCCTGCGAAGTGGTCATGGGTACATCGAAACGCCGGAGCGCTGGACGTTGAATAGCCCAGGGTCTGCTCTGCATGTTCGAGCGTCTAAGATTGGCGCATGGACCCGTTGTCGCAGCTCCTGGCGCACCCGCAGGCGGAGGGCGCCTTCACGCTCCTGATGTCGATGCGCGCGCCCTGGGCCGTCCAGGTCGAGGACGAGTCCGCGCTGACCGTCGTGATCGTCACCTCGGGCGGCTGCCGCCTGGAGGCCGGCGACACCGTGCACGACCTCCGGGAGGGCGACGTCGCCCTGGTGCGCGGCCCCCTGCCCTACCGCGTGGCCGACGCCGCCGGCAGCGCGACGGTCGCGGTCATCGAGCCGGGCCAGCGGTGCGTCACGCCCGACGGCGCCCCGCTCGACCTTGCTCTCGCGCACGGCCTGCGCCACTGGGGCAACGACCCCGACGGTCCTGACACGATGATCGTCGCCAGCTACGCCGACGTGGGCAGCGTGGGGCGGTTCGTCACCGAGATCCTGCCCGACGCCGCCGTCGTGCCGGCAGGCGGGCTCGACCCTGCGCTCGTGGGCCACCTGGCGCGCGAGATGGCGAACGACGGCCTGGGGCAGAGCGTGGTGCTCGACCGCCTGGTCGACGTGGTGACCATCGAGTCGATCCGCGCGTGGACCGCCGCGAACCCGCCGGCGCGGCCCAGCTGGGTGGGTGGTATCGGTGACCGGGCGGTCAGCGCGGCCCTGCGCGCGATGCACGCCGAGCCCGAGCGGGCCTGGACGGTCGCCGACCTGGCCCGCCGGGCCACCGTCTCCCGCGCGACCCTCGCCGCGCGGTTCACCGAGCTGGTCGGCTCGCCCCCGCTGCGGTATCTGACGAGCTGGCGGCTCGCCCTGGCCCGCGACCTGCTCACCGACCGCGACCACACGCTCGACGCCGTGGCCCAGCGGGTCGGCTACTCCAGCGGGTTCGCGCTGAGCACCGCGTTCACGCGGGAGTTCGGCGTCAGCCCGGCCGCGTACCGGCGCCGCCTCGCGGCGGGGCCGAGGCAGGTCGGGGCGCAGCAGACCGGGCTCTGACCAGCCGCGTCGCGCGCCTCTGATAGCGTCCGGCTCCGTGGAACGACATGGTCTCGTGGTCGACGTGGTCCCGGAGAAGCGCGAGGAGTACCTGCGCCTGCACGCCGCCGTCTGGCCGCAGGTCGAGGCGACGCTCCAGGCGTGCAACGTGCACAACTACACGATCTTCGTGCTGGAGAACACGCTGTTCGCGTACTACGAGTACACCGGCGACGACCACGAGGCCGACATGGCCCGGATCGCGCAGGACCCGGTGACCCAGGAGTGGTGGACGCACACCGACCCGTGCCAGACCGCGTTCGGTAAGGACGCCGCACCCGGCGAGGGCTGGCGCGACATGCAGGAGGTCTGGCACCTGGCCTGACGGCGCCGGCTCACCACCGCTCGTGCGGGATGCGTTCCAGGACCAGCAGCATGATGACGCCGCTGATCAGCAGGGGGAGCCACTCCTCGTGCCCGTTCGCGACCTGGATCATGCCGATCACCATGGAGGGCAGGGCCGCGAGGCCGACGAGTGCGATCACGGCCCGGACCGGGGTGGGGAACTTGGCGGGTTCGGCCGGCTCGCCCAGGAACGGTAGCGCCGGGTCGTCGCCGGCCGAGGGGCTGCTTGCCGGCTGGGGCTCCGGTACGAGCCCGAGCCGCGCCAGCTCGTCCTCGGTCAGGATCGGCCCCAGTGGGGTGACGGCGGTCGCGAGGGGGCCGTCGTCGTCCTGCTCGACCGCGTACGCGACGCGCTCGCCGCGCTCCAGAACCTGGTAGCCGTGCGTCAGGATCTCGACCTGGTGGACGCGCAGCCGCGGGCCGCCGTCATCGGGCACGATGACGCCCCAACCGGCCTCTGCGTCGTACGCCGTCACGGTCCCCTCGGCCATCACGTGCCCCCTGTGCGGTGCGGTCCGGCCACGACGCTAGCGGTGCGTCGGTGCGGCGTCCAGGACCGCCCGGCCTGCCGCCGTCAGCTCGTGGGTGACGGTCCGGCCTGTGCGGGTGCTGTCGATCAGCCCGGCGTCGCGCAGGACCGTCAGGTGCTCGCTGGCGGTCGGGTTTGTGACGCTGACCAGATGAGCCACCACGGTGGTCTGCAGCGGGGTGGTCAGCGCCGCCAGGATCCGGGCACGGGTGGCGCCGAGCAGCCGGTCGAGCGACCGCGGGGTGGCGGGCGCCGACCAGAGGTAGCGCCCCGTGGCCGGGTAGCAGATCGCGGGGGACCAGTGGTCCGACGTCGTGCACTGCACGCGGTCGGTGATGAACAGGGACGGCACCAGGATCAGGCCGTCCGGGCAGTCGGTCTCCACATCGACGGCGGACTCGACGGTCACCGTGTCGCCGTCGCTGGTCACGGACGGGTGCAGCCGGGGGAGCACCGCGCGCAGGCCCTCGCGGTTGACCTGCACGGCGCGGTCCAGCAGCTCGGCGCGCAGAGCCTGCCGCATGGACGGCCACTCGGGCTCCACGGCTGCCCGCCAGAGGCGGCGCACCGCGGCGGCGGCGTCGGCCCGGGTGCGCGCGGGGTCGTCGAGCAGCCGGCGGCGGGCCGTGGGCTCGAGACGGGCCGTGGCGTCGACCAGCTCGGCGTGCACCTGCTCGACCGGTGCCGCGAGCAGGGCGGCCATGCCCTCGTCGAAGGTCGGGTCGCTGGTCGGCGGCGTCGGGTCCAGGAAGTCGGGCCGGTAGGCGCCGTCCGCCATGAAGTCCGTCAGGGCCGACAGGTCCAGGCCCGCCAGGCGCTGCCGGCGACGGCGCAGCCACGGGTGGAACACGGGGTGCCGGCGTGGCTCGGTCAGGAGCCGGGCGAGGCTGACCACCTCATGCACCGGCGACGTCGCCCACCGCACGCTCGTGGCGCCTGCGCCCAGCCGGTAACGGATCACCGCCCCATTCTGGGTCGCCGCCGCAGGTGGGACCAGACTGTTCGGCCACGGCCGAAACGAGCGCGGGCGGACGTGCCTGCTGCCGAGACTCGGGGCATGACACAGCACACGGCAGAGCACACCGCACCGCGACTCATTCGTCTTGGCGCCGGCGGCTCCACGATCGAGGTCCTCGCGAGCCCGGGGGACACCGACGGAACCCTGAGCCTGTACCGCTGGCGCCTCGCGCCCTCCAGCCGGGGTCCGGCGCCGCACTTCCACACCACCTTCAGCGAGACGTTCGTGGTCGAGGAGGGGCAGGTCGACTTCTTCGACGGCGTCACGTGGCGCACGCTGGGGCCCGGCGACACCGCGTTCTCGGCCCGCGGATCCGTGCACGGGCTCCGTAAGGAGGGCGACGAGCCCGCCACGGTGCTCATGGTGCTGGCGCCGGGAGTGCGTCGCGAGGACTACTTCGCGCAGCTCGCCACCGCCGAGGAGGCGGACATGGACCGGCTGCACGAGGAGCACGACAACCACTTCGCCGACGAGGGCTGAGCCTTCCCGCCGAGTCACCCGCACGACTCACCTTCGAGGCCTAAGTTTCTTGTCTTTGGACGGCTCCAAAGACAAGAAACTTAGGCCTCGAAGGCGAGCGGGCCGCACCCGCCCGGCCGCACCCGCCCGGCCGCACCCGCCCGGCCGCACCCGCCCGGCCGCACCCGCCCGGCCGCCCCGCCTCGCTAGGCTCCCCTCTGTCACGAGGAGGGGTACCGGATGAGCTTCAGCGAGACCGCGCGCGCGGCGTTCCGGCGCGGGGACGACGACGCCGTCGCGCGCCTGGCCCACGACGAGGCCGAGCGGGCCCGCGCGGCCGACGACCTGCCCGCCCTCGTCGAGGCGTTGTACATGCAGTCCCGGCTCGCGATCCGCGCCGGCGACCTCGACGAGGCGGCGCGGATCGCGTCGGCCGCGCTGGCCGCCGCCGTCCGGACCGGCGACCGCGGCCTGGAGGAACGCCCGCGGCACGTGCTGGCGGGCGTGACCCGCATGGCGGGCGACCTGCCCCGCGCCCGCGTGCTGTACCAGGAGAGCATCGAGCTCAACGAGGCCCTCGGCAATGCCGACACGGTCACCTCCGAGCTGCACAACCTCGCGTTCACCGAGCTGGGCCTCGGCGAGCGGACGGCGGCCCGCGAGCGGTTCGCGACCAGCCGCGCCCGCATCGTCGCCGGGGAGTACCGCGACTTCGTCCCCTACGCCTACGTCGGTGCGGGCGCCCTGGCCGTGGCCGACGGCGACCTGCCCCGCGCCGCTCGCCTGCTCGGCCTGGCGGAGCGCGCCTTCGCTGACCTGGGCCAGGTCCCCGACCCCGACGACGCCGCCGAGCTCGCCGCGATCGAGGCCGCCGTCCGCGACGCGCTCGGCGACGCCGGCCTGGCCGAGGGCCGCGCCGCCGGATCTCGTCTCGACCCGTGGGACACACTGGCGTTCGCAGTGCGCGACGGCGCCGAGCTCGGTGTAGCACCAACCCGCTGACCAGCAGGGACGACCGGACGCTCTGCCTCCGGCACCAGGAGATGAATGTGTTCGAGACACGAAATGCCGGCCCTTCCGCACCACCCGGCGGTCATGGTCGGATGATCCCCATGAACCCGCAGACCACCCGGCACGCCGCCACGCTGGAGGAGCACAGCGGGCTGACGTCGCTCACGGAGATCACCAGCAGCCCCGACCCGCAGGCGCACTACGCGCGCCTGCGCGCGCAGTGGGGGGAGGTGGCGCCGGTCGAGATCGAGCGCAAGGACGACGTCGTGGTGCCGGCCTGGCTGGTGCTGGGCCACGCGGAGAACTGTCACGTGATGCGCTCCGAGATGGACTACAGCCGGAACGCGGCGAACTGGCGCTGGAACCGCGAGAACCTGCTGCCCGCCGGCACCGCGATCGGCACGTTCGCCCCGCCCGCGCCGCGCCCGACGTCGTTCTACCACGACGGCCCCGAGCGCGAGCGGTTGCGCGCGCCGCTGGACGACGCCCTGGCCGCGCTCGACGAGCGCGCCGTGCGGGACCAGACCCGGTACATGTGCGAGCGCGTCATCGAGCGGATGGGCGACTCCGGGAGCGGCGACCTCGTGAAGGTGTACAGCCGGCCCGTCGGGTTCCTCGCGATGACCACCACGCTCGGGTTCGACCTGGAGACGGGGGCACGGCTCATGGCCGACTCCGCCGCCGTGGTCAGCGGCGACGGCGAGCAGGTCGCCAACGCCCAGGCGTCCACGGCCGCGATCGTCATGGAGCACATCGGCCAGCGCCGCAAGGACGGCGGGCAGGACCTCATCGGGCACCTGGTCGGCCATCCCAACTTCGCGCACGACGGCGAGATCGCCACCAGCGCGATCGTGCCCGTGAGCGCGGCGGCGATCTTCCTGACCGCCTGGATCACCCAGACGCTGCACCAGCTCCTGGCCGACCGGGAGCTGTCGGCGCGGATGTCGGGCGGCCGGCTGACGCTGGACGGCACGCTCGACCAGGTGCTGTGGCGGCGGTCGCCCATCGCCCAGTCCCCGGCGCTGCGCTACGCCCGCAACGACGTGCAGCTCGGCGGGCGCTCGATCCGCAAGGGTGACGCGCTGGTGCTCGCGATCGCCGCGGCGAACGCCGACCCGGCCGTGCACACCGACGACCTGTGGGACGAGGTGGACAACCGCTCCCACCTGTCCTGGGGCACCGGGCCGCACGCCTGCCCGGCGCCCCGGCTCGCACGACTGATCGCCCGCACCGCCGTCGACCACCTGCTGCGACACCGGGACGTGCAGCTCACCGTGCCCGAGAGCAGCCTGCCCGCGGCCGCCTCGCCGTGGGTGCGGCACGCCGAGAGGCTCCCGGTGACCTGGCAGCGGGCCACCGACCGCGGGGCGTTCCGCTGAGCGGACCCGCGGTCGGCAGCCCGGTCCCGGCTGGCTAACCCAGCACCGCGGGCAGCCGCACCGGCCCGTTGGCGACGAACCCGGGCACCTGGCCGTGGTCGCCGTCCGGCTCGACGAGCCGCAGGTCGGGGAAGCGCTCGAAGAGGGCCCGCAGGGCGGTTTCGGCCTCCAGGCGCGCCAGCGGCTCGCCCACGCAGTGGTGCGCGCCGGCCCCGAAGGCGAGGTGCGTGCGGTCGGCCCGTGCGGGGTCGAAGACGGCGGGCTCGCCGTGCACGGCGTCGTCACGCCCCGGGGCGCCGAACACGGCGATGATCGGGTCGCCCTTGGCGATCGGCACGCCGCCGAGCTCGAGGTCCTCGACCGCGAACCGCAACGGGATGTAGATCACCGGGGGTGCCACGCGCAGCGTCTCGTCGACCACGGCCGACCAGGTCACCTCGCCCGAGCGGACGGCGGCCAGCACGTCCGGGTGGGTCAGCAGCAGCTTGATGGCGGAGGCCAGCAGGTTCACGGTGGTCTCGTGGCCGGCCACGAGCATGAGGTTCGCGGTCGAGACGGCCTCGTCGTCGGGCAGCTCGGCCGCCACCGTGCTGATCAGGTCCTCGCCCGGCCGCTCGCGCTTGTCGTGGACGAGCGCCGTCAGCATGGAGCGCAGCTCGAGCTGGGCGGCACCCTGGGCCTCGCGTGACGCGCCGGTGTCGATCAGGGTGTCGGCGCACCGGCGCATGTCGGCGCGCTGGTCGTCCGGCACGCCCAGCAGGTCGCAGATCACCTCGACCGGGATCGTCGCGGCGAAGATCTCGCGCAGGTCCACCTCGGCGCCGCCCTTGCCGGCGTCGGCCAGGGCTTCCAGCGCCGCGGTGGTGGCCGCCGTGACGCACGGCTCCATCGCCCGGGTCCGGCGCGCCGTGAACGAACGCGCCGCCACCTTGCGCATCGCCCGGTGCTCGGTGCCGTACGCGTTGAACATCGACCGCCCGGTCACCCACGTGTACAGCGGCCACTGCGGCGTGATGTCGCCGTCGAGCAGCGCCACCCAGTGCTGCCGGGCGTCCTTGGAGATGTTGGGGTCCACCAGCATCGGGCGCAGCAGGGCCAGGTCGGTCACGGCCCACGCCTCCACCCCGCCGGGCAGCGCGACCCTGGTGACGGGCCCCCGTTCCCGCAGCCGCGCCACCTCTTCCAGCGGCGCCCTGCCGGTGGCATCCAGGACCAGCGTCTCCACGAGCACTCCTCACGACGAAACGACCTACTGCGGGACCAGTCAGTGGCCCAGTCTTTGTCGTGCTGCCCGCTTTGTCCACATCCGGGCGGGTGATCGGCGGAGCTGATCCTCCGTCAGTCGAAAAGACGGCGGAACACGTTCGTGTCCGCGAGGTCGACCAGCTCGTCGCCGCGCCCTGACATGATCGTGCGGATCGCGTACAGCGTGAAGCCCTTGACCTGCTGGGCGTTGACCGCGGGTGGGATGGACAGCTCCTGGCGCGCGGTGACGACGTCGACCAGCGCCGGGCCGTCGTGCTCGAACGCCTCGCGCAGGGCGCCCTCCAGGTCGTCGGGCTGCTCCACCCGCCTGCCGTGGATGCCCATCGCGTTCGCGACGTCGGCGAAGTCGGGGTTGTCGAGCTGGGTGCCGTAGTTCACGAACCCGGCGGCCTTCATCTCGACCTCGACGAAGTTCAGCGACGAGTTGTTGAACACCACGACCTTCACGGGCAGCTTGTTCTGCCGCAGCGTGAGCAGCTCGCCCAGCAGCATGCCGAGGCCGCCGTCGCCCGCCAGCGCGACCACCTGCCGGTCCGGGAACGCGGACTGCGCGCCGATCGCGTGCGGCAGGGCGTTGGCCATCGTGCCGTGGTTGAACGAGCCGATCAGTCGCCGCCGGCCGTTCATCGTCAGGTAGCGCGCGGCCCACACGACGGGGGAGCCGACGTCGGGGATGAACACCGCGTCGTCGCTCGCCAGCTCGCTCACCAGCCGCGCGACGTACTGCGGGTGGATGGGCTCGCGGTTGCGGTCGTTGTCGGCCAGCTCGTCGAGGCTCTTGCGGGCCCGCGTGTAGTGCTTGATCGAGGAGTCGAGGTGCCGGCGGCTGCTCTTGTCGTCCAGCCGTGGGAGCAGGGCCTCGATCGTGTCGCCGACGTCGCCCACCAGGCCCAGGTCGATCGGTGTGCGCCGGCCGAGCTGCTCGCCGCGGACGTCGACCTGCACCACCTGCGCCTTGGACGGGTAGAACTGCGGGTACGGGAAGTCGGTACCGAGCATGAGCAGCGCGTCGCAGCTCTCCATGGCGCGGTAGCCGGAGGCGAAGCCGAGCAGGCCCGTCATGCCGACGTCGTACGGGTTGTCGTACTCCAGGAACTCCTTGCCGCGCATCGCGTGCACGATCGGCGCCTTGAGCTTCTCGGCGATCTGCAGCACCTGCCGGTGGGCGCCCTCGGTGCCGGCGCCGCCCAGGATGGTCACCCGCTTGGCCTCGTTCAGGATCTGCGCCGCGATCCCGAGCTCGTGCTCGCCGGGGCGCACCACGGGCTGCGCGGCCCGGATCGGCGCGGACTTCCTGCGTCCCACGTTGTCGGCCAGGAAGATCTCGCCCGGTACGACGACGACCGCGACGCCGCGCTTCTCGACGGCGGTGCGCATCGCGATCTCGAGCACACGGGGCAGCTGCTCGGGCAGGCTCACGAGCTCGGTGTAGACGCTGCACTCGCGGAACAGGTCCTGCGGGTGGGTCTCCTGGAAGTAGGTGCTGCCGATCTCGGTCGCGGGGATGTGCGCCGCGATCGCGAGCACGGGCACCCGGCTGCGGTTGGCGTCGTACAGGCCGTTGATCAGGTGCAGGTTGCCGGGCCCGCAGCTGCCGGCGCACACCGTGAGCTCCCCGGTCAGCGCGGCCTCGGCCGCCGCCGCGAACGCCGCCGCCTCCTCGTGTCGCACGTGCTGCCAGGCCACCTTGTCGGTGCGGCGGATCGCGTCGGTGAACCCGTTCAGCGAGTCACCCGGCAGGCCGTAGACCCGCTCCACCCCCGCGTCCTCGATGATCTCGACGATGGTCTCGGCAACGTTCGTCATGGGTGCGCCCCCTGGCCGATCGGCGTTCGCGCTGCTCGGGCGGTGCCTCCCGGTCAGCAGGTCCCGTCGAACGTATGCCGCGGCCCACCGCGTCGCAACGCCGGGCGGCGGGTCACCCGCCACTTGCGTGGAACCGGCGGGCCGCGCGTCCTACGCTCGGGGGTATGGCCTCCGTACCGGTGTCCGACGACGTGGCGGCGTGGCTGCTCGACAGCGACCCGGCACTGCGCTGGCAGGTCGAGAGGGACCTCCTGCGCGCGCCCGCCGACGTCTGGCAGGCCACACGGGCCCGGATCGCGACCGAGGGGTTCGGGGCCCGCCTGCTCGCGCTGCAGGACGAAGCCGGCACCTGGGCCGGCGGGGCGTTCTTCCCGGCCGGATTCGACTTCGACGGCCCGGAGGCGCAGCCCGGCGCGGGGCAGCCGTGGACGGCCACCACGTGGTCGCTCAACACCCTGCGCGAGTGGGGCCTGGACCCCGCGGTGCTGCGCGAGCGGGACACCGCGGGCCTGATCGCCGCCAACGCCCGGTGGGAGTACGACGACCTGCCCTACTGGGGCGGCGAGGTCGACGCCTGCATCAACGGGTTCACCCTGGCCAACGGCCTGTGGCTCGGGGCCGACGTCGACGGCGTCGCCGACTGGTTCGTCGCGCACCAGATGGCCGAGGGCGGCTGGAACTGCGAGTGGGTCGAGGGCTCGACGCGTGCGTCGGTGCGGTCCACGCTGAACTCGCTCAAGGGTCTGCTGGCCTACGAGGAGGCGACGGGCGGCACGGACGCCGTCCGCGAGGCGCAGCGACGGGCCGAGGAGTACCTGCTGGAGCGGCGCCTCATCCACCGGCTGACCACGGGCGAGCCGGTGGCCGACTGGGTGTTCCGGCTCGCCTACCCGTTCCGCGCCTTCTACGACGTGCTCACCGCCACCGACTACTTCCGCGCGGCGTCCCTGCTGCGCGACACGCCGCCCGACCCGCGCGTGGCCGAGGCCGTCGAGCTGGTGCGCTCGCAGCGGCAGCCGGACGGCACCTGGCTGCAGGCCCGGCGCCACCCCGGCCGGGTGTGGTTCGAGGTCGACGTCGACGCGGGGCAGCCGTCGAAGTGGCTCACGTTCCACGCGGCGCGCGTGCTCGGCTGGTGGGACGACTCGGTGCACGGGAGCTGCTGAGGCACGTCCGGCCAGGGTCGACCGCGGCCGCCGAACCGATCACTTTCGATCAGAATGTTGACCTCGACGCGCCCCGCGACCTACGTTCGGCCGGAGCGCAGCGAGGATGGTCGGTCCAACCGATCACGAACGATCATCGGTGATCGTCGCCTCGCGTGCCGGACCAGTCAACGACGACGACGGAGAGTGCCCCCATGCCACGTCCCCACCGCCGCACGGCCAGATCCACCGCGGTCGCCGCCGCCCTCGCCCTCACCGCCGGCGGTCTGCTGGCGCCGTCGGCCACCGCGAGCGCGCCGCGCGAGGCGACCACGACGGCGTCGTCGGCCGCCCCGGCGCTCCCGGTGCTCCGCCTCGACGACCCCACCATCGACTGGCGCGAGCTGCTGGTCGACGGCGAGGACGTGCAGCGCGGAGCCGACGGCACCGCGTTCAACACGTTCGGTGGGTTCGGGTCGGTGTCCTGCAACAACACCTCCAACCTGCTGCTCGACTACAAGGAGGAGCAGCCCGAGGCGTACTGGCGCATCATGCGGATGCTCTTCGACCCCGAGACGGGCGCGGGGCTCAAGCACATCAAGGTGGAGCTCGGCGCCGACAGCAACTCGTCGTCGGGCGCCGAGCCCGCCACCAAGCGCAGCGCCGACGAGCCCGCGAACGTGCTGCGCGGGGCGGGCTTCCACTTCATCGCCGACGCGCTGTCGATCAACCCGGACATCGAGACCGAGGCGCTGCGCTGGGGTGAGCCGTCCTGGACCGGCAACGACCCCGTGAAGCGCTACCAGTGGTACAAGGAGACCATCGACGCCGCGTACGACACCTTCGGCGTCGAGCTCGACTGGATGAGCCCCTCGCAGAACGAGGTCCGGGGCAGCACGTACCAGGCGGCCGAGCTGGCGTGGACGGTTCGGTTCGCGCAGTGGCTGGAGCGGGACGCCGCCGCACCGGACGCCCGCTACGACTACTCGAAGATCAAGATCGTGGCGCTGGACTCCTACCGGGAGGGCGACGCCGTCGCGGCCCGCATCCTGGCCGACCCGGCCGCCCTGGAGCAGATCGACGCCCTCGGCTACCACTACGACATCGTGGGCGGCCCCAACGTGACCCGGCTGAACAAGGAGTTCGGCAAGGAGATCCTGTACTCCGAGGGCGTGGCGCCGATGATCGACCCGCAGTACCGCCTCGCCGCGGACCCGTCCCGGGGCGGCGTCGGGGGCACGGTCTCGGCCGCCGACATCGCGGACCGGTTCATCAACGCCTACCGCTGGAGCGGCGCGGGCGCCGACCCCGCGCACATGACCACGTTCCTGTTCCAGCCCGCGGTCAGCGCCATGTACGAGGGCACGCAGTACTCGCCCAAGCACCTGGTCCGGGCCTCCGACCCGTGGTCGGGCTACTGGGAGGGTGACGTCGGCCTGGTGGCCGTGCGGCACTTCCACCAGTTCGTCGGCGACGGCTGGGAGTATGTCGAGGGCGCGACGGGCGGCGACGGCACCAAGGGTGACGGCGGCACGAACGTCGACACCTCGACCCGCACCGTGCTCACGGCCCGCACGCCCGCGGCCGCCGACGGCGAGGACGGTGCCGACAGTGAGCCGCAGTGGTCGCAGGTGCACGCGAACAACACCCGCACCGACCGGTACTTCGAGGTCAAGGTGGCCGACCTGGGTCCCGCCGGCCGGCCGCTGTACGCGTGGGAGACGCGCGGGCCGGACGCGGGCCAGGAGTACGACGCGAACTACTTCCAGAACACGGGCGTCTACGAGCCGGTCCGCACCGAGACGATCGACGGTGTCGAGCACGACGTCTACCGCGTCAAGGTCCCGGCGTACTCGATCGTCACGCTGTCGACGCTCGCGCACGGAGTGTCCGGCTCCACGGACGAGTACGTGCCGGGCGAGCTCGCGCCCGACGCGGCCGACACCATCCTCCCGCTGCCGTACCGCGACGACTTCGAGTACGACGAGTACCCGGTCACCCAGGTCGGTGGAGAACGGATGACCTACCTGGAGCGCCGCGGCGGTACGCCGCGCTACACGGCGGACCAGGACGGCGCCTTCGAGGTGGTCCGCGGCGACCGGAGCACGGGCCACGTGCTCCAGCAGCAGATCAACGCGGACAACCGTGGGTTCACCTGGAACGTGTGGGGCAACGGGCGGCAGGACGTGCTGCAGACGGCGTCGCCGTCGACCGTGCTGGGCGACCACCGCTGGGCCGACTACGCGGCGGCCGTGGACTTCCGGCTCGACGACGTGGACCGGGACGGGAGCCTGGAGAACTTCGCGGGTCTCGGTGTGCGGCAGACGTACGCGCGTGGCGGCGACCAGGCCACCTACGCCGTCCGCGTGCACGAGGACGGCCGCTGGCAGCTCCGCAAGCTCGACCGGGTCGTGGCGTCGGGCACGGTGGCCGGGTTCGACGGCGCCGCGTGGCACGAGCTCGCGGTCGAGGCGCGCGAGAACGTCGTCACCGCGACGCTCGACGGCGTGCGCCTGACGCGCTACACCGACACGTCCGCCAACCCGGTGCTGGCCGGGCGGATCGCCCTGACCAGCGGGTTCTACAACACGCGGTACGACAACCTCGCGGTGACCCCCGTACAGGACCATGCCTGGGCCTCGGAGAAGATCGACGACGCCGACCCGCGCCTGTCGTACCCGGACGGGTTCACGTTCACGCAGGCGGGCTACGCCCACTTCAACCGCACGCAGCACGTGCTCGCGGCGGGCCGGTCGGTGACCGTGCCGTTCCGGGGCACCGGGATCAACCTGTTCGGCGCCACGGCCACCGCGACCCTGGAGGTGAGCGTCGACGGCGCCGCCCCACGGACCGTGCAGGTCGGGCCGGTGGGCACGCGCGAGACGTCCTACTGGCTGCGCGGTCTGGGCAACCGGAACCACACGGTCACGGTCCGGGTGGTCAGCGGCACGTTCACCCTGGACGGCGTCGACGTCCTGACCCCGGGCCGATCCTGACCGGGGTGTTCTGACAGGGTGTTCTGACAGGGGCGACAAATTGACTTCGGTCGGTTGCCTTGAGACCGGTCGGTCAACTGACCGGTCTCAAGGCAACCGACCGATGTCAGTTGTCCTGGCCTCAGGTTCTGAGCATTCTCAGGAGCCCTTGCTCAGGGGACAGTGCTCAGGGGACAGCGCTCAGGGGACATTGGCCAGCGGGTACGCGAGGCCCGTGCCCGCGTCCACCAGGGCGGCGCGGGACAACGTGCCCGTCAGGGGGACGATCTCGTAGACCGCCTCCAGCACCAGCGGTGTCTGGTCCAGCCGGGCGCGCGTCGCCACGGTGACGTGCGGCGTCCAGACGCCGGGCACGTAGTGCTTGTGCAGCTCCTCGTCGGTGGCGCCCAGCGCCTCGACCACCTGCTCCTGGCGCGCCGTGAGCACGCTCGTGGCCGCCGGGACCAGGCTCATCCGGCCGCGCCGGAACGCGGCGACGGCGTCGAACCGCACCGGCGTCGGCCCGGCGTCCGGCAGGGCCTCGACGGCGGCCCGCACCTTGTCCAGGTCCCAGGAACGCAGCACCGCCAGGGAGAGGTGGGGCAGGTGCCGGCGGTGGGTGTGCGTGGCAAGAGTGGGCACGCCCTGGTCCTCGAGCCGCTGCCACAGCCGTCGCAGGACCCGCTCGGTCGGCCTGTCGAACAGCAGGCAGATCGCCAGCGCCACGAGGTCAGCCTAGGCCGTCGTGCCGGGTCACGACCCCACGGACGCCAGGCGGACGGGCACGCCGGACGCGCCGTCGGGTCCCGACGGCTTGGTCGCCGCAAGTCGGCCCAGGACGGAGAGCCCGGAGCAGCGGGCGCCCAGCGACTCCAGGGCGGCGGCCTCCCGGTCGGCGTCGAGGTCGGCGACGAAGAGCAGGAACACGTAGTCGACGCTGTCCCGCACCGGCCGGGCGACAATGTTCTCGAGGTTGCAGCCCAGGGCCGACAGGGGTCCGAGCAGCGCCGCGAGGCTGCCGGGTGCGTTCCGCTCCGGCAGGGCGGCGAAGACGGTCGTCCAGCGCTCCGTCGTCGGCCGCACGTCGTCGCGGGTCACGAGCCCGAACTGGGTGATCGCCCCGGCGCCGTCCTCGACCTCGGTGGCGATGGTCGCGACGGGGTACAGCTCCGCGCAGACGGGCGCCGCGATGGCGACCTCGCCGGGCGCGAGCGAGGCGCAGGCCTCGGCGGTCGAGGAGGTGACGCGGCTGGGCACGCCGAGCGAGCCCACGTACCTGGCGCACTGCGCGAGGGCGTGCGGGTGGCTCGCCACGACCTCCGGCGCGACGTCGGCGTCCAGGGCATAGGCGTTGAAGGTCACCGGCACGAGGACGTCGGCCACGATGCGGCTCTCGGTGGTGAGCAGCAGCGAGTCCCACGTCGGCAGCACGACGCCGTTGACCGTGTTGTCCACGGGCACGACGGCGCCGTCGATCGTGCCGTCCTCGACCTGGGCGATCGCCTGGGCCTGCGTCGCCAGCGCCACGAGCTCGGTGCCGGGGCACAGCTCCCGGGCCGCCGCGTGCGTGAACGTTCCTTCTGGGCCGAGATAACCGATGGCCACGGATCCTCCTGTGTCGTCGTGCCTGAGTGCGTGCGGTGCGTGCGTACCTCGCGGCGTCACCGCCGCGCGCCCATCTTCGTCAAGAACTGCTCCTGGAGCGGGCTCAGGCCCGCAGCACCGCTGATCCGCATGCCCCGGCAGCTGATCCGCTGGTTGGCGTCGCTCTGCAGGGCGAGCTCGTCCAGGCGGGCCCAGCCGACCGTGCTCCAGGACCGCACGTACCCGTCGAGGCTGCCGCTGACCAGGACGTCGTCGTGCCACTGGAAGGCGAGGCTCCAGACCGCCGCCTCGTGCGCGTCGAGCCGGCGGACCAGCGCCGGGGTCGCCGCGTCGTCGTCCGAGACGTCCCAGATCCGGACGACGCCGTCGGAGTCCCCGCTGGCGAGCAGCCGGCCGTCGGGGCTGTAGGCGACGGACCACACGATGGTCTGGTGCCCGGTGAGCACGGCGCGCTCACGACGCGACCCGACGTCCCACAGGCGGACCGTCCCGTCGTTGCTCGCGGACGCGACGGTGCGGCTGTCCGGGCTCCAGGCCACCCCGTTGACGAGGCTGCCGTGCCCCTCGAAGCGCTCGACGCAGCGCAGCTGGAGACCGTCGGACGGGTCGGTCGTGATCCGCCAGAGCCCCACGGTCGCGTCGAAGCTGCCGGTCGCGAGCCAGGCGCCGTCGGGTGCGGCGTTGATCGAGTACACCGTGGCGCGGTGCTCCCGCGCCGACTTGAGCTCCGCGCCGTCGTCGACGGACCAGGCCCGGACCAGGGAGTCGCTCCCCGCCGTGAAGAGGTACCGGCCGGCGGGGTCGAAGGCGACGTCGTAGACCGTGTTGGTGTGCCCCTCGAGCACCCGCCGTGCGGAGGGGTGGTCGGCCGGCACGTCCGTGCGCCACACCGTGGCGGTGTGGTCGAAGCTGCCCGCGGCGACCGTCCGGCCGTCCAGGGTGAGCTGGACGCTGGTCAGCGAGTCCGACGGACCCCGCAGGCGGTGCAGCTCGGTGCCCGTGCCCGTGGTGTCCTGGACGCTGACGCTGTTGTCGCCGAGCGTCACCGCCCGCGTCCCGGCGCGGCTGACGGCCACCCCCTTGCCCGACGAGCGGACGCCGAGGTTCAGGTCCTTGAACGTCACGTCCGTGAAGTCGGTGGAGGTGAGCTGGGCGTCGGTCACGTTCATCGAGACCACGGTCGAGCCGGCGAAGCTCGAGCCCCGCAGGTGCGCCCCGCTCAGGTCGGCGCCCTCGATGACGAGGCCGGAGAAGTCACGCCGCGACAGCCGGAACCGCAGCGCGTGCAGCAGGGAGAGCACGTTCCCGGCGGTGCAGGCGTCGTCGGTCCGGCCGCGCACGGTCGCCAGGTGGTCGTAGAGGCGCTGGGCGTCCAGCGGCCTGCCCGTGAGGAACGCGACGATCTCGGGGGAGAGGCGGCGGATCGCCAGCAGGTCGTACCGGCCCGCCGCGAGCTCCGTCGCGAGCCGGTCCGCGACGAAGAACTCCAGGAACGACTTGTGCGCGAACTGGTAGCGGCCGTGCGAGTCGCGCTGGAGGTAGGACTGCGTGGTGAGGTCGGCCGCGATCGCCTCGAGGAGGCCCGGGATGCGCACGTAGTTCTCGCCCCCGACGATCTCGGCGATCGCCTCGACGCGGACCTCCAGCGTGTCCTGCTCGAACATGGTCCAGGCGAGCCGCTGCATCAGCGGTCGTCGTTCCCGCGGGGAGATGGCCTGCGGCCGGTCCCGGCCCACCGCCTCGATCCAGCGGCGCGTGTAGACGTCGTACAGCTCGGCGAGCGTCGCGCTGGTCCGCCCGCGCATGGCCGGCAGGATCTCCAGCACCATGTCCAGGACGAACGGCCGGCGGACGAGGTCGAGCAGGCCGTATGTATCGGTGATGAGGCTCCATCGCCGTCCCCAGTCGGCGGGGAACCGCGCCCTGAGGATGTCGCGGATCTGGTCCGTGCTGAAGTCCCGCAGGTACAGGATGTCGAACCGGCGACCGCGGTCGCCGAGGAACACCTCCGACTCCTCGTGCACGTCGCGGAAGTAGAGGGTGCGCGACGTGATGACGACCTTGCTGGCCGGTTCGGCGAGGGCGCGCAGCCGCTCGAACGCCTGGGTCACCGTCTCGTGGGCGGCGCGCGGCATCTCGTCGAACCCGTCGCACAGGAGCAAGAGCAGTCCCTGCCGGTTCAGCTCGGTCAGCACTGCCGCCACCTGGTCGTGCAGGCCGTGCAGCCGGCAGAAGTCCGCGAAGATCGCCCGGACCGCGTCCTGCCGGACGCCGGCCTGCGGGGCGCCCGCCCCCGCGACGGGTGCCAGGTCGACGTCGTCCGGCGCGCGCACGTGCCGCAGCTCGAGGAGCAGGGGGAGGCGTCCCGCTGCGTCGTCGCCGCCGTCGGACCCTGTCGCGTCGGGGAGCAGCCGGTGCGCGAGCTCGAGGCAGAACCAGCTCTTGCCGCTGCCGAAGTCGCCGAGCAGCGCGAGCTGCGTACCGCTCTGGTCCGCGGTCCACCGTTCGACCGAGCCGACCAGCGACGAGCGCGGCGAGCGGGAGACCTCGCTCCCGTCCTCCAGGCGATCGGACTTGGCAGCGGCGAGGTCCACGAACGTCGACCTGGCGCGCCCGATGCGCCGGTCGTGCTCGGCGCGCAGCCACTCGAGGTACGGGTCGAGCGGGGCGAGCCGCGCGGCGAGGCCCCGGAACGTCGTCACCTCGACGTCGTCACCCCAGGTGCCCGGGCTGAGCGACGCGGCGTCGACCTTGTCGTCGACCACCAGGACGGCGTGGTCGGCGCCGGTGGTGCGGGCGGCGCCGGCCAGCCCGGTCACCGCGGAGGTGCGGGGCTCGGCGACCGTGCACCCGACGCGCACCGTGCCGGCGGGCCAGCCGACGACGTCGCCGGCCGACGTCGCCCGGAACCAGGGCTCGCCGGAGGGGCCACGCTCGATCCCCGACACGTCGACCCCCACGGCCGCCAGCAGCGCGCGCACCCGTCCGGCGAACAGCGTGGCCGGACCGTCCCACCGCGCGGGGTCGAGCGACCGTTCGATCGTCGGCACGAGCCAGGCGAGGTCGGCCCCGTCGGCCGGCACGGCCTGGCGCTCGGTCAGCGGGCGGAGCGACGCGGGGAGCCCGTCCGGATCCGGGAGCCCGGCGCCCCGCACCAGTACGGGCAGCACCCGTTTGCCGTGGTCGAGGGCGTGCTCGATCTCCTGCCGCACGAAGTCCGCCGGGTCGCCGATGCGGTCGCCGCCCGCCCAGCGCGGGCCGATCACGGCCAGCACCAGGTCGGCGTCGCGGATCGCGTCCCTGAGCACGTCGGGGAACGCGGTGGCGGGCGGGACGTCCTCCGTGTCGAGGAACACCGCCGGGTAGTGGTCCCGCAGGTGGCGGTAGTACCGCAGGCTCTCGTCGCGGGTGTCGTCCCGTCGGTACGAGATGAAGATCTTCGTCATTCGGCCTCGAAGAGCGTGGTCCAGCGGTCGGCCGCCGTCGTCAGCAGCTCACGCAGGGCCGCGGGGTCGCTCTCGGCCACGCGGTCGGCCACCAGCTCGACCTCGCGCGCGTAGCGCCGGAGGGCCTCGACGACGTGGTCGGTGTTCGTGACCAGTACGTCCGCCCACATGTCGATGTTCTCCGTGGCCTTCCGTGTGCTCTCGCGGAAGCCGCCCGCCGGCAGCTCGGCGAGCATCGGGTCGGGGTCCTTGTCCGCGAGCTCGAGCAGCGGCAGGGGCAGGATCCGGGGCAGGTGGCTGACGACGGCGACGAGCCGGTCGTGCCGCGCGGGCTCCAGCACCTCGACCCGGGCGCCGATCTCCTCCAGCAGGCCGGTGCACCACCGGGTCACGGCGGGATCGGTGCGCAGCGTGGGGGTGAGCAGGAAGACGCGGCCGGCGAAGATCCGCGCCGTGGGGCTGTCGGTGCCCGCGGTGGCGGGACCTGTCATCGGGTGCCCGCCGATCGGCACGACGTCGTCGGGCAGGAGCTTGTCCATCGCCTCGGTGACCGCCGACTTGGTGCTGCCGATGTCCAGCACGACCGTGCCGGGGCGCAGGAGCGGGCCGAGCTCGGTCAGGTAGGTGATGATCTGCTGCACCGGCGTGCACAGCACGAGCAGGTCCGCCGCGCGTGCGACGTCGGCGGCGCTGTCCAGCACCTCGTCGACGTGCGCGTTGTCGAGCGCCTGGGCCCGTGCGTCGGCGGAGCTGTCGTAGCCGACGACCCGCCCGATGCCGCTCGCCCCGCGCAGTGCCGCGCCGAGCGAGGCGCCCATGAACCCCAGGCCGAGCACGCCGGCCGTCTTCATGCCGTCGGTCACGGAGTGCTCCTCGCGCTCGCGGTGCAGGGTCAGGTGCAGTTCGAAGGCAGCCCTGATGCAGTCCAGATGCAGTCCAGATGCAGGTCAGAGTGCCGCGGACCCCCGGCGCGAGGCCGGACTCCATGCTGCAGGAGCGTACACGGGAGCGGCGCGGCGGGGGCGTCGTCGGCGCCCCCGCGGGCCGCACCGCTCAGCGCACCGTTCGGCGTACCCGCTCAGCGCACCATGCTGTTGCCCTGCACCGCCGCCAGCCGCGACCGCACGCTGAGCAGGGTCTCGATGATGAGGTCCTCGCGACCGTCGCCGAGCCTGCTGATCGGCACCGCGACGCTCATGGCGTCCACGGCGTGGTTGCTGAACGGGAGGGCCACGCCGAAGCAGCGCACGCCCATGCACGACTCCTCGCTCTCGGTCGCGTAGCCCTGGTAGGCCGCGCGGTCGATGATCTCCAGCACGGCGGCCTTGTCGGTGGTGGTGTTCGGCGTGATCGCGGCGATCGACTCGGGCACCAGCTCGCCCCGGGACTCGGCCGGCATCTCCGCGAGCAGGGCACGCCCCAGCGACGTGGCGTACGCCGGGAGGCGGCGTCCGACGGCGGAGTGCATGCGCAGCGGGTGCACGGACTCGCGCTTGGCGGTGTAGATGACGTCGGCGCCGTCGAGGCGGCCCAGGTGCACCGTCTCCTGCGTGGCGGCGGCCACCTCGTCGAGCACGGCCGTGGCGCGGGCCAGCACGGGGTCGCCGTCCAGGTAGGCGGAGCTGACGACGAGGGAGTGGATGCCGAGCTGGTAGACGGTGCCGGTCGGGTCGGTCTGCAGCCAGCCCCGGTCGGTCATGGTGCGCAGCAGCGCGTGCAGGCTGCTCTTCGGGATGCTGAGGCGCGTCGAGAGCTGCAGCTGGGTTCCGGGGCCGTTCGCGGCTATGTCGTCGAGCAGGTCCAGGGCGCGCGCCGCCGACTTCACCGGACCGGTCTCCGTGGTGCCGGTCGTCTGGAACTCCTTCTGCAGCTGCATCAACGCTCTCCTCTGGTCCTGCCGGTCGTACGTGTGGGTACCCCGGGAACTGACCCGGGGGTGAATACGACAGTACCGCGAGTTCGCATACATGGACAGGTTTCCGCCCCTTGACCCGTGACCCGGGTCACGTCTATCTTCGGACCAGTTCACATAGACGAACGCAGTTCACAGACGAACGCGATTCGCCAGACCGACCGAGGGGCAGCTACGTGATCCAGGTTCGATACTCGACATCTCCCGCCAGCGCGGAGACGGCAACTACCGCGGACCTGCGGGAGAGCTTCCTCGTCTCAGACCTCTTCGTCAGCGGCGAGGCCCGGGGCACGTACACCCACGACGACCGGCTGCTCGTCGGCGGGGCCGTCCCGGCCGACGGCGAGGTCGGCCTCCCGGCCTGGACGGACGTGCTCGGCACCGACAGCCACCTCGAGGGCCGCGAGCTCGGCGTTATCAACGTGGGCGGCGCCGGCCACGTCGTCGTCGACGGCGAGAAGTTCGAGCTGGAGCACCTCGACGGCCTGTTCGTCGGCCGGGGGAGCGAGGTCACCTTCGTCGGCACCGACGCCGCCTACTACTTCGTGTCCGCGCCGGCGCACACCGCCTACCCGACGCAGGTGCTGCGGCACAGCGAGGTCGAGCCGGTCGCGCTGGGCTCGGCCGCAGCGGCCAACGAGCGCAACCTCTTCCGGTACGTGTGGGGCCAGGACGTCAAGACCGCTCAGCTCCAGTTCGGGGTCACGGTCATCGCCAGCGGCTCGGTGTGGAACACGTTCCCGCCGCACCTGCACGACCGCCGCACCGAGATCTACTGCTACGTGGACCTCGACGAGAGCGACCGCGTCTTCCACTTCATGGGCAAGCCCGGCGAGACCCGCCACCTGGTGCTCCGCAACCGCGAGGCCGTCATCTCCCCGCCGTGGTCCATCCACGCCGGGGCCGGCACCGGCTCGTACGCCTTCATCTGGGCCATGGCGGGCGAGAACAACGTCTACACCGACCTCAGCCCCGTGGCGGTGGACGACCTGTGACGACCTCGCCCTTCGACCTGACCGGCCGGTGCGCTGCGGTGACCGGCGCGGGCCGCGGCCTCGGGCAGGCGGTCGCGCTCGGCCTGTCCCGCGCGGGGGCCGACGTCGTGCTGATCGGCCGGCCCGGCAACCAGGACGCCACGCGCGACCTGGTCCTCGCGCAGGGCGGCGAGGCCGACGTCGTCGACCTCGACGTGAGCGACCTGGACGCCGTCGAGCGGGTCGGCACCGAGCTGGCCGGCTCGCGGCAGATCGACGTGCTGGTCAACAACGCCGGCGTCATCGACCGCGAGGACTCCGTGGACGTCGGCCGTGAGGCCTGGCAACAGGTGCTCGACGTCAACCTGAACGGGCTCTTCTTCCTCACCCAGCAGCTCGGCCGGCCGATGGTCGAACGCGGCCACGGCAAGGTCGTCAGCATCGCCAGCCTGCTGTCCTTCCAGGGCGGCCTGCGGGTGGTGTCGTACGCCGCGAGCAAGCACGGCGTCGCCGGGGTGACCAAGGCGTTGGCCAACGAGTGGGGGCCGCACGGCGTCCAGGTCAACGCCATCGCCCCGGGCTACATGGTCACCGACAACACCACGGCGCTCCGCGAGGACGCGGATCGCTCCCGCTCCATCCTCGAACGCATCCCGGCCGGGCGCTGGGGTACCGCCGAGGACATCGCCGGAGCAGCCGTCTTCCTCAGCTCGCCCGCCGCCGACTACGTCAACGGCCACGTCCTGGCCGTGGACGGCGGCTGGCTGGCGCGCTGACCCACAGCAGTTCCGCATCACAGAGCCGGATCCCGGCACCGAACGAGATCGAGGAAAAGACAATGGAGTTCACCTCTCGACACACTGGCGCTCGCCACACGGCCGCCGTCGTCGGCGTCCTGCTGGCGGCCGGCGCACTGACCGGCTGCACCGAGACCGCCGCGGGGAGCGGCGGCGGTGGCAGCGCCGAGGCCGGGGCCTGCGACCCCGCGGACGTGACCCTGGTGGGCCAGGTGCGCAACGAGTCCAACCCCTACGAGGCCTCGTGGCTCGACGGCGGCGACGCCTTCGCCGAGCAGGTCGGCCTCACGCAGGAGCGGCTCACCTACGACGGCGACTCGACGCGCCAGCAGGAGCAGATCAGCCAGCTCCTCGCGGGCGACACCGAGTGCCTCGTCATGAACATCCTGCCCAACGGCGACTCCGACACCCCGCCCATCGTCGAGGGTGCCCAGGACGCGGGCGCCTACCTCGTCACCCAGTGGAACAAGCCGGCGGACCTGAACGTGGCCGACTACGACCACTGGCTGTCCCACATCACCTACGACGGCGTCGAGTCGGGCAAGCAGATCGGCGACGCGCTGGCCGAGGCCATCGGCGGGTCGGGCGGCATCGTCGCGCTGCAGGGCATCCTCGACACCGGTGCCGCCAAGGACCGGTTCGCCGGGCTCGAGGAGTCGCTGGCCGCCAACCCCGACGTCGAGCTGCTCGACGACCAGACCGCCAACTTCTCGCGTGCCGAGGCCCTCGAGGTGACCAAGACGCTGCTGACCAAGCACGGCGACGACGTCAAGGGCATCTGGGCCGCCAACGACGACATGGCGCTCGGCGCGCTCGAGGCGCTGCAGCAGGCCGGCCGTGACGACGTGGCCGTGGTCGGCATCGACGCCGTCCCGGACGCCCTGACGGCCATCGAGGACGGCACCATGACGGCCACCGTCTCGAGCGACGGCCCGTGGCAGGGCGGCATCGGCCTCGCCATCGGCTACTGCGTGGCCACGGGTGAGCTCGCCGCCGAGGACATCGCCGGCGAGGACCGCGCCTGGTTCGCCGAGCAGTTCCTCATCACACAGGACAACGTCGCCGACTTCGTCTCCCCGGAGGTCAGCGAGGACGACTTCGCCTGCGACAACCTCTTCAGCCGGTCGCAGGGCGCGATCTCGTGACCATGGCACCCCCCACTGAAGCTGGCGCAGGAGCCGACACCGACGTCGTGCCCGCACCGCGCCCCCGGCCTCGGCGGGGGGTGTCCCTGCGGGACGCGGGCCCGCCGATCGCACTGGTCGTCGTGTTCGGGATCTTCGCGGTCCTGAGCCCCGACTTCCGGACGATCTCCAACGTGCAGAACGTCCTCGACGCGGCGGCGGTCCTCGCCGTGGTGACCTGCGGCATCAGCTTCGTGCTGATGACCGGCTCCATCGACCTCTCCGCACCCGGGATCATGGGGGCGTCCGCCATCACGGTCGCCCTCCTGGTCGCCAACAACCGCAACGACAACGACCTCGGCCTGATCGGGGTCGCCGTCGCGGTGCTGCTGGCCGCCGCGCTCGGCTGCCTCAGCGGGCTGGCCCTCGTGGTGCTCAAGGTGCCGTCGTTCATGGCCACCCTCGGTGTCTCCGCCGTCGGGCTGGGCGTCGCGACCCTGCTGTTCGCGGGCGTGCAGCCCAACATCACCGACCCGATGCTCGAGGGCTGGGCCGTCGAGCGGTTTCTCGGCCTGGCGCGGCTGACCTGGATCGCCGTCGCCTGCGTGCTGCTCGGCTGGCTGGTGCAGCGGTACTCGCGTCTGGGCCGCTACGCCTTCGCGATCGGCGGCGCCGAGGAGGTGCTGGCCCTTTCCGGGGTGCGGGTCGCGCCGTACAAGGTCGCGGTCTTCACCATGGCCGGCGCGTTCTACGGGCTGGCCGGCGTGCTGGTCACCAGCCAGCTCGGCGCCGGTCTGGTCCAGGCGGGCCGCGGCTACGACTTCTCCGCCATCACCGCCGCCGTGGTGGGCGGCACCCTGCTCACCGGTGGACGCGGCGGCATCCTGCACTCCGCCGTCGGCGTCCTGCTGGTGACCGTCCTGACCAACGGCCTCGTCCAGGTCGGGGTGAGCCCCTACTGGCAGGGCGGCGTGCAGGGCCTCATCGTCGTCGCGGCCGTCGCGGCCGCCGTCATCCCACAGCGTCGTAGGAACCAGGTGACCAAGTGACAACCGACCTGCAGACCGAACCCGGGCCGCGCGCGCCGGGGTCCCCGCCCGCCCTCGAGGTGCGCGGCCTGGTCAAGCACTACCCGGGCGTCAAGGCGCTCGACGGCGTCGACCTCGTCGTGCGCCAGCACGAGGTGCTGGGGCTGGCCGGCGAGAACGGCGCCGGCAAGTCCACCCTGCTCAAGGCGCTGGTCGGCCTGGTCCGGCCGGACGCCGGCGAGATCTGGGTGCGTGGCGAGCGGGTGCGCCTGCGCAGCGTCGTCGACGCCGCCGACCACGGCCTCGGCATGGTGTTCCAGGAGCAGTCGCTCGTGCCCAACCTCACCGCCGCCGAGAACATCGTGCTGGGCAGCGAGGGCCCGGGCGTGCGCCGCGGCATCTACCGTTGGGGCACCATGCGTCGCCTCGCGCAGGAGCAGCTCGACAAGATCGGGTCACACATCGACCCGCTGGCCCGGACCGACAGCCTGTCGTTCGCCGACCGCCAGATGGTCGAGATCGCCAAGGTGCTCCGTATCGAGGAGCGCACCGCGCACCCGCCGGTGATCATCCTCGACGAGCCCACCTCGGTGCTGGAGGCCAAGGAGATCGACACCCTGTTCACCCAGGTGCGCCGGCTGCGCGAGTTCGCGTCCGTCGTCTTCGTCTCGCACCGCCTCGACGAGGTGCTCGACGTCTGCGACCGGGTCGCCGTGCTGCGCGGCGGCAAGTCGGTGGGCGAGGTGCCCGCCGCGGACGCCGCACCCGCGGAGCTGCACCGCATGATGATCGGCGCCACCGGCTCCGAGGACCACTACCACGACGGCGCCGCCGAGCGCTCCGACGAGCCCCGCCGACCCCGGCTCGTGGTGCGCGGCCTGACCGGCAAGACCTTCCGCGACGTCGACCTCGACGTGCACGCGGGGGAGATCGTCGGCATCGTCGGCGTGCACGGCTCCGGGCGCGAGGACGTGTGCCGTGCGCTGTTCGGCGCCGAGGCCACCGTCGCGGGCGAGGTCGTGCTCGACGGCAGGAAGCTCGACCTGTCCGGCACCCGCGCGGCATGCGCCGCCGGCGTCGGCTACGTGCCCGCCGAGCGCAAGACCGAGGGCATGGTCGGCCCGATGTCGGTCGCCGACAACATGACCCTGACCAAGCAGCACGCGCGCTGCTCCGGCCCGCTGGTGCGGCCCGGCAAGCAGGCCACGCTCGTGGACACCTGGATCGAGCGCCTCTCGATCCGCACCCCGCACCGGGGCACCGCCATCCAGCGGCTGTCGGGCGGCAACCAGCAGAAGGTGGTGCTGGCGCGCTGGCTGGTGGCCGGCGACGTCCGCCTGCTGCTGCTCGACCACCCGACCCGCGGCCTCGACGTCGGGGCGCGCTCCGAGGTGTACCGGCTGATGCGCGAGCTCGCCAACAGCGGCGTCGCCACCGTGCTGCTGGCCGACAGCCTCGAGGAGGCGATCGGCATGTCCGACCGGATCGTCGTGATGAGCGACGGCCGCGCGACCAAGGAGGTCGCCGCCCCTGCCGGGGCCAAGCCGACCCCGCTCGACCTCGTCAAGGAGATGGTCTGACCATGTCCACGCCCGTCCTCGCCAAGCCGGCCCCCGAGCCCGCCGCCGAGCCCACGGCCAAGGCCCGCCCCACCACGGGGCAGCGCCTGACGTCGTTCATGCCGGTCATCGCGCTCGTGGTGCTGCTGGCCGCGCTCACCGTCGCCGACCCCGGCTTCCTGAGCCTGAACAGCCTCACGGCCGCCGTCCGCACCTCGGCGCCGCTCGTCGTGCTGGCGGCCGGTGCCACCCTGGTGGTCCTGTGCGGCGGCATCGACCTGTCGATCGCCGCGCTCTGCTCCCTGGCCACGGTCTTCTTCGCGCTGTGGCTGCCCGACCTCGGCGGGCTCACCACCCTCGCGATCATCGCGGCCACCGGGGCGATCGGGGCCCTGCAGGGTGTCGCCCACGTGCTGCTGCGCATCCCGTCGTTCATCGTCACCCTCGGCGGCATGAGCATCTTCACCGCGATCGCCCTGGTGATCTCCGACGCCGGCCCCATCCGGGTGGCCGACCGGGACGCCACCCACTGGCTCACGCTCTACGTCGCGGGCGTGGTGCCGATGTCGTTCGTCGTCGCGCTGGTCGTCGTGCTCGTGGTCTCGCTGGCGCTCGCGCTCACCCCGCTCGGGAGCTGGGTCCGCGCCACGGGCTACTCCGAGTCCGCGGCCCGGCTGGGCGGTGCGCCCGTCGACCTGGTCAAGGTCGCCGCGTTCACCCTCTCCGGCGCGTGCGCGGGCCTGGCCGCCGTCATGCTGGTCTCCCGCAACTTCAGCGGCAGCCCGACCATGGCGGACAACCTGCTGCTCCCCGCGGTGGCGGCCATCGTGGTGGGCGGCACGGCCATCACCGGCGGCCACGGCTCGCTGTGGCGCAGCCTCGCCGGGGCGCTCGTGGTGACCCTGCTGCGCGTGGGGCTGCCGATCGTCGGCGTCCCGTCGGCCTACGAGCAGATCCTGTACGGCGCGATCATCGTCGCCGCCGTCGCGCTCACCCTGGACCGATCGAAGGTGCTGATCATCAAGTAGCCCGATCGCCGAGCAACGCCGGCCCAGCCCACGACCGACCCGACGCCCGATACCCGGACCCCGACACCACGGAAGGTTCCCCATGTCCGAGAACTCCCTTCTCCTGCCCGCCGTCTCGAAGTTCCTGTCCTCGCCCAAGCAGCTCCTGATCGACGGCGAGTGGGTGGACGCCAAGGACGGCCAGACCTTCGCGACGGTCAATCCCGCGACCGAGGAGGTCCTCGTCCAGGTGGCCCAGGCCTCCGCGGTCGACGCCGACCGGGCGGTCACCGCGGCCCGCAACGCCTTCGAGCACGGTTCGCCCTGGTCGAGGATGACGCCGCGCGACCGCTCCCACCTGCTGTGGCGTATCGGCGACATGATCGACGAGCGCACCGAGGAGTTCGCGCAGCTCGAGTCGCTGGACAACGGCAAGTCCCTCGCGTCCGCGCGCGGCGACGTCGGCGTGGCCGCCGAGCTGTTCCGGTACTTCGCCGGGTGGGCCACCAAGATGGAGGGCACCACCATCCCGATGTCGGTGCCCGGCCGCGACTTCCACGCCTACACGCGGCGCGAGGCCATCGGCGTCGTCGCCGGCATCGTGCCGTGGAACTTCCCGCTGACGATGGCCGCCTTCAAGATCATCCCGTCGATCACGGCAGGCAACACCGTGGTGCTCAAGCCGGCCGAGCAGACCCCGCTCACCGCGCTGCGGCTCGGCGAGCTGCTGCTGGAGGCCGGCGTCCCCGCCGGTGTCGTCAACGTGCTGCCGGGGTTCGGCGACGCGGGCGCCGCCCTGGTGGACCACGCGGGCGTCGACAAGGTCGCCTTCACCGGCAGCACCGAGGTGGGCAAGAAGATCGCCGCGGGCGCCTCACGAAACCTCAAGAAGGTGTCGCTCGAGCTGGGCGGCAAGGCACCCAACATCATCTTCGCCGACGCCGACCTGGACGCCGCGATCGCCGGCGCCGCGCTGGCCGGCTACTTCAACGAGGGCCAGTGCTGCGTCAACGGCTCGCGCCTGTACGTCCAGCGCGAGGTGTTCGACCAGGTCATCGAGGGCGTCGCCGCGGCGGCCAAGGCCATCAAGGTGGGCGACGCGTTCGACCCGGCCACCACGATGGGCCCGCTGGTCTCGCAGGAGCAGCACGAGAAGGTCATGGGCTACGTGCGGGGCGCGGTGGCCGACGGCGCCACGATCGCCGCGGGCAGCCCCGACCCGGCCGCCGACCGCGGCTACTTCTTCTCCCCGACCCTCATCACCGACGTCACCGAGCAGATGGCCGTGCAGACCGACGAGATCTTCGGGCCCGTCATCACCGCCATCCCGTTCGACACCGAGGACGAGGTCGTGGCCGCGGCCAACAACACCGTCTACGGCCTGGCCGCGGGCGTCTGGTCCAAGGACCTCGGCACGGCCCACCGCGTGGGCGGCCGCCTGCGCGCGGGCACGGTCTGGCTCAACACCTGGCACGCCGACGACGTCACCCTCCCGCGGGGCGGCTTCAAGCAGTCCGGCTGGGGCCGCGAGCTCGGCTCGTTCGGCCTGGACGACTACACGGAGCTCAAGACGGTGATCGCCGAGCTGCGCTGACCGGGCCTGAGTCCCAGGGGGCACTGAACGCAAGACGCACCACCGGGGAGCAGCTCCGGGGCGGCCGACCCCGTGCGGGGTTCGGCCGTCCCGGCCTGCCCTCATGTCCATCAACCACGTGCGAAAAGGGATCAAAGATGAACCTGCTACGCAGACCTGACCGGCGGCGCGGCGCGCGCCGCCTGCGCCGGGCCCCGATACGACTGGCGGCCATGCTGGTCGCCCTGGGGGTCGCCGCGCCGCTCACGGGCGGCGTCGCCCAGGCCGCGCCGACCCCCGCCGCGCAGGCCGCGGCCGGGTCCGTCGACGACGGCGTGCTGCGCGTCCTGCTCTTCTACAAGTCCAACTTCCACGCGTCGCACGTCCAGGCCCGCCAGGCCGTCCGCGACCTCGTGACGGACCTGGGCGTCGAGTACGACCAGCCGGTCGAGATCCAGGAGACGGACGACCCAGCCGCGTTCACCGCGGCGAACCTCGCGACCAAGGACACGGTCGCCTTCGCGCAGACCGGTGGTGTGCTGTTCAACGTGGACCAGCGCGCAGCACTGGAGGGGTACATCCGCGGTGGCGGCGGGTACCTCGGCCTGCACTACGCCGGCTGGTCGGTCGGCCAGAGCGAGCACGACGTCAACCCGTTCTACGCCCGCCTGGTCGGTGCGGTCTCCGAGGGTCACCCCGAGAACCCCGCGGTCCGCCCGGGCCGTGTGGTCGTCAAGGACGCCTCGCACCCGCTGACCCAGGGGCTGCCGGCCGAGTTCACCCGCAGCGACGAGTGGTACGACTGGCTGGTCAACCCGGCGCCGAACGTGCGCACCCTGCTCAACGCCGACGAGTCGTCGTACGGCGGGGGCAACAACGGCACGAACCACCCGATCACCTGGTGCCAGGAGATCGACGAGGGCCGGTCGTGGTACTCCGGGATGGGCCACGAGGGCACGGCATATGCCGAGGCCCCGATCCGCACCCAGATGAAGAACGGGCTGGCCTACACCGCGGGCCTGCTCCCGGCCGACTGCTCGCCGCCCGACAAGGCGGAGAACGGGGCCTGGAGCGGCGTCACGCCGTGGCCGCTGGTGCCGATCAACGCGGCGCTGACGTCGGACGGCAAGGTCCAGTCGTTCGGCAGCGTGTCGTCGGGCTGCACCGACAACACGCCCTACGACTTCGGCGGCAACTCGTGCGTCGTGCAGGGCGGCCAGATGGAGATCGACGTCTGGGACCCGGCCGAGGAACGCACGACCGCCAACGTGAACGACGGCATCGTGACGAACTCGACGTACACCGACCTGTTCTGCTCGATGCAGGTGCAGATGCCGCACCGGCGCGCCACGATGACGGTCGGCGGTGACGACGGCCTGGGCGGCAACGCGCCCAACGACGCCGCGATCGGCGTCACCAGCTACACGACCAACCAAGGGCTGCGCAACGAGGCCCCGATGAACTACCCGCGCTGGTACCCCACGGGCACCACCCTGCCCGACGGCTCCGTCGTGGTGCAGGGCGGCAGCCTCAAGGGCGGCCCGGGCGGTCCCGGCGTGCTGACGCCGGAGCTCTACACGCCGGACGAGGGCAGCTCCTGGAAGCTGCTGGAGGGCGCCACGAGCGCGGCGGCCTACGGCGACGGCGGGAACGGCAACGGGCCCGACGAGAACCGCTGGTGGTACCCGCGCGCGTTCGTCGCGCCGGGCAACGGCAACGTCTTCAACATCACCGGCACCCAGATGTACGAGCTCGACCCGTCGGGTGACGGCGAGGTGACCCTGCGGGGCACCCTGCCCGCGGACGTCGCCAACCAGGGCGGCCTCGGCAACCCGGTCGGCGCCACGTCGACGGCGACCATGTACCGGCCCGGCAAGATCCTGCAGGTCGGCGGTGGCTGGTGGGCCAACGGCGGCGGTCCGGACGGCGCCCGCGCCGGCTTCACCGTGGACATCACGGGCGGCACGGACGCGCCGGTGGTCGAGAAGACGGAGCCGATGCAGTATGCCCGGCACTGGGCCACGTCCACGGTGCTGCCCGACGGCGACGTCATCGTCACCGGCGGCTCCCGGGACAACAACGGCAACGGTGGCTACGTCACCACGGCCGAGATCTGGGACCCGGAGACGGGCGAGTGGACCACGATCGACGTGCCGTACGAGCACGCCCGCCTGTACCACTCGACCGCGCTGCTCCTGCCGGACGGCCGCGTGATGGTGGGCGGCGGCGGCACGCCGGGCCCGCGCAACTACACGGACGTCGAGTTCTACTCGCCGGCGTACCTGTTCGACGGCGACGAGCCGGCCGTGCGTCCCCAGGTCACGGGCGTCCCGAAGAAGGTCGGCTACGACGGCACGTTCGGCGTCCAGGCCGACGGCGAGGTCTCGCGCGTCACCCTGGTCCGCAACGGCTCCGTGACGCACGGGTTCAACAACGACCAGAACTTCCAGGACCTGGCGTTCGCCCAGACGGGCGACGACCTGACCATCGAGACCCCGGTCGACGGCACCTACGCCCCGCCCGGCGCGTACATGCTCTTCGTCTTCGACGAGGACGGCACACCCTCGGTGGCCGACATCGTCCAGATCGACCCCGAGGTCGCGATGGACGCCCGGGCCCCGCACCTGGTCGACCAGATCGAGTACCCGCGCCTGCCGGCCGAGTGGCGGTCCGCCAACCCGCCGGCTGTCGTCGACGTGGCGCCCGGCAACGGCCGGATGTCCCCGTGGGAGGTGGACGGCGACGTCCAGCTCGTCCGCGCGGCGGCGTCCAGCCAGGGCGGGCTCGGCCTGACGGGCTACCACCTCGCCGTCGGCACCGAGGGCGACCTGACGCGTACGGTCAAGGGTCTCGACCCGGGCCGCGAGTACCGCGTCTCGCTGCGCTACGCCCGCGACAGCCGGTCCGCCGGTACCGCCCCGGGCACGGCGGACCTGTCGGTCGGTGACCTGTCCACCACTCTCTCCGCGGGGCCAGACCTGTCGTCGCAGAGCACGTTCGGCACGTACGTCGGCACCTTCACCGCAGGGGCCCGGTCGCAGGACCTGACCCTCGCGGCCGGGGACTCCGGCGCGGGCGTCATGATCGACGACCTGGTGATCGTGGGCTCCGACCCCGGCGCCGGCGACGTCCCCGTGCACTACGAGTTCGAGGAGGGCACCGGCACGCGGGCCGCGAACACCGGCACGGACGACTCGGTGGGCGCCGCGGCGCTCACGGGCACGACCGGGTGGAGCGAGAACGGCGTGTTCGGCGACGCGCTCGACCTGGCCGGCGGTGACAACGCCAACGCGGTGGACCTGCCCGACAACCTGCTGCAGGGCGAGGAGGCCTTCACCACCTCGTTCTGGGTGCGCCCCGACGTGCGGACGGGCTGGACCGGCCTGTTCCACATCGGTGACGGGCTGGCGGGGGCGGGCAGCTTCTTCCAGATCCAGATGCAGACCAACGCCGCCGCCGGCGGCACGGGTCTGGCCGCGACGTTCAAGGCCAAGGGCGCGGCCCTGGAGGAGCGGGTCTACGCCACGCCCACCCGGGACGTGGCCGTCGACGAGTGGAACCACGTCGCGTTCACCCGCCAGGGTGCGACCGGCACGCTCTACCTCAACGGTGAGGCCATCGCGTCGCGCGACGACCTGACGATCGACATGACCGACGTCGGTCCGACGGCGAACAACTGGCTGGGCCGCAACGGGTTCCCGGACCCGGCCTACGACGGCCTGATGGACGACGTCCGGGTCTACACCTCCGCGCTCGGTGACGCCGACATCGAGGCCTTGTACGCCGACGGCAGCGCGCTCGCCACGACCACCACGGTCGCGGTCGAGCCGGGCTCCCCGTCGCCGTTCGGCGAGCCGGTCGACGTCTCGGCCACCGTCAAGGACGAGACCGGCGCGGCACCCGCGGGCGTCGCGGAGCTGTGGGTCGACGGCGCCCGCGTGGGCGGTCAGGTCGACCTGACCGACGGCGCGGTGCGCTTCACGGACGTGGCGCTGTCCCCGGGCGGCCACGAGGTGCAGGTCCGCTTCGTGGCCGACGACGGGTGGCGCGACTCCGCGCGGACCGTGGAGCACACGGTCGAGCGGCCACCGCCAGGTACGGGTACGCCGATCCACTACAGGTTCGACGAGGGTCAGGGCAGCACGGCGGCCAACACCGGGCTGGACAGCTCGGTCGGGGCGGCCACCCTCGGCGGTTCGGCGGGCTGGAACCCGGCCGGACGGTTCGGCTCGGCGGTCGACCTGCCGGGCGGCGCGTCGGGCACGGGCAACCAGGTCAGGCTGCCGGACAACATCGAGGCGGGGATGGAGGACGAGTTCAGCGTCTCCATCTGGGCCCGGCCGGACGCCCTGCCCACGTGGGTGCCGCTGCTGCAGATCGGCAGCAGCACCGACACGTTCTTCCTGCTCCAGTCCAACACCCAGACGAGCGGCGCCACCGGCTTCGCGGCGACCTTCAAGGCGCCGGGCACCCCGGGCAGCGCCCAGGAACGTCTGGTGCTGGGCCAGGGCAACGACCTGCCGCTGAACGAGTGGACGCACGTCGTGTTCACCCAGAGCGGCTCCGTCGGGAAGATCTACTTCGACGGCGAGCTCCAGGCGACACGCGACGACTTCACCGTCACCATCGGCGACGTCGGCGTGGGCGGGCAGACGACGGCCAACCTCATCGGCGGTACCAGCTGGCCCGACGCCCGCTGGGACGGCCTGGTCGACGACTTCCGGATGTTCGGTTACGAGCTCACCGCCGAGCAGGTCGGTGACCTGCACGCCGGCACCGCGGCCAACACGGCCCCGGTCGGCGCCGCCGACGCCTACGGCACCGTCGAGGACGAGCCTCTGACGGTGGCGGCGCCGGGGGTCCTGGCCAACGACACCGACCTCGACGGGGACGACCTGACGGCGACCGGGCTCACGCAGCCGGCCCACGGCGACGTCGAGCTGGCGGCGAACGGGTCCTTCACCTACACGCCGGACAGCGGGTTCTTCGGCACGGACACGTTCACCTACCAGGCCTCCGACGGCGCCGCGACGTCCGCGGCGACGACGGTGACCATCACCGTGGAGGAGGGGGAGCAGCCGCCGGTCAACACGGCGCCGGTGGCGGGCGCCGACGCCTACGCGGCAGTGGGTGGTCAGCCCCTGACGCTCCCGGCGCCGGGCGTCCTGGCCAACGACACCGACGAGGACGGCAACGTGCTCACCGCCACCGCGGTGACGCAGCCCGCCAACGGCCGGGTCACCCTGGAGGCGGACGGTTCGTTCACCTACGTCTCCGACGACGGGTTCTCCGGCAAGGACGTCTTCACCTACAAGGCGTCCGACGGCACGGCGACGTCTGCGCCGGCCACGGTGACCATTACGGTGAGGTCGCCCAAGGTGACGGCCGTGGCGGGTGTCGCCCTGCCGATCACCTACGGCACGGCGGGCACCGTCTCGGTGGCGGTCTCCCCGGACACGGCCACGGGCACGGTCGAGCTGAGCGATGGCACCACGGCGCTGGCGAGCGGCACGGTCGCGGACGGACGGGCGACCCTCGTCCTGCCGGTGGGCACGATCCGCCCGGGCGTGTACGACCTCACCCTGCGGTACGGGGGCGACGCCGACCACCAGCCCGCGTCCTCGAAGGTACGGGTCGTGGTCGACAAGGTGGTGCCGACCATGGAGATCGCGGCGAAGAAGTCGGGCAAGAAGGTCGTCGTCGACGTGTCCTTCACGGCCGCGCACGAGGTCCCGGTGACGGGGCAGGTGCGCATCGCGGTCAAGGACGGCCAGACGCTGACCGGGGACATCGAGGACGGGCTCGCCCGGTTCGAGGTGAACCAGCCCAAGGGGAAGGACCTGACGCTCACGGCGTCCTACCTCGGCAGCGAGCTCGCGCTCGCGGCCGAGACCAGGGTGACGGTCAGGGTGAAGTAGAAAGGGGCCGGGCCCGGGGAGACACGTCTCCCCGGGCCCGGCCCGCTCCTCCCTTTCGAGGCCTAAGTTTCTTCGCTTTGAGCCAGCTCAAAGCGAAGAAACTTAGGCCTCGAAAGGAACCAGCCGTCAGTCGTCGGCGAACGTGGCGACGACGCCCGCCCGGCTCTCGTCCTCGCTGGCGAGCACGCCGCCGTTGGCGACGATGTCGGGCGTGATCTCGCTGAAGACCATGCGGACGTCCTGGCGGCGGGCGCCCAGGATCTCGACCGCGCTGTCGGCCACGGCCTTGGCGAAGTCACGACGCTGCTCGACGGTGCGACCGCGCAGCAGCTCGACGGTGATGTTGGGCATGGCTTCCCTCCGGTGGCGGGCGCTCTGCCGGGACACAGTTCACGGGAGCGACCTTGGTTCGGTGACGTGAACCACCGTACGCGGTGCGGTGGGTGAACGTCCACGGTTTCGGGCCCTCAGTTCACACTCTTGACAGTGGTTCGGCGGGCTGATTTGGTATCGCCCAACTCGACGATGGAGTCGCCATGAATCGCAAGACCGCCGTCCGGCGGGTCACCCTGTCCTCGCTCGCGGCCGCCGGCCTGGTGGTGATCGGGACCGTGACCGCGTCCGCGCACGTGACCATCACGCCGTCCACCACCGCGGCGGGCGCCACGGCCGAGCTCCGGGTCGAGATCCCCCACGGCTGTGCCGAGTCCGCGACCACCGCGATCATCATCCGGATGCCCGAGGAGGTCACGGACGTGCGCGCCTCCGGCACGGACCGCTGGGCGGTCGACCAGACCGGGGACGGCCTCACCTACAGCACGGACACCCCGCTGCCGGACGGCGAGCACGCCGAGGTCGCCTTCTCCGTGCGCCTGCCCGACGACGACGGGGCGACCCTCGTGTTCCCGGTCGTCCAGCGGTGCGAGGTGGGCGAGGCCGCCTGGACCGAGGTCGCCGAGCACGCCGAGGGGCACGACGACCTGGAGCGGCCGGCGCCGGTGCTGGTCGTGACGGAGGGGAAGAGCGGAGGGTCGGGCGAGGCAGAGGTTGAGGACGAGCCCGCGGCCGAGGCCAGTGCGGTCGCCGAGCCCCTCGAGGCCGAGACTGCCGCCGCACCCGCCGCCGCCGCCCCCGCCGACGCCGACTCCGGTCGCAACCCCCTGGTCACCTACGGCGCGGCCGCTCTGCTGGTCGCGGGCGCGCTGGTGGGCGGCGCCGTCCTGCTCCGCCGCCGTCGGAACCCATGAGCCTCGCCGACGCCGGCCGGCGCGCCGGGGGCTGGCTGCTCCTGCTCACCGTCCTGGCCGCCCTCCTGGTGGGCCCGGCCGGCACCGTCTCGGCCCACGCCACTCTCATCAGTACCGACCCGGCCCAGGGCGCGGTGCTCGAGACCGCCCCCGAGCGGGTCACGTTCACCTTCAACGAGTCCGTGATCGGGGTGCCCGCCGGTATCAAGGTGTTCGACGCGACGGGTACCGAGGTGGCCTCCACGGCCACGGTCCGCGCCTCAAGGCTGCTCGTCGATCTCGACGAGAAGGTCGCCGACGGCACCCTCGTGGTCGTCTGGCGCCTCGTGTCCGAGGACGGCCACCCGATCGGCGGCTCGCTGAGCTTCGCGGTCGGCGCACCCAGCGACGTCGTCGACGTACCCGGGACCGGGACCGGGGCCGACGCCGGGACCGAGGCACCCGCCCTGCTCGGCGTCGTCCGCGGCGTGGGCTACGCGGGCCTGCTCCTGACCGCCGGGCTGGCCGCCTTCGCGGTGCTGTTCCTCCCGCGCGACGCCGCAGCCGACCGCTCGCGCGCCCGGCTGCGGCCCGTCGCCCGCGTGGCGGCCGGCATCGGCGCGCTCGGCTGGGCGGTCGCCGTGCCGCTGGTCGCGCTCTACCAGCTCGGCCTCCCGGCCTCCGCACTCGCCGACGGCGACACCTGGACGGCGCTCGCGGCGGCCGAGTACGCGGTGCCGGCCGTCGTCGTCGTGGGACTCACCCTGGCCGGGTGCGCGCTCCCGGCGTCCGCCCCCGGCCGGGGGCGGGTCGCGCTGGTGCTGGCCGGCTGCGCGCTGGCCGTCACCGCGCCCGCGTTCACCGGGCACACGCGGGCCGCGACGCCCGAGGCGCTCGTGCTTGGCGTGGACGTGCTGCACCTGGCCGCCGGGTCCCTCTGGCTGGGCGGCCTGGTGGCGATCTCCCTGGTCCTGGGCGACCTCGCGCGCGGCGAGCACGGCGCCGTCGTGCTCGGCGCGTTCTCCACCTGGGCGGCCGGGCTGCTCGCGGTGCTGGTGGTCGCGGGGACCGTGCTGGCGTGGCGGATCTCCGGGAGCTGGGCGGCCCTGCTCGACTCCGGCTACGGCGCCCTGCTGCTGGTCAAGGTGCTCGCCGCCCTGGTCGCGATCGGCATCGCCGCGTGGAACCGGTACGCGCTGCTGCCGAGGTTCCGCGAGGCGGCGGCGCAGCCCGAGCCCACCCGCCCGCCCCCGCCCCGCGGGCGCAAGGCGTCCCGCGGCGGTGCGGTATCTCGCGGCCGGTCGGCGCCCGCCCGCACCGACCGTGCGGCCTCGGCCACACCCCTGGTCCGGACGGCGCTCGCGGAGGCGGGCGTGCTGGTCGTCGTGCTGGCGGTCACCGGCTTCCTGGTGGACCGGAGCCCCGAGACGGCGTCGGCGGTCGCGGCCGAGGGCCGCGGTGAGAGCGCCACCGAGTCGGTGCGCCTGGACGACATCTCGGCGCGGATCACCCTGGACCCGGTCGCCGTCGGGCCGGCCACGCTCACCATCGAGATGACCGACCCGGCGGGGGAGCCCGCGGAGGGCTTCGAGGCCCCGCGGATGAGCCTGGCGTCCGACGAGGTGGAACTCGGCGAGTTGTCGCTCAGCTCGCTCGGGCCGGGGGTCTACGCGGGCGACGTCGTGCTGCCGACCACGGGGGAGTGGGAGGTGCAGGTGTCGCTGCGCACCACGGAGTTCGACAACCCGGTGCGGACGGTGGCCTTCCGGGTGCCGGACGGTTCCTGAGGGTCTGGCCAGGAGCCCCGAGGTGCTCAGGTGATCCGGTAGAACCGGAAGAAGCCGAAGTCCGTGATCGGCAGCGCCTCGACCGTGCCGAACCCGGCTGCCAGGGCGTACTCCCGCAGGCGATCGGGGCGCATGACCGTACCGGTGGCCGCGCTCGGGCTGCTGGAGCGGCCGTCGGGCAGACAGACGAAGAGGCTGAAGCCGTACATCATCCGCTCGAGCTCGTCGCCGTCAGGTGCGAACGTCTCGGCGACGGCCTCGTCCATCACGATCAGCGGGGCGCCGGCCGTGAGCGACCTCCGGACGGCAGTGAGCACGTCGACGGGCCGGGGCATGTCGTGGACGCACTCGAAGGCGAAGGCCACGTCATAGTGTTCGACCGGAAGCTCCGCGGCGTCCCCGTGCGAGAACCGGACCCGGTCGGAGACGCCGGCTGTCCGTGCGTTCGCGGCCGCCATCACGACCGACGGCGCGTCGATGTCGATCCCGTGCACCGTGGCGTCGGGGTAGGCGTTGCCCAGCGCGATGCTCGACCACCCGCCGCCGCTGCCGACGTCGAGGACGCGGGCACCGGGGCGCGCAAGCAGTCCGTGCAGGTCGGTGACGCCGGCGAGCGCGTCGGCCAGCCGGTGCTCGAACCACGGCCGGTTCGCGTCCGCCTGCCCCTCGCGGGCGTGGTCGCCGAGCTCGGCCCAGCTGATCCCGTCGCCGGTGCGGTAGGCGTCGAGCAGCCGGGGAAGAGCGGGGCCGACCGCGCCGAACATCCGGCCGAGGGGCGCCAGGAAGCTGAGGCTGTGCTGGTCGGTCATGACCTCCGCGGTGGCCGCCGGGATGCTGAAGACGCGCTCGTCGGCGGCGCCGTCGGAGTCGAGGTGCAGCAGGCCGGTGACGGTCTGCTGCTCCAGCCACTCGCGCGCGTAGCGGGCATCGGTGCCGGTGCGCTCGGCGAGCTGCGGCGGGGTCGCGGGGCCGTCCTCGGCCAGTGAGCGGTACCAGCCCAGGCGGTCGCCCAGGAAGGTCGACATCAGGTCCACGGTGCCGAGGACGGCGCCGAAGAGGCGTTCGGCGACGGCCTCGGCCGTGGGCGCTTCCGGGCTGGGATCCATCCCTCCACGGTCCGCCTGGCGGCGCGGGGGCACCAGAGCGGGAGCGGGGGATCTTTCGGGGAAGCCCGCGGACGACTGTGCGTCGTCCCCTGACTGCGTCGCCGCCCCACCCCGCGCAGCTCCGCCTTCGACACATAGTCGCCGCACCCCGTGCAGAACGACCGGCCGCCGTAGAGGAACGGGTCGGCGAGGTAGCTGCGCACGATCTCCTCGGGCATGCCCGTGCCCGCACCGCAGACCTAGTGGCGGTACGCGCGCGGCGAGACCTCGCCGCGCCCTTGACGCCCCAGGATTCGCCCTCGTAATATCCGAACCGCAAGACTGCAAGAAATTGACAGAAGACGAGCACAAAGCAGTGCACGTACTGCAACTCTGCACTCTCGCCCCCGGTTCGGCAGTTCTCCACGGCTGCCTCGGTGGCGCCGACCCGATCCACCCAGGACGTCGACGCGCGCCACGACGGGCGCGACGGCGTCGGGCGACGACGCCCGCGGGTGGCCGAGCCCGCCCCGGCGGGAGAACGAGGACGTTCATGAGAATCCCCTGGAAGCACACGGTCGTGACGGGCGCCGCGCTGGCACTCGTCGCGCCGTTCGGACTGGCCGCCGTCGCGCACGCCGCGGACGCCACCGACCTCGCCCTCGGCAAGCCGATCACGGCGTCGTCCGTGACGCAGACGTACGTCGCGGCCAACGCGAACGACGGGAACGTCTCGTCCTACTGGGAGGGCGCGGGCGGGCAGTACCCGGCGCACCTCACGGTCGACCTCGGGCAGGAGGCCGACGTCGAGCGCGTCGTCGTCAAGCTCCCTCCGCCCGCCGCGTGGTCGCCGCGCACGCAGACGTTCAGCGTGCTCGGCCGGTCCGACGGCGAGTCGTCGTTCCGCACCCTCAAGGCCTCGGCCGCCTACTCGTTCGACCCGGCGAGCGGCAACACCGTCGAGGTCCCGCTGGACGGGGAGGCCGACGAGGTGCGCCTCGCGTTCAGCGCCAACACCGGCGCGGGCAACGGCCAGGTCTCCGAGCTGCAGGTCTGGGGCACGCCCACGGGCGACCCGGACCCGACCGACCCGCCGGACCCCACCGACCCGACCGGCACCAACTACGCCCTGAACCGGCCCGCGGCCGCGTCGTCGACCGAGTGGACCTACGTCGTCGCCAACGCGGTGGACGGCCAGACCGGCACGTACTGGGAGGGTGCCGGCGGGCAGTACCCGTCCACGCTCGACGTCTCCCTGGCCGCGCCCACGCAGGTCAGCGGCGTGCGGGTGCGCGTGAATCCCGACGGTGCCTGGGGCGCGCGCACCCAGACCTTCTCGGTCTGGGGACGCACCGGCACGGGGGCGTGGCAGGAGCTCAAGGCGTCCGCCGGGTACGCGTTCGCGCCCGGGAGCGGCAACCTCGTGGACGTCCCCGTGACCGGCACGGTCACCGACGTCCGCCTGCGCTTCACCGCCAACACCGGGGCGGGCAACGGGCAGGTAGCGGAGCTCGAGGTCTACGGCGCCCCGGCGCCGAACCCGAACCTCACGGTCACGGCGGTGACGGCGTCCCCGGCCTCGCCGACGGCGACCACGCCCCTGACGCTCACGGCGACCGTGAAGAACACGGGCGACCGGGCCTCGGCGGCCACCACGCTGGACGGGAAGATCGGCGGCAGCACGGCGGGCTCGGCGGACGTCGCCGCGCTCCAGCCCGGCGCGACCGCCCAGGTGACGGTCGCGGCCGGCACCAAGCCCGCGGGCGAGTACACGGTCGGCGCCGTCGTCGACCCCGGCAACGCGGTCGCCGAGCAGAACGAGACCGACAACGCGTTCACGGCGTCCGCCAAGCTCGTGGTCGGTGAGGCGCCCGGGCCGGACCTGGAGGTCGTCTCCGTGTCCTCGAACCCGGCCAACCCCGCGGTCGGCGCGGCCGTGTCGTTCAGCGTGCAGGTGCGTAACCGCGGCAACCAGTCCGCCGCGGCCGGTTCGGTCACGCGCGTCGTCGCCGGCTCCACCACCCTCAACGGGACGACGCCGGCCGTGCCGGCGGGCGGCACCGTCACCGTCACCCCCACCGGCTCGTGGACGGCGACCAACGGCGGCGTCACCGTGACCGCCACGGCGGACGCGACCGACGTCGTCGACGAGACCGACGAGGACAACAACGCGGGCACGCTCGCGGTGACCGTGGGCCGCGGCGCGGCCGTGCCGTACACCACCTACGAGGCCGAGGACGGACAGCACAACGGCACGCTCCTGCAGACCGACCCGCTGCGCACGTTCGGGCACACCAACTTCGCCACCGAGTCCTCGGGCCGCGAGTCGGTGCGGCTGAACAGCACGGGCCAGTACGTGCAGTTCACGTCCACCAACCCGACCAACTCGATCGTCGTCCGCAACTCGATCCCCGACGCCGCCGCCGGCGGGGGACAGGAGAAGACGATCAGCCTGTACGCGGACGGCCAGTTCGTGCAGAAGCTGACGCTCTCCTCGAAGCACTCGTGGTTGTACGGGACCACCGACCAGCCCGAGGGTCTCGTCAACACCCCGGGCGGCGACGCCCGCCGCCTGTTCGACGAGTCGCACGCCCTGCTGAACCGGTCCTTCCCGGCGGGCACGGTGTTCAAGCTGCAGCGCGACGCCGGGGACGACGCGTCCTTCTACATCATCGACCTGGTCGAGCTCGAGCAGGTCGCGCCGCCCGCCTCCAAGCCGGCGCAGTGCACGTCCATCACCGAGTACGGTGCCGTCCCGAACGACGGGCTGGAGGACACCGCCGCCATCCAGGCCGCCGTCACCGCCGACCAGGAGGGCGAGATCGACTGCGTGTGGATCCCGGCCGGCCAGTGGCGCCAGGAGAAGAAGATCCTCACGGACGACCCGCTCGACCGCGGCACGCACAACCAGGTGGGCATCAGCGACGTCACCATCCGCGGTGCGGGCATGTGGCACTCGCAGCTCTACAGCCTGATCAAGCCGCACCTCGCCCCTGGCGTCATCAACCACCCGCACGAGGGCAACTTCGGGTTCGACATCGACGACAACGTCCAGATCTCCGACATCGCGATCTTCGGCTCCGGCGACATCCGCGGCAACAACGGTCAGGAGGAGGGCGGCGTCGGCCTCAACGGGCGGTTCGGGCAGGACACGAAGATCACCAACGTGTGGATCGAGCACGCCAACGTCGGGGTATGGGTCGGGCGCGACTACACCAACATCCCCGAGCTGTGGGGTCCCGGCGACGGCGTCGAGTTCTCCGGGATGCGTATCCGCAACACCTACGCGGACGGCATCAACTTCAGCAACGGGACGCGCAACTCGCTCGTCTTCAACTCGACCTTCCGCAACACCGGCGACGACGCGCTCGCCGTCTGGGCCAACCCGTACGTCAAGGACCGCACCGTCGACATCGGGCACGACAACGCGTTCCGCAACAACACGGTTCAGCTGCCGTGGCGCGCCAACGGCATCGCGATCTACGGCGGCTACGACAACAGCATCGAGAACAACCTGATCTCCGACACCATGAACTACCCCGGCATCATGCTGGCGACCGACCACGACCCCCTGCCGTTCTCGGGGACGACGCTCATCGCCAACAACGGCCTCTACCGCACCGGCGGGGCGTTCTGGAACGAGGACCAGGAGTTCGGGGCGATCACGATCTTTCCGCAGACCCACGACATCACCGGGGTCACCATCCGCGACACGGACATCGTCGACTCCACGTACGACGGCATCCAGTTCAAGAACGGCGGCGGCAACATGCCGGACGTCCGCATCACGAACGTCCGGATCGACAAGTCGAACAACGGTTCCGGCATCCTCGCGATGGGTGGCGCTCGCGGCAACGCGATCCTGTCGAACGTGACCGTCACCAACTCCGGTGAGGGGGACATCGAGAAGGAGCCCGGCTCGACGTTCGTCTTCACCGGCCAGTAGGGCCGACGACGGCGCGGGGTGCCGGCGCGCGCTGCCGGTGCCCCGCGCCGTCGCGCAGGTGGGGGGAACTCGACGTGCGGGCGTGACCTGGGAGTTCACCCGGGTGGCAATGTCCTTGTTCGAGATTTTTCGGCTACTTGTCCACTATCGGCCCGTACGATTCCCTTCCAAGAGAGCGCACGCCGCTCGGGCCGAGCGGAGCCGGCGACGCGCACGACGAGGCACGGCGACGGAGGACCACGGTGGGTGAGCGGGAGTTCGAGCGGACCCAGGACCTGAGGTTCACCGCGTCCGAACCGCCGACGTCGGAGACCCTGCCGTTGGCCCCGCCGTCCTCCGCGGCCCCGGGGCCCACGCCGCCGTCGGTCGTGCCGTCTCCGCACGGCTCCGCGCCGTACGGTTCGGCCGGTGCGCCGGCCGCGCAGGTCAACCCGCACGCGACGACGAGCCTCGTGCTCGGTATCACGTCGCTGTTCCTCAGCCTCCCCTTCGTGCCGTCGATCCTCGGCATCATTCTCGGGTTCGTGGGCCTGGCCCGGTCGCGCCGCACCGACCCGCCGACCGGGCGCGGCGCCGCGATCGCCGGCATCGTCCTGTCGATAGTCGGCGTGGTGCTCGGCGTGTTCGTCGCGATGGCGGCGTCCACGTTCGTGTCCGACGCGGCGAGGGCGATCGTGGACCGGAGTACGGCCGCTCCTGAGGGCGGAGCCACACCTGCTCCTCCTGCCGACTTCGTCGAGGTCGACGCGGCCCAGTGGAAGTCCGTCGTCGAGCACCCCGGCGACGCCGAGGGGCAGGCCGTCGTGGTCTTCGCCGAGGTCGCGAGGTTCGACAGCACCACCGGCACCGACCGGTTCCTCGGTGGCCTCGGGGTGGACCAGCCGGGTACCGAGCGAGAGCTGGAGGACCCGGCCGTCGTCATCGGGCCGGAGGTGATGCTCGACGGCGTGGAGACGGGCGACGTGCTGCGGATCCATGCCGTGGTGACCGGCTCGTTCGAGCTCAGGACCGACCTCGGCGGCACCGTGACCGTCCCGGCGCTGACCATCGCGGAGTTCGAGGACGTCGGCTTCGTGGACCTGGGCGCTGACCTCGCGGTCGGTTCTGCCGAGATCAAGCAGCCCGGCTGGATCTCGGTCCCGGTCGTGGTGACCAATGGCGGGACCCAGGCGTTCACGTACAGCGCCACGCTGGTCGCCGAGAGCAAGAACGGCAAGAAGACCTACGACCGGGGCCCGGTGTTCGTCGAGAAGCTCGGTCCCGGCGAGAAGGAGAAGGTCGCCGTCGACTTCTTCGAGGGCGTCCCGGCGGACGCCGTCTACCGCGTGGAGTCGGTGGAGCGGTTCGTCGAGTGAGGGTCGGGCTGCGGCCGGGCGCCGGGGCGCAGACCGGCGGCGACCGCGCAGCGGGGTGAATGTATGTCTCGGAGGTGTGTTGCGCTGCGTGAACAATGTCTACGCAGCGCAACACATCTCCGAGAGGTAAGGACTTCCCGGACCCTCGGGGCGGTCCTTCTAGTGGGCCACGGCAGCGGGTCTCAGTCCCACCAGAACGTCCAGACGTTCACTCCGATGAGCGATGAGGCGTACTTGTCGACCGTGTTGTTGCCGCTCTGCCAGATGTTGTCCGGGCAGAACGCGAAGTGCTCGAGCGCGACCGCCCGGGCGTGGTCGAGGTCCTGCGGTGGGCGGGCGACCGACAGCCAGAGCATGTCCGGTCCGAGCCCGACGACGCGCGCCCCGAGCTCGATCGAGTTGGTGTGGTTGCAGGGTCCGTCCCATCCGGCGAGCGTGAGCGCGTCGGCGCCGTCGTCAGCGGGGATCAGGCCGAGTCGCCATCGGCGCGTTCGCCCGTGGAAGTCCTCGTTGCCCTGGAGGTACACAGCGAACTCATCGGCCATGGCCTCGGGGCTGTCGTCGCCGGCGCCCGCTCGCGCCAGACCCGGCCACGGCCCGGACGGCCACTCCTCCTCGGGGATCTCGTCCTCGTCGTCCTCCTCGGGCTCCCGGACCTCCTGGAGCTGGTCCCACAGCGTGCGCAGCGCCGACTCGGGGTCGACGTCGAGGTCGCCGGTGTTGCCCGCGAGATACCAGCGGTCGTCCCACCCCCTGTCTGGGTCGTGCTCCAGCAGCACCGGGTACAGGCCGGTCCGCTCGTGCTCCGCCCGCAGCAGCGTCCACTCCGCCGCGACGCCCTCGACGGGCTCGTCGGACATCCACAGCAGCGGCTTCTGCGGGCGGTTCGGGAGATCCTCCGCCGCGTGCACGAGGCGGCCGGGCGGGAGCGCATCGGGCAGCGTCGGGAAGTCGGTGTTGGTCACGGTCCGCAGGTTATGCGGCACCTCTGACATCGCCGACTGGCGGCTACGCTTCCTGACCATGCGAGACCCGGCACTCTGGCAGGCGCGCGGCATCTGTGTGGACTCCGACGACGACGGGCTCGCTCCCGAGACAAGCCACCCCGCGTTCGTCGCGCTGGCGCCGTGGTCGTTCTACGACGGCGCCGACGAGTTCGCGCCCTTCGGCAGCGACCACGGGCACGACACCCTCGGGGCGCTCGCGGAGTGGTACCTGGCGGGCGGGGTCGACGACGAGGCCCCGGCGTTCCTCGTCGACAGCCTGGACGGCTTCGGGGTGCCCGACGGGCTCTGGTCGGCCGACTCGGCCGTGGCCCGGGAGTGGGCGGCAGGCCCCGAGGAAGACGATCACCTCGTCACCGCGGCCGCGCAGACCGCGGTCGCCGTCGCCGTCGGGCAGCTCAAGATCCGGGGCCACGTCACCTCCGCCGTCCGATACCTCGGGTGGCAGGCGGTCACGCTCCACCGGGTGCTGATCGAGCAGGCGGTGGTCCGGTACCCGAGGTGGCAGCACGCGGACCGTGCGTCCGCAGCGGTCGACGACGTCGTCAGGGTGCTGACCCGGGCGCCGTCCGCCCCCGGGGACCCGGTCCGCGCCAACCGCGTCTGACACAGCAACGCGGACGCCGCCCCGTGTCCGGGGCGACGTCCGCGCAGCGTGTCGTCAGTCCTGCGTCGCCGCGGCCGGCGCGCCGCCGTCGACCGCCGCAGCGCCGCCCGCCGAACCAGCACCACCGAGCGCGGGCCAGCTCGCGTACTCCACGCCGCCACGCCGTGCGGGCGCCGTCTCGGGCAGCATGACGAGAGCGACGATCGAGCACACCACGAGCAGCGCCGTGTACCCGGCGACCAGCCAGAAGCCGCCGTCGGCCGCGACCAGCAGCGCCGTGGCGACCACGGTGAACGGGCCCGAGGCGACCATGGCGCCGAACTGCCACACCACCGAGACGCCCGAGTAGCGCACCGAGGAGTCGAAGAGCTCGGGGAAGAACGACGCCTGTGGGGCGTAGGTGCCGGAGTGGCCGAGCCCGAGGCCGACCACGAGCAGCGCCGTGATCACCGCGAGGTTCTCGGTCTGCACCGCGAGGAACGCGGGCACGATGAGCAGCAGGTTCAGCACGGCCAGCGTCAGGAACACCGGGCGGCGTCCGACGCGGTCGGTGATGTGCCCCCACACCGGGATCATGACGATCTCGACCAGGATCGCGATGATGACCGCCTCCAGCACCAGGCCGGAGCTGTAGCCGTTGTTGTCCGCGTACGCGACCAGGAAGATCGTGTAGAAGGGGAACATCGCGGCCTCGACGAACTTGGCGAAGAACCCGCCCACCACCTCGCGACGGCGCTGGCCGAACAGCTGGCGCAGCGGGGCGTGCGACTCGGCCTTGCGCTCGCGGGCGGCCTTGAAGGTCTCGGACTCGTCGACCTTCGACCGGATGTACAGGCCGACGGCGACCACGACGATCGACAGCAGGAACGGCACGCGCCAGCCCCAGGCGAGGAACGCGTCCTCGTCCATCCACTGCTGCAGGCCGGCGAACAGTGCCGTCGGGATGAGGTAGGCCACGGGGGAGCCGAGCTGCACGAAGCTCGCGTAGAAGCCGCGCCGCTTCTGCGGCGACGCCTCGGCCGTGAGCAGGACCGCGCCGCCCTGCTCACCGCCGACGCCGAAGCCCTGGATGAGCCGGACGACCACAAGGATGACGGCCGCCCACATGCCGATCTGCTCGTAGGTGGGCATCAGGCCGACGGCGAACGTGCCGAGCCCGGTGAGCAGCAGGGTGAACACGAGCGCCTTCTTGCGGCCCAGCCGGTCACCGATGTGGCCCCAGACCAGTCCGCCGAGCGGCCGGGCGAAGAAGCCCACCGCGTACGTCGAGAACGCGGCGAGCGTCCCGACCAGCGGGTCGGCCTCGGGGAAGAAGATCTGGTTGAACACCAGGGCCGAGGCCGTGCCGTAGATGAAGAAGTCGTAGTACTCGGCGATGGTGCCGATGACGGACGCGCCGACGGTCTTTCGCAGCGTCTTCGGGTCGACCGTGCCGGCCGGGGTGCCGCTCATGCTGCCTCCTCGCAGTGGATCACCCCGGGACGCTAGCATACTAGTGCGCTAGAACACGATCGCGGATCTACGGCAGAATCAGGGCATGTCGACGCCGCCACTCCTGACCACCGCCCGGGTCCGCGGGGAGAACACCCGCCGTCTGGTCCACACCTGGCTCCGCCGGCAGATCATCGGGCTGGAGCTGGCCCCGGGCGAGCCGCTGTCGGAGGCCGAGATCGGCTCACGCCTCGGCGTCAGCCGCACCCCGGTGCGTGAGAGCCTGATCCTGCTCGCCGAGGAGGGGCTCGTGGAGGTGTTCCCGCAGCGCGGCAGCTTCGTGGGGCCCATTCGCTACGAGGACGTCGTCTCGGCCCAGTTCGTGCGCGAGGCCATCGAGTGCTCGTCGCTGGAGCAGGGCGGCGCCCTGGTGACCGCGGGCGACGTCGCCGAGCTGCGCGCCCTGATCGTGCGGCAGCACGAGGCGGAGCACGCCGAGGACGCCGCTGCGTTCTTCGACCTCGACGAGGAGTTCCACCTGCGGCTCATGCGCGCCTGCGGGCACGAGTCCGCGTGGCGCATCGTGGCGTCCGCGAAGGCGCAGATGGACCGCGCCCGGCGGCTCTCGCTGCCCGAGGGTGGCAAGATGACCGGCCTCATCGAGCAGCATGAGAGCGTGATCGACGCGCTCGACCTGGGCGACGTCGCCGCGGCCGTCGCGCGGCTCCGCGAACACCTGCGCGTGGTGCTGCAGGACATCACGCACATCCAGGTGGAGCGGCCGGAGCTGTTCGCGCGGGCGTAGTGCCCTGGGGTCATGCGCCGCCGACCGCCCTGCTGAGGGCGGCCGGCGGCGCGTCCGTGCGGGTCTCCAGGTCCACGCGGTGCGCCCCGCACCCCGTGCACCGCACGTAGAGCACCCAGCCGGCCGAGGTGGGGTGGCGCGAGTCCGTCGTCCACGAGTGCTCGTGCCCCAGGTTGCTGGTGCTGGTGCTGGTGCTGGTGCTTGCGTCGGCGTCGGCCCGGAGTGCCGTCTCGGTCGTCGTCATGCCTCCACGATGCTGTAATGGCCTTGTGCATCTCAACCCTTACGGCGAGTACGCGGTACTGCTCGCCGCGTCCCTGGCCAACGACTGGCCGGACGACCGGGCGGGGATCGAGGACCGCACCCGCGAGTTCGGCATGACGATGGAGTTCCGCGAGGAGCCGGCCGACCACGCGCACGCCCGCCGGGCCATCGACGACTGGCTGCGCGTCGTGGACACGCCGGACCCCGAGCAGCGCGCCGCGCTGCTGAACGCCCAGATGGCCGCCGTGGCGGCCTACCCGCGCCTGACCGACCACGACGGCGAGGGCTGGCACCTGCACTACCGCGACGAGAACCAGGTGCTCTCGGCGGTGCTGCGGGCCGTGATCAGCGTGGGCACCTCGCTCCACCTCGTCACCCGCGGCATGCACCGCCTGGCGCGCTGCGCGTCGGAGCCCTGCACGAACGTCGTGGTCGACGTGACCCGCAACGGTCGGCAACGCTACTGCTCGGTGCGCTGCGCCAACCGCGCCGCGGTGCGACGGCACCGCGGGCGGTCGGCGCCCTAGGCATCACACCTGGCTCAGCGCCAGAGCTCGCCCACCTGCCCGGCGAGGGACCTCCCCTGCTCGTAGCCCGCCTGCGCCACGGCCGGACGCCGCGAGTAGTCCATCGCGCCGGCGCCCGACATGAGCGCGGCGGCGTCGCCCGGGAAGACCGTCTCGACCCGGCTGCCGCCGGCCCGTAGCGCACGCACCTGCGTGGCGAGGTCCAGGCCCCAGTCCGCGGGCGCCCGCGTGCGGCCGCCGAACGGGGACAGCACGAGCACGCGCGCGTACCCGGCCGCCAGGTCGGCGTTCTCGGCGTTGGCCCGGTAGCCGCCGTCGATGTACCGGCGCTCGCCGATGCGGTAGGCGAAGCCGCTGGAGCAGCTCGCCGCGACGGCGTCCGCCAGGTCCACGCCGCTGTGCCGGTCGAACAGGACGGGCTCGCCGGTGCGGGCGTCGACGGCCGTGAGGGCGATCGGCCGGTCCGGCCACGCCTGGTCGGGGAGGCGGGCGGCGACGGTGGCGCGCCACCGTGCCTGCACCGCGTCGTCCGACGTGCCGGGCAGGTCGAGGGCCGCCGCGCCCAGCCGCCGACGCATGTCGGCCACGTCCGTGGCGCCCTCGACGATCCGGCGGGTGCGTTCCATCTGGTCGGCGGCCGCGCTGACGCGGGCAGGATCCTGGGTCGGCCTGGCGCCGGCTGGGGCCGGTGCGGCGAGGACGGCGGCGTACAGCTCGGCGGGAGTCGCCCCGCCGAGCTGGGCCGCCGTGGTCGACCCGGCCGACGTCCCGAGGGTCAGGTCGGCGGTGGTCACGTCGACGCCGGCGTCGGACAGCCCGGCGACGACGCCGATCAGCCAGGCGTTGCCGGTCGCCCCGCCGCCCCCGAGGACGAGTGCGCGGGCACGGGGTACAGCAGAAGAGGGTGTGGTGTTCATGGGAGTCGCCTTTCGCGATTGCTGGTGCGGCGCTCCCGTGGCGACTAGATCGTCGTCGGGATCGTGGACTGCGGGGGAGCACCCGGTGCGGTCACTGCGTTCACGGGTCTCACCTCCTGCGGTCGGTACACGATCACCGCAGACGCTACCGTCCCGCCGTCGGGACGCGCAATCGGCTGCGCCGCGTCAGAGGGCTGAGCGACCCACGCCCTGTTGGATCCCCGGGGACCGCACGCCGAACCACTGCTCGGCGCCGTACGCCTCGAACCGTGCCGTCTCGACGAAGCCCAGCCGCGTCGCGAGGCGCACCGAGCGCACGTTGGCGGTCTGCGTGGTCAGCACCACGGGCTCGCCCGGAAGCACCCCCGAGAACCAGTCGAGCACGGCCGCGCACGACTCCGCGGCGTAGCCCCGGCCCCACACCTGCGGCAGGAACAGGTAGCCCAGCTCGACCTTCCCGGCGGCCCGGGGCGCCTGGTGCTCGCCGTCGCGGCTCTCGAGCGTGATGGCCCCGATCATCGCCCCGTCCAGGTCGACCACGAACTGACCCGGCCGGCCCTTCGGCACCGCCGGGATCGCGGCCTCCAGCTCGTCGCGAGGACGCGCTCCGCCGATGTACGCCCCCACCTCGGGCGACGCGTTCAGCTCGATGAGCGCCGCCCGGTCGCGGGCCTCGGGCTCGCGCAGCATCAGCCGCTTGGTGCGGATCGGCTCGGGCGGCCAGGTGACGCTTCCCAGGTCTGCCATGGGCGCAGACTACTGGTGGCCCGGCAGCGGATGTCAGTGGCGGGAGGCAGTATCGGGGGTAGCGGATCCGACCTGGAGGACGTCATGGCTGACACACCCACCACCCCGCCGCGCACCTACCCCCACGGCGTGCCGAGCTGGATCGACCTGGAGACGCACGACGTCGACGCGGCGCTCGCCTTCTACGCCGACCTGTTCGGCTGGCGGTACACCGAGCGGCTGCCGCCCGGCGTGCCCGGGCGCTACGTCGTCGCGTCGCTCGACGGCACGGAGGCGACCACGGTCGGCGCGATCGGGACGCCGTCGGCCGGTTTCGACGGCGAGGTCATGTGGCACACCTACATCGCCGTGGACGACGCCGACGCCGCGGCCGCCCGGGTGGTCGAGCTGGGCGGCATCGTGAGCTCGGGGCCCGAGGACGTCGGACCGCCGGGGGAGCGCGCCGGGCGGATGGCGCGGATCGTCGACCCGCAGGGCGCGACCTGCCGGCTGGTCCAGGCGGGCACGCGGCCCGGCGCGCAGTCCGTCAACGCGCCGGGCACGTGGAACTTCAGCAACCTGAGCACGCCGGACCTGGACGCCGCGCTGCGCTTCTACGGCCCGCTGCTCGGCTGGGAGCACAGCGACGACCTCGGTTCGGGGATGCTGCGCGTGCCCGGCTACGGTGACCACCTGGCCCGCACCTTCGACCCGGACATCTACGAGCGGCAGCAGGGCGCACCGGACGGGTTCGCGGACGTCGCGGCCGGGATCCTGCGTGCAGCCGGGCCCGCCCACTGGTCCGTGACCTTCTTGGTGGCCGACCGCGACGCGTCCGCCGCTCTCGCGGAGCGTGCCGGTGCGACGGTCCTGGCGCGACAGGAGACCGAGTGGACCAAGGAGGCGGCGATCCGGGACCCGTTCGGCGCCGAGCTCTCGCTGTCCCAGTTCTCCCCGCCGGAGTGGTTCGAGGAGGCCCGGGGCGGCGGCGACTAGTGCTGAGGCTCTGTTCAGACCACGACCTTCTGCCCGCAGGAGGGTGCTCGAAACGTTGCAACCTCGTGGCTTGAACAGAACCTCGGCAGTATCCGCGACAAAGCACTAGGCGACGAACGCGTACCGGCCGGACGCGACCCGCACCAGCACCACGCCGTCCTCGGTCGAGACGCCCTCGACGCCCTCGACGTGCGCCAGCGGGCGGCCGCGCTCGGTGACGGCGTCGGGCCCGGACGCGGGCAGCCGTACCGTCGCCGTCGAGCCGACGGGGACGGTCACGTCCAGCCGGAGCCGGTCGCCGGTACGCCGCCACTCGCTGGCCACCCTGCCGTAGGGCGTCCGGACCGACGCCGCCGCCCGGTCCAGGTGCCCGGTGACCGCGGGGGCGATCGTGATGTCCCGGAACCCGGTCTCGGGCGACGCCTGGATGCCGGCGACGTGCTGGTAGAACCAGTCGTCCACGGTGCCCAGGAAGTAGTGCCCGTACGAGCGTGCCTCCAGCGACCAGTGCTCCCACATGGAGGTGGCGCCGTGCTCGATCATGTAGCCCCAGCTCGGGTACCGGGTCTGGGTGGCCAGCTCGTAGGCGACGTCGGCGTGCCCGTGCCGGGTCAGCACCGGCAGCAGCCACTTGGTGCCCAGCACCCCGGTGTTGAGCGTGGTGCCCTTGGCGCGCACGTCCGCGACGATGCTGTCGACCACCCGCTGCGTCGTGGCGGCGTCGGGCACCAGGCCGAACTCGACGGCGAGCACGTTGTGCGTCTGCCGGTACCCGCGGTCGCCGTCGCCCCGGTAGTACCCGGCGTCGGTGTCCAGGAACTCGGCGTTGAACGCGGCCTTGACCGTGGCGGCGTTCCGGGCGAAGTGCTCGACGTCGGCGGCCTTGCCGAGGAACCCGGCGCTGCGCCGCATGAACAGCGTCATCGAGTACAGGAACGCCGTGGCCGAGACCCGCAGGTCCTCCGGCGCGTTGCCGCCCGCGGGGCTCGCCTCCGGGCTGACCCAGTCGCCGAGCCGCGCGTCCGGCACGATGCCGCCGTCGGACCGGTCGAACTCGAGGTCGACGTACCGCTTCATGCCGTCGTAGCACTCGGTCAGCACGCGCCGGTCGGCGCCGTACTGGTAGAGCCACCAGGGGATCATCACGTAGGCCGCGTGCCACGGCGGGCACACGCCCCACTCGCCCCAGTCGCCGGAGCTCGGCGCGATGACCAGCGGCCGGCCCTGCTCGTCCCGGGTCTCGTGGACGTCGCGCAGCCACTTGGCGAACAGCTCGTGCACGTCGAGGTTCAGCAGGAACATCTCCGCGCCGACGGCGGCGTCGCCGGTCCAGCCGTTCTTCTCGAACATCGGGGTGTCGGTCGGGATGCCGTGGATGTTGTTGGTCAGTGTGTCCACCACGGCCCGGTGGGTGCGGTTCATGATCTCGCTGGAGCTGTCGAACGTGCCGGTCTCCGCGGCGGCCGTGTGCACCACCTGCGCGGTGAACGCGTCCATCGGCGGCGGGCCGTCCTGCGGCCACCCGGTGACCTCGACGTACTGGAAGCCCTTGTACGAGAACCGCGGCTCCCACGTCTCCGCCTGCCCGGTGCCCGCCAGGGTGAACCGGTCGGTCTGGAACCCCGCCTGGAACCCGCCGTTGTTGCTCAGGTTCACGCGCCCGGCGGCGGTCAGCTTCTCGCCGTGCGCGGCCCGGACCGTGGCCCCGGCCGGACCCGCGACGGTATACCGCACCCAGCCCGCGAGCACGCGCGGGAACCGCACCACGTACACGCCCGGCTCGGGCTCCGTGACCTCGACGGCGGGCAGGGACTCGATCACCTTGACCGGCTGCTGCCGCTGGTTCACCAGCACGCCGCGCGGCCCGGGCCGCACGGTGGCGGCGGCCCACGCGTCGTCGTCGAACCCGGCCGTGTCCCAGCCCGGCAGGGTGCGGCGCGCGTCGTACGTCTCGCCGCCGTAGAGGTCGTCGAACACCGTGGGGCCCGCGTGGATCCGCCAGGTCCCGTCCGTGACCACCTGCTCGACGCCGCCGTCGGCGTACTCCAGGTGCAGCACCGCCCGGACCACGGGCTCGTCGTGCCACGGCGGCGCCTCCCACCGCCACACGTTGCCGCCCGTCATGCCGTAGAAGCCGCGGCCGAGCTCGACGCCCAGCGCGTTGCGGCCCTGCAGCAGCCCGCGCGTCAGGTCGGTGGCCGTGTACTGCACGGTGTCGTCGTAGTCGGAGAACCCCGGCGCGAGCACCTGGTCGTCGGCGGGCCGGCCGTTCAGCGAGACGTGCGCGTACCCGCCCGCGGCCAGGTAGAGCGTGGCGCGCCGCAGGCCCGCCCTGACCTCGACCTCCTTGCGCAGCAGCGGCGCCGGCAGCGGGTCCGGCATCGGCAGGCGCACCCCGCTGCCCCAGGGCCCGGAGCCGTAGGTCGCGATCTGGGCGGCCTGCCCCCAGCCGGAGTCGTCGAGGTCCGGCCGGGCGAAGTCCGCCTCGAAGGTGGTGGCGGCCTTCCAGTCGTCCCCGCTGGTCACGGTGGCGGAGGTTCCGTCCGAGAACGTGAGGCGGACGACGGCGAGCACGGCGCCGGCGCTCACGGCGTCGTTGGCGCCGCGCACCGCGAGCACGGTGTCGCTGCCGGGCGCGCCGGTCAGGTCGGCCGTGTAGAAGCGGGCCGACTGCCAGCCGTTCTCGGTGGGCTCGGTGCCGCCCACCTCGGCGCCGTCCACCCAGAGCGTGAACGCGTCGTCGGCGGTGATCAGCACCTCGGCCTGTGTGGCCGCCGTGCCCGCGGGCGCGGACCGGGTGATCCGGAACGCCCGGTCCTGGCCGGGCAGCTCGCCCTCGGCGGCCCACATCCAGGCGGCGTCGTCGAACCGCAGGTCGGTCACCTGGTCCGGGCCGCGCTCGTTGCCGATCCACTCGGCCCCGGCCCAGTCGGCGTCGGCGTACAGCCCGGTGCGGAACGACGACGTCGTGGTGCTCCGGCCGCGGTTGGTCACCACGTCCACCCGCCAGGTGTGCTCCGTCGCGGGGGCCAGCGCGGGACCCGCGTACTCGACGTTCGCGGACTCCCGGGACGGCACGACGCCGCTGTCCCACACCTGGCGCGGGCGCGGCCCGCGGGTGCTGACCCGCAGCCGGTACGACTCCTGCTCCACGCCGCGCCGGCCGGACTCGACGGTCCACGAGAACCGGGGCCGGTCGACGTCGATGCCGAGCGGGCTCGTCTTCTTCTCGACGAGGGGGTCGGCCAGGCGGACGTCGCCCCCGGCCTCGTGCGGCCGGGGCGCGGCGGGGAACACGGCTGCCGTCGACGCGACGCCGGCGGTCTTCAGGAACGTTCTGCGGTCCAGGGCCATGACGCCTCCAAGCGGCTGCGATCGGGTGAGAAGCGAGCTTCGTTGCAACGTTTCAACCACGCGTGCGTCAGTTTAGGGGTGATTTGTCGCCTTGGGCCAGGGGTCGCGAAACTGCCGACCATGCAGTTGGTGCCAGTTCTGCGGCCGTCCTGGCAGCAGGTGCATGGTCGGTAGGACGTCAGCCGGCGGCCGGGAACGCCTTCCCCGGGTTCAGCAGCCCGCGCGGGTCCAGCGCGTCCTTGACCGCCCGGTGCATCGCGAGCACCGCGGGGCTCAGCTCGGCCGCAGCGCCCGGCAGCTTGAGCAGGCCGACGCCGTGCTCCCCGGTCACGGTCCCGCCCAGCGCCCGGCACTCGTCGACGATCCGGTCGAAGGCCACCTTGGCGCGGGCCTTGGCGGCGTCGTCGCCCTCGGGCGCGATGATCAGCGGGTGCAGGTTGCCGTCGCCGGCGTGCGCGATGTTGGCGATCACGACGTCGGCGTCGCGCGCGATGCGCTCGATGCGGCCCAGCATCTCCGGGACGGCGCCGCGCGGCACGCAGACGTCCTCGGTGAGCACGGGCCCCAGCCGCTCCAGTGCGGGGTAGGCCAGTCGGCGGGCCAGGAACAGCCGGTCCACCTCGTCGGGCGCGAACGCGCGCTCCACCTGCGTGCCGCCCGCCTTCTCGAAGAGGCCGGCGACCCGCTCGGCGAGCGCCTCGCCCGCGGCCCCCGGCTCGTCGACCTTGGCCAGCAGCAGTGCGGCGGCGCCCTCGGGCAGCGTCCAGTCCTGCCAGTCGGCGACGGCGCGCAGGCAGGTGCTGTCGATGAGCTCCAGCGCGGCGGGCACGATCCCGGCGGCGGAGACGGCGGCGACCGCGTTCCCGGCGTCGGCCAGGGAGGGGAACCAGCCCACGATCGCGCGGTCCTCGCGGCCGCCCAGCGGGCGGAGCTTGAGCGTCACCTCGACGATGATGCCCAGCGTGCCCTCGGAGCCCACGAGCAGCCCCGTCAGGTCGTAGCCGGTGACGCCTTTCGCGGTGGTGCGGCCCAGCCGGGCCACTGACCCGTCGGCGAGCACCACGGTCATCCCCAGCACGTAGTCGCGCGTGACGCCGTACTTGACGCAGCACAGGCCGCCTGCGTTGGTGGCGACGTTGCCGCCGATCGTCGAGATGGCCTGGCTCGCCGGGTCCGGCGGGTACCAGAGGCCATGCTGCGCCACGTGCCGGCGCAGGTCGTCGTTGAGCACGCCCGCCTCGACGACGGCGTACCGCTCGGCCGCGTTGACCTCGCGGATACGGGTCATGCGCTCCAGCGACAGCACCACGGCGCCGGCCGTCGCGTTCGCTCCGCCCGACAGGCCCGTCCCGGCGCCGCGTGGCACCACGGGGGCCCTGTGCTCGCCGGCGATCCGGACGGTCGTGACGACGTCCTCCAGGCTCGTGGCCAGCACGACGGCGGCCGGCGTCGTGTACTCGGCCCATTCGGCGTCGTCGTGGGCGTAGCGCTCGACGTCGGGGCCGCCGGTGAGCACGGCGCCGTCGGGCAGGGCGGTCTGCAGGGCCGCGGCCAGCGCGGACGATTCGTCACGGGTCATCGTCTCGGATCGTACGCGCGGCGGCCGCGGTGGGTCGCACCCGCCCGGGCTCACGGGATCAGGATGGCGCGCCCCCGCACCCGGCCCGCGTCCAGGTCGTCGATGGCCGACTGGAAGTCGTCGAGCGCGTACTTCGCCGTGTGCAGCGTGACCGCGCCGCGGGCGGCGAGCACCATCAGCTCGCACAGGTCGTTGTACGACCCCACCAGGTTGCCGACGATGTTGATCTCGCTGGAGATGACGTCGATCGTGGGCACGTCGATGTTCTCGCCGTACCCGACCACGTGGTAGTCGCCGGCCTCGCGCAGCATCCGCAGCCCCTCCGACGTCGCTCCGCCCTCGCCGACGAAGTCGATCACCACCTCGGCGCCGTGCCCGCCGGTCAGCGCGAGCACCGCGTCCACGTGCCCGCCGTCGGCCACGATGCCGTGGTGGGCGCCGATCTCCCGGGCGAGCTTGACCGCGTCGGCGTTGCGGTCGACGACGATCAGCTCGGCCGGGGTGAGCGCCCTCAGCACCTGGATGCCGATGTGCCCCAGGCCGCCGGCGCCGATCACCACGCACCGGTCGCGGGGCGTCAGCCGCCGGGCCGCCTTCGCGGCGGCGTGGTACGCCGTCAGGCCGGCGTCGGCGAGCGCGGCGACGTCGGCGGGCTCCAGCGAGTCGTCGATCCGCACCACGCTGCGCGCCGAGGTGCGCAGGTACTCGGCGTACCCGCCGTTCGTGTCGATGCCGGGGAAGTCGCTCGTCTCGCAGTGCACGTCGTCGCCCGACCGGCAGGCCCGGCACAGGCCGCAGGTGATCAGCGGGTGCACGATCACCTTGTCGCCCTCGGCGACGTTCGTCACCGCGCTGCCGACGGCGTGCACCCACCCCGCGTTCTCGTGCCCGATCGTGTACGGCAGCACCACCTGGGACTTCTGCGCCCACTGCCCCTCGAGGATGTGCAGGTCGGTGCGGCACACCCCCGCCCCGCCGATCTTCACGACGACGTCGAACGGCCCGCGGGGCTCGGGGACGGCGACCTCGGTCAGCTCCAGGTTCCGGTGGTAGCCGACCACCTGGACGGCGCGCATCGTGCTCATGGGGTGTGCTCCTTCATGGGGGACTGGTCCTTCTCCGAACCGGGGTAGCGGGTGCGCAGCAGCCCGCGGCAGAAGTGGGCGTTGCCGTCCACGGAGATGCGCGTGGACCGGGCCCGGCGCAGCACGAGGGGCACCTGCTCGGGCGCGTGGCCGACGCCGTCGTGGTCCACCAGCACCAGCGCGTCGGCGGCGTTGGACAGCCCGACCGCCGCGCGCCGGCGGAGCAGCGCCGCCGTCGTCGCGTCGCCGGGAAGGTCCCAGAGACGGATCTCGGCCAGCTCGGTCTCCGGCAGGTCCGGGCGCTCTCGGAGTACCGCGGTCAGCGCCCGCTCCATCGCCGCCGTGTGGGCCTTGCGGCGGAACGTCTCGCGCAGCTCGTCGAGGCCCTCCTCCGCCTCGTGCCGGAAGGTGCCCCGGTACCCGGCGTCGGCGGCCAGGCCCGCGTTGATGATCGCCGAGTCGTGGTGGTCGTCGAGCTCGACGACCACGTGGGTCGCGCCGGGCAGGGTGGCCAGGGCGTCCTTGCTGTCGGACGCCATCAGGTAGGCGAAGTTCGGCGAGCAGAACGACGTCGGCAGGCGCAGGTGCACCTCGACGCGGCCGCCGTCGAGCGCGACCGAGCGCACGAACCCGAGGTCCGTGACCGGCTGGTCGAGCTCGGGGTCCATGACGGCGTCCAGCGCGCGGCGCACGTCGGCCTCGGTCGGGGCGGGGGCGGGTGCCCGGGTCAGCGTGCTCATCGCGCCACCGCCAGATCCGCCTGCTCCGGCTCGCGCGGGCCGGAGTCGGGCTCGTCGGCGTCGGGCAGCCGCAGCTCCTCTGGCACCTCGATCCCGTACATCTTCGCGGCGTTCAGGCCGAGGATCTTCTTCTTCTGCGCCGTCGTGATCGGCCCGTACTCGGCGGACATGTCCTCCGGGATCTGGAAGTCCACGAACGCCTCGACCAGCCAGCGCGGCGTCCACAGCGCGTAGTCGGAGGAGAACTGGATGCGGTCCTCGCCCACCCAGTACAGGAGCTCGCCCATGATCTGCGCGAAGTAGCGGGGCCGCGTGTGGATGAACGGCATCGCGACCGCCAGGCCGCCGTGCACGTTCGGCTCCTGCGTGGCTATCCAGCAGAAGTCCTCCAGCCGCGGCAGGCCCACGTGCTCCACCACGAAGTTCAGGTCCGTGAAGTCGGAGGCCACGTGGTCGATGTCGGCCACGTCGAACGCGTCCCGGTCCAGCGGCCGGATGGTCGGGCCCTTGTGGACGTGGATGTTGGTGATGCCCAGCTCGCGGCACGCCTCGATGTACCGGTACGCCCACGGGTCGCTGAGCTTGTACCCGCGCGACTCGCCGTGCCACTCCGCCGTGTAGAGCTTCACGCCCTTCAGGTTCATCCGCTCGGCGTCGGCCCGCAGCCGGTCGAGGCCCGCCTCACCGTTGCGCGGGTCGAAGTGATGGTTGTACGTCAGGCGCCCGGGGTTGGCCTGGGCCAGGGCGAACGCCTCCTCGGTCTGCCCGAACCCGTTGACGTAGAACTCGCCCAGGTGCGCCGGCTGGAAGATCGCGTGGTCCACGTAGCCGTGCTCGAACACGTCCCGCATGAGGCGCTCGCCGCCCTGGTAGAGGTACTGCTCGTACGGCCACTTCTCCGCCTCCGGCGACAGGTTCGAGTGGTAGTCGTAGAAGCAGTCGATGAACTGCTTGCCATGGATGTTGCGCTGGTTCTCCGGCCGCGCGTCCCACAGGGCGATGTGCGCGTCGACGATGAAGTAGCGCTCGCCGTCCTTGGTGTACATGCTGTTCTCCGTCCTCGGTGACCTCGTCGACACCGACTGCCGCGAACGTATGCGCGGGCCGGGCGGTATGGCAGGGGTCCGGTGTCTCAATCTGAGACGGCGGCCCGACGGCGGCATGCGGGGCCCGGCGGTAGCGTGGCCCGCACGCCAGAACGGACCGACGGAGGCTCGGATGCGCGAGGGGCACCTGCCCGAGCGGGCACGCCTGCACGACGCACCGGTCGTGACCATGCCGCAGCGCCTGCTCGACTCCTGGCAGCGCAGCGAGGAGTACGGCGTCCCGCTGGAGGACGTCGAGCCGGTGTTCACCGGCACCTACGACGACGAGTCGCTGTTCTACCGGTGCGGCCAGGAGGTGCTGACCAACCTGCACCGCACGCTCGTCGACGAACCGGTCAGCCTGATGCTCACCGACGCCGACGGCCTGGTGCTCAACCGGCTCAGCGGCGACAGCTCCCTGCTGCGCGCCCTGGACGCCGTGCACCTGGCGCCCGGGTTCTCCTACGCCGAGCGCGAGGCCGGCACCAACGGGCTCGGGCTGGCGCTCGCGGACCGCGCTCCCACCGTGGTGCGCGCCGAGCAGCACTACGCCCTGAGCCTGTGCACCTACACGTGCGCCGCCGCGCCCGTGCTCGACCCGCTGACCGGGCGGGTGGAGGGCGCCGTCAACCTCACCACCTGGTCGGACACGTCGAACGACCTGCTGCTGGCACTCGCCCAGTCGGCCGCCGGTACCACGGCCGCGCTGATGCTCGCCCGGTCCCGCGGGCAGCACCCGCGGCCGCAGCCGCGCGGCGAGGTCTTTCGGATCGAGAAGCCCCGGCTGGAGCCGGGCGCCGGCACCCTGGACGGACTGTCCGCGCCGTGGGCCGATTCGCTCGCGCGGGCGAGCTCGGGCGTGGCGGAGGGGCGCGTCGTCGCGGCGGTCGGTGAGCCCGGGTCCGGCCGGGCCACGCTGCTCGCCCAGGCCCAGCGGTCGGTGCGGCCGGGGGACCGGATCCTCGCCGCCCGGGCGCCCGCGCCGCAGGACATCGACGCCTGGCTCGACCTCTGGACCCCCGAGCTCGACAAGCCGCACACCGCCGTCATCCTGCGCGGGGTCGAGAGTCTGCCGCTCTGGGCCGCCGAGCGGCTGCGCGACCTGGTGCTCGCCGCCCGCGCGCACGGTGGCGACGACGCGGCCCGGCGCGTCGGGTTCGCGATCACCGCCGAGAGCTTCGAGGGCATCCCCGCCCCGCTGGCGTCCCTGGTCGGGTCCCTGGTGGAGGTACCGCCGCTGCGCGACCGGCCTGACGACGTGCTCCCGCTGGCCCGGCAGGTCGCGCGCCGGCTGCGCGGCCACGAGATCACGTTCACGCGTGCGGCCGAGCGCGCGCTCGGCAACCACCCGTGGCCGGGCAACGTGCGCGGGCTGACCGACGCCGTCCGCTTCGCGGCGGCCCGGTCCGACGTCGTCGACGTGGCGCACCTGCCGCCCGGCGTCCTGTCCGGGACGTCCCGCCGGCTGTCGCGGATCGAGGCGTTCGAGCGGGACGAGATCGTGCGGGTGCTCAGCCGGCACGGCACGTCCATGCAAGCGGCGGCCGACGAGCTCGGCATGAGCCGGGCGACGGTGTACCGGAAGGTCGCGCAGTACGGGATCCAGGTGCCGCGGGGGTAGCCGCCGTCGATGGCGTGCCGAGCCCCGATACTCTGTCCGCTGCCTGGTCAGGGCCCCTTTCCCAGACGGAGATCATCAATGCAGAACGACCAGCTGGTCGCCCCGGTCGCAGCCAAAGTCATCTCGTCCTATCTCACGTGCGAGGTGGCCACCGTCTCGCGGTCGGGCACCCCGGTCGCGTGGCCGGTCTCGGGTGTGTGGCGGCCCGACGACGGGACGTTCGTGCTGTCGACGTCGATCGGGTTCGCCCAGAAGGCCCTCAACGTGCGGCGGGACCCGCGCGTCGCCGTGCTCTTCTCGGACCCCACGGGCAGCGGCCTCGACCAGGTGGGGCAGGTGCTGCTCCAGGGAGAGGCCGAGTGCCCGGACGAGGTCGTGACCTCGTTCGCGCGCAACGCCGACCTGTGGCGGCGGATCGCGGCGGCCCAGCCGTCGTCGCGCGCCCTGTCGACCGGGCGGCTGGCCCGGCGTCTTCTCGACGTCTACTACATGCGGCTGATCATCACGGTGACGCCCGCCGCCGTCGCGGTGCGGGAGCCGCTGCCGGACACCGTCCGGCCGCTCTCGGTCCCGGCGATGCCGGGCCTGCCCGCGCCGTTCGCCAAGGAGCTGGGCGACTTCACCAGCGGGGTCCTGGCCCGGCTGGACGACGCCGGTCTGCCGACCCTCGACCGGGTGGTCCCCGAGGCCGTCGACGGCGGCCTGCTGGTGCCCGGCACCGACGCGCGGCCGGGCCCGGCGAGCCTGCTGTTCCACCGCCACGACGAGCTGCTGGCCGGGAACCGCAGCCTCGTCGTGCTGGGCGAGCTCGTCGAGGGCGACCAGGGCCTGGTGTTCCGTCCGGAGCGGGTCGTGGACGGGGTGCGGACCGCGGGCCTGCTGACGCCGTTCCGGTTCGTGCGGGGCCTGCGCGCCCGGGCGGCGGCTTACCTCGCGAAGCGCGGCCTGGAGCGGCCGCAGGTGGCCTGGGAGGAGCTCGGCGCGATCCACGCGACGATCGACGCGGCTCGATGACTTTGCGTGCGGAAGTTCCCCCGCGCAGGCAGGCTGGACCGTGACGGGGACGCCGATAGGGCGTCCGCGAGACAGGGGGAATCGCATGAACCGGATCAAGAGGACGCTTGCCGCGGTGGCAGGACTGACGCTGGTGGCGACCGTGCTCACGGCGGCACCTGCCAGCGCGTGGACCCGCGTGGCCGGGCACTGCGTGGGGGATCGGGTCGACCGCTGCGTGTCGATCCGGCAGAACTCCAACGGGACCGTCTACGTGCGCGGATCGGTGTCGGACGACGCCAGCCGGCCGGGCGACTACGTCGTACGGATCGTGGAGACCGACATCACGATCACCAAGGACTGGACGAACCCGCCCAGCATCACGTTCTACCCGGTGAAGCAGAACTTCCCCTACGAAGACGTCTCGGACGCCCTGGCGACACCCGCGTTCGACATGTCCTGCGGCACGGACGTGGTCGGCAGCGCGAAGCTCCAGTGGAAGCCCAAGTCGGGTGGTTCCGTGGAGACCGGCTGGGTGCACGTGAGCGCCACCGTCTGCTGATCTCCGGACGGGTCTCAGTCCTCGCGCCGGGGCTTGGAGGAGCGCAGCCGCTTGGTGTCCGAGCGCTGCTTCTTGGCGGTCAGCCGCCGTTCCTGCGAGCCCCGGGTGGCCCGCGTGGCGCGGCGCGCCTTCGGGCCGGGAGCCAGCGCGTCGGCGACGAGCGCGGCGAGGCGCAGGGCGGCAGCGTCTCTGTTGCGCCGCTGCTCCCGGTTCTCCGAGGCGACGACGGTCAGGACGCCGTCCACGAGCCGGCTCGCCAGCCGCTCGGTGAGCCGGGCGCGCTGGGTGTCGTGCAGGACGGCGGACCGGCCGACGTCCCAGGACAGCTCGACGCGCGAGTCCGTCGTGTTGACGCCCTGGCCGCCCGGCCCGGAGGCGCGGGAGAACCGCTCGGTGAGCTCGGCCCGGGGGATCGTCAGGGCGGGGGTGACGGGAAGGCCGGGGCGGACGGGGGAGGGCATGTGGCTATCGTCCCGCACTGGTCGCACTACATGACGTACCGCTGGCCGCGCACAGCGGGACGTCACTCGTCGTCGGCCAGCCGTAGCGGGCCGACGGCGACCCGAGCCAGCTCACCGATCGCGGCGTCGACCCGGGGCAGGTGCCGCTCCGGCCGGGCGGCACGGGTCAGCACCACGACGCCGACCGGGTGCTCGTGCGGAAAGCGCACCACCGCCGCCTCGTGCCGTAGGCGGCCGAGGGAACCGGTCTTGCCGAGCAGCAGGACGTCGTCGTGCGGGAATCCACTGCCGATCCGGTGCCGCCATGCCTGGTGGGCCAGCGCGTCGCGCACCGTGTCGTGGGGCCCGCCCGGGCGCGACCACAGCAGGCGCAGCACCTGCGCGAGCTGCGCCGCCGTCGCCGCGCTCGCCAGGGCCGGGTCGTACTGGGAGGTCTCTGCGGCCCGGTCGGGGTCGGCGAGCACTCGCTGGGCGGCGGCCCAGCCGTCGGTCCCGGTGTCCCGCAGGACGGCGCGCGTCTCCTCGGCGGACCCCTGCCGTACCAGGGACTCCGGGAGCCCGAGCCGCGCCAGGTGCTCGTGCGCCCGGTCGCGGCCCACCAGGTCCAGCACGGCGTCGCCGCACGCGTTGTCCGACACGGCGAGCATCAGCCGGACGGCGTCGCGTGCGCTCAGGGTGACGTCGTCCAGCAGCATCGCCACGCCCGTCGGGCCGGGCATCCGGTTCGGTGCCGCGAGGCGGACCGGCTGGTCCGCCGCGAGCCGGCCCTCGGCGACGAGGTCCGCCCAGACCAGGGCGAGCGGCAGCTTGTAGAGGGAGGCGATCGCGACCGGCTCGGTGGCGACGAGAGACGTCGTCCCGGGCGGGCCGGTCAGCCGGGTCGCGTGGACGTGGGCCGTGACACCGGCGTCGCGGGCGATGGCCCGGAGGGCCGCGACGGTGTCCGGGGCGGCGGGTGTCATCGGGTCGGGCCGGGCAGGGTCGTCTGCCGCGGGCCGTTCGACGCCGCCCCGAGGCCCGCTGCGATCGCCCCGGCCACCGCGTCGTGGTCCACCTCGGGCCGCCGTCGCGTGACGTGGGGCAGCACGACGCGGAGCCGCAGCGGCGGGCACGCCGGCCCGGCCGCGCCGTCCACGACGGGTGACAGCCCTACCGCCGTACCCGCCGCGATCAGTGCCTGACGCTGGGCGGCATCCCGCGCCTCGACGACGGCGCCGCTGTGCCCGGCCCGCCGTAGTGCGTCCACGAGCTGGTCGTGCGCCGGCGGCTGGTGATGTCGTGGCGGGACGGCGACGGGGAGAGTGACCTGCGCAAGGACTGTGCCCTCGTCCCCGGCCGGCTCGGCGCCGACCAGCCGGGTCGGCACCACCAGCACCTCGCCCGCGGTGAGGCCGTCGTGCACCCCCGGGTGCCGCACCACGCCGACGTCGAGCAGCCCGTCCCGCAGCAGGTCGACCAGCTCGACGCTGCCCGCGACGGTCGGTGCCACGGCCGTCCCGTCGGCGGCGAGGTCGCGCAGGAGTCCCGGCACGGCGTCCTCCAGGTCGGCGGCGATGCCGAGGCGCACCTGCTCGGGCAGGGCGAGGTCGCGGGCGGCGGCAACGAGATCGTCGGCGGCGTCGAGGAGGTCGCGCGCGGCGGGGAGGAGCTGCCGCCCGGCAGCGGTGATCCGTACGCTGCGCGCGTCCCGGTCGAACAGGCGCACGCCGAGGTGCCGCTCCAGGCGGCGGATCCCCTGGGACAGAGGCGGCTGCGTCATGCCGAGGTCGGCGGCGGCGTTGCCGAAGTGCCGCACGTCGGCGACGGCGCGGAAGAAGCCCAGGTGCCGCAGCAGGTCCACCTCGGGAGCGTAACCGGGCACCATATCGAGATCGACTCGGGTCACGTCCACAAGACTCTTTGACTCTCCCGACGCCGTCCGCGGAGGGTGTGCGTCATGACGACACCCACCTCCCCGACGCGGGGCCTCAGCCGCCGCGCCCTCATGACCAGCGCCGGCACCGCAGCTCTCGGTGTGCTCGGCGGCGTCGCCGGAACCCGCGCGCTGGCGGCGGACGCCGCCCCGGCGTCCGAGACCCGGCCGGCCGCCGCGCCGAGCGGGTTCGCCTCGTTCTCCTGGCTCGGCACCTCGGGCTGGAAGATCCGGACGCCGGCCACGACCGTCCTGCTCGACCCGTACGTGACGCGGTTCGACACCGGCCTCGCCGCGGGCAGGTTCGCCGCGACCGCCAGGCTGAGGGTCGACGCCGCTGCCCTCGACCGCGCGCTGGGCCGGGCCGGCTCGGCAGACGGTGTCGTCGACTCGATCCTGGTGACCCACACCCACTGGGACCATTTCGCCGACGTGCCGCACCTGGCCCGTACCCGCGGCGCCATGGTCTTCACGACGCTGACCGGCTACCACCTGGCCCTGGCCATGGGTGTGCCGCAGGGGCAGCTCGCCGTGGTGCGCGGCGGCGAGGAGATGCGCCTGGGTGATCTGGTGGTGCGGGTCGTGCCGTCGCTGCACAGCCGGACCGCGACCGGTGCGCTCCTGTTTCCCGGCGTTCGCACCCAGAGGCCGGCTCGGCCGCGGACGATCGCCGACCTGCCCGAGGGCGACACCCTGTCCTACCTGTTGCGGTCGCCGCAGGGCAGGTCCGTGCTGCTGCTCGGCGGCAGCGACTACGACGACCAGGCGCTGCGGGGCCTGCGCGTCGACACCGTGGCGTTGCCCGTGCCGAGCACCGACGTGACCGCCGGCTATGCGGAACGCCTGCTGACCGTGCTGGACCAGCCCGAGCAGATCGTCCTGGTGCACTGGGACGACTTCGAGACGCCGCTGGCCAACCCGCCGCGCACCAGCGATGCCACCCGGACCCGGATGCGCGACCTCACCGAGCAGATCCGCCGGCTCTCACCGCGCACGCGGGTCGTCGAGCCGGAGTACGGGACGCCGCTCGACCTCCTGTGACCGGGGCGGGGCGCTGCGGGTGACGGGACGTCGGTTCGGTGCTGCGTCTGTCAGCTGGGGTGGGCCCAGGAGAGGTCGGGCCTTTGGGACCAGGGGCGGGCTCGGCCGGACGGCCGGTTGGCTGGCCGGTTGAGCGGTTGATGGGCCAGGTGTGATTGCTGCGCCGGGCGTAGTTGGCGGGGCGGCGGGCTCGGCCGGTACGGGATCGGGCCGCGGGCCGGTGCGGTCTGGCAGCCGATCGAGTAGCGGCTGCGTGGGATGCGACCGGGCGCGGGGCCGGTCATGCCGACCGCGGGGGTCCAGGGTGGGGTCGCGGTCCGGTCGCGGGTCGGCGAGGCGTCCGGAACATGGTCGGACCCGCCCGTCGCTGACGCGAGAGCCGCCGTTACGGGGTTCCCGGCCTGGTCGGGGTCGAGGGCCGGTCCCGATACTGCGGTTGCGGGCGCGTCACCGGGCGTCTCGGCATCTGCGACGGGTGCCGGCCGGTCTGCCGACGCGTTGCCGAGCCTGTCAGTGCCCGTGATCGGTGCTACCTCACGCGCTGAGGCAGTGGCACGCACCGAGGGCACGCCAGGCGCGGAGGACGCGTCACGCGCGGGTGCCGTGACCCGTGTCCTGGCCGGTGTAGGTGGCGCGGGCGCGACCGAGACATAGGTGTGCCCTGTGGGGGTGATGGTCTCGACCGCGTGGAGGCCGTTGAGGTCGGTGGTCTTCTGGGACCAGCCGGGGGCCTGCTTCGCGTGATTGCACCTGGCACAAAGGCCTTGCCCGTTGTCGAGGCTGGTCGGGCCGCCTTCTGCGTGTGGGGTGATGTGGTCGGTGTGCCGGACCGGGGCGTCACACCACGTGGTGGCACAGATGCCCTGTTCCCTGGCCCGCAACAACGCCGCCAGGCCCTGCGGGTGGAACCGCGATGTCGAGGTCGTGGCCAGGAGCCGGCCGTGCGGGTTGACGTAGATCGACCGCAACCAGGCGGTGTCGGTCTCGATCGCGTGCGCTGCGAGATTGCGGGCCACCGGGGCCGGGACGACACCCACACCTGCGGGGGTGCCCTCGACCACCACACCCGGTTGGCCACCGGCGGCCAGGAGGGTGTCGTCGGAGACGAGCAGGTTGATCGTCACCGGCACATCATTCGCGTGACCCGGTTCGCGTCCGGTGGCGCGTTCGATGAGGGTGTCGGCCATGATCTGACCCACCCCACGACCGTCCCCGCCCGCTTTGGCGGCGTCGGCGTGGGTCTTGAGCTGGGCGTAGGCCTGGACTCCTTGGGTCATCGGTACCAGCGCGGTGAGGTAGACCATCAGGTCGGGTGCCGGGCGGATCGAGACCCGGCGTTCCGAGACCGCCTTCGCGTTGCGGTTCACACAGGCGTGCACGTCGAGTCGGGCGGCGAGTTCCTTGATCCGGGCGATCAGTCGTCGGGTGCTCATCGTCGCGAGTTCGGTCAGGTGGGTGGGGCCGCAGATCTCCTCGTCGATCAGGGCCCGGTGCTCCAGCGACAGGTGCGACGTCTCCCGCACCAACAGCGTGGACCGCCACTGCGAGAGGACCCCGGTCTGCAGGGCGGTGAACGTGTGGGGCATCTGGGTGACCCAGACCCGAGACGTGCTGACGAACCCGGCCCCTGCGTGCGGGCTGACCCGTAGCGCCGCGCCGACCTGGTTGGGCACACCACGCCCACGCCGCTCCGTGCGGATGCTCTGCCGGGCCTCCTCAGCGCGGGTCGCCTCGTCCAGGGCGACCGTCAGCCGGGCCTGGGTAGCGGTGACCGCGTTCTTCAGCGCCTCCAGCTCACCGAGCAGGTCCACCCACTGAGCCTGCACCACTCCGGGTACGCCGGCGGGAGTGTCAGTGGCACCAGGCAAGATCATCTCCGCCAGGACCCGCCGCACCGTCCGCACCCCTGCGACATCGACGGCCCCGCCAGTCGCGGCCGCACCGGACGTCCCGGCACGACCGGGCAGCACCGCCCCACCAGGCAGTCCCCGCTCGTTCCCGGGCAGCACCGATCGAGCAGCCTCCCTGCCTGCTCGTCCTGGTACTTCACCGGTTCGCGTCATGCCACCAACATATCGCACACCTGTACGCACCGCTCGTCGAATCGGCCCGCTCTGCCAATAGCAGAACCCGGCTGCGCGCCCTGTGGACAACCACCCGGACCGCGCCAACACGAGCTATCACCGGCACCGGCACCGGCACCAGCACCGGCACCAGCACCAGCACCAGCACCAGCACCTCACCCGCCGCCCCAGCCCGCCCCTGCACAGCAACGGACCCTTGACGCCGACGACCTAGATCCCCGCCGACCCGTCGATCGCCTCCCGGATCAGATCTGCATGCCCCAGGTGCCGGGCGTACTCCTGGACCAGGTGCAGCAGGATCCATCGCAGCGTGGCCCGCTCGCCGTCCCAGAACGGCTCCTGGGCGATCGCGTCGAGGTCCGCCTCGGCGACGACCCGCTCCGTGACCCGCTGCGCCTCGTCGAGCCAGGTCAGCAGCTGTTCGGCCGAGTCGTCCACGGCGGTGGCGAAGGTCCAGTCGGTGCGCTCCCGCTGCGCCTCGTACTGGGTGTACCAGGACGGCGTCTCGACTGTCCCCGCGAACGTCACGTTGACCCAGGCCGCCTCGATCACCGCGAGGTGCTTGAGCAGGCCGCCGAGCGTGAGCGTGCTCGGGGCGTGGCGGTAGGCGAGCAGCTCGCTGCTCAGCCCGGAGCACTTCCAGCGCAGCGTGTCGCGCTGGAAGGCGAGGATCCCGAGCAGGGTCCGCTTCTCGTCGGCGGTGAACGGGATGTCGAAGCGGTCCGCGGGGTCGGTGATCGTCCTCATCCCGGAACCGTAGCGGCGTCGGGGTGGCGACGACGCCGCGAGCACCCAGACTGGGACCCATGGCGACGACGAGCGCGGGCCTCCTGCCCTTCCGGCGGCTGCCCGGCGGCGGCCTCGAGGTGCTGCTGGGCCACATGGGCGGGCCGTTCTGGGCCCGCAAGGACGCCGGTTCGTGGAGCGTGCTGAAGGGCGAGCTCGAACCCGGCGAGGAGCCGCACGCCGCGGCGCTGCGCGAGGCGGGCGAGGAGCTCGGGCTGGACCTGCCGGCGCCGTCGGCCCCCGACATCGACCTGGGCGAGGTGCGGCAGCGCTCCGGCAAGGTGGTGCTCGCGTGGGCGCGCGAGTGGCCGCGGCCCGGGCCCGATCTGGCTCAGATCGGCAGCAACATGGTCGAGGTCGAGTGGCCGCCGCGGTCGGGCAGGCGGATCGAGGTCCCCGAGATCGACCGCGTCGCCTGGTTTGCCCCCGATGACGCGCGGCGCGTCGTCGTCAGCGCCCAGGCGGCCTTCGTCGACCGGCTCACGGAGCACCTCGCCGGCTGAGCCTCGACCCCGGAGACCACGAGGCGGGCCCCTGCCGGGACCCGCCTCGGTTCAGCTCACCCCAGGATCAGGGCTCGATCGTCGGCACGAAGTTGTCCAGGAGGAACTGGCCCTCCTCGCCCGGGGGCAGCTCGCCGATGAACCGGCTGACCACGCCGGTCTCCTCGGACTGGACGAAGACCTGGAAGTCGATCGTCTCGACGCCCGGGGCGCCCCAGTGCTCGGTCTGCGCGGCCGTGAGCACGGCCTCCGAGGCGCCTTCGATGTCGATGTACGAGGCGTACCACCCGAGCTCGTTCAGCACCTCGGGGTCGGGCATCTCCTGGTCGATGAAGGGCGACTGCATCAGGATCCGCCAGTGCAGGTCGCCGAACTCGTCCGAGTAGATGGTCTCGGGTGACTCCCACTCGTGGCCGGCGCCGCCGTCGCCCACGATCGCGCGACCGGTCCAGTCGGCGGGGAGCTTGTAGCCGACGCCGTCCGTCTCGGTGGACTGCCAGGTGTCGGTCGCGCCGTCGGTGGGTTCGCCCAGCTCGATCGGGATGCCGACCGGGTCGCAGCCGGGCGGGTCCGCCACGTGGCTCGGCGCGTGCGCGGCGACGGCGGAGCATGCCGCCTGTGCGGGGGCGGCGACGGCGGCCGTCGCCGCCCCCGCCGTGAGGCCGACGACGAGGCCGGCCGTCAGGACGATGGAACGTGCCTTCTCGTGTGTGTGTCTCATACCACCTACGACGCAGCGGCCGGGTGGAAGGTTGTGCCACCCGGAAAAGATCCGAGAGATGTTTACGCAGGTCGGACGGCGTCTCAGCCCGTCACGGCGGTGAGGAACTGGTCGGGCCGCAGGGCGCGGGAGACGATCCGGGTGTCGCCGATCCAGCCGTAGAAGCCCTGCCCGTAGCGCTCGGCGGACTGGGTGCCGCCGATCGCGAACGGCTTGCCGAGCGTGGAGATGCCGCGGGACTCCTCGGCCGCGTTGCGCGCGATCTTCGAGCCGTCCACGTACATCACCGTGTGCCGGCCGTCGTTGACGAGCGCGACGTGCATCCAGCGGCCCACCGGGATCGCGTGGCTCCACGACGTCGGGTCGGCGTCGACGGGGACGGGATAGACGACGAACTGCAGGAACCGCTCGCCCGACAGGTTCAGGCTGCAGGTGGCCTCGTCGTCGGACCAGCCGCTGTGCTTGCCGGCGTCGCCCGCCCGGCCCTCCCAGCTCAGGATGCCCATCCAGGAGTGGTCGCCCTGGAAGGGCTCCGGCAGCTTCAGGAACGTCTCGATCGTGTAGCCCGACTCGAACCTCGCGCTGTTGACCGGCGCGTCCGGCCCGGTGCGCAGGACGGCGCCGCGGTCGGGAGACTTGCCGCCGTCGAACCGCAGGCTGGCGCGGGCCGGCTGGGCGTCGTGGTGCTCCGCCGACCAGGTCAGCGCCTCCGGGGCGCTGGCGTGCAGCAGCTGGGAGGTCAGGTCGTTCCCGTTGCCCGTCAGGTCGCGGGCGACGGTGCCGGGCGCAACTGGCGCGCCGTCCGACCCCGCGGTGGCCAGGCCCGCCTCGTCGAACCGCCAGTACGCGACGGTCCCGCGCGGCATGACGGCCGACGGCGGACGCGGCGCCGGCAGAACCGGGGGCGCGAACGCGGCGAACCGCTCGTCGAAGTCGATCTCGACGGTGAACCGGTCCACGTCGCCGCTCAGCTCGACGTGCTCCGCCTCCAGGGGCGTGGGCTCTTCCTTGGCCAGCAGCCAGGGCGAGAACGTCTCGACGTCGATCACGCCGCGCACCAGGTCGAACGCGTAGTACCGCACCATGCCCGCGCCGCCGTAGTAACGGTCCTGGTAGTTGGTGATGTGCAGGTGCACCGGGTGGCCCGCGTCGTTGGTCAGGGTGGTGCGGCCGGACGGCCAGTAGTGCCCGCCGAGCGCGAGGAAGATCTGGTCGTTGCCCTTGATGAGACGGTCCCAGAGGCGCTGCCCGTTGTCGGAGAGGTGGGCCGTGCCGTTGTCCTCGGCCCAGACCAGGTCGTGCGTGGTCAGGATCGCGGGCAGCTCGGCGTGGCGGTCGAGCACGCCCTGCGTCCAGGCGAGTCCCGCGTCGGACAGGCGCCAGTCCAGCGCCAGGACCAGCCACTCGCGCCCGCCGCCGCGCACCACGTGGTAGCTGTTGTAGCCGTCGGGGGAAGAGCCGCCGTAGGTCCCCATCCGGGAGAAACGCTGCGGACCGAACGTGCGCAGGTACGGCGAGTCGCCGCGCTGGTCGTCACCGCTGACGTCGTGGTTGCCGGCCAGCACGCTGTACGGGAGGCGGCCCGCGGCCTCGAACGCGCGGCTCGCGGCGCGCATCTCGGTGGCGGTGCCGTGCTCGGTCACGTCGCCGAGCTGGGTCATGAACACGATGTTGTCCCGGGCCTGCTCGCGCACGAGGTGACGGAGCGTCGCCCGGACCGGCTCGGCGTCGGAGCCGCCGTCGTCCAGGAGGTACTGCGTGTCGGGCAGGACGGCGATCGTGAACCGCGCGGCGGCGGCGTCCGGCCGCCCGCCCTGGGGCGCGGCGGACAGCGGCGCGGCGGACGCCGACGTCGTGCCCACGGCGGCCGAAGCCGCGGAGATGATCGGTACGGCCGCTGCCGCCTGGAGCAGGGAGCGGCGCGAGAGCTTGTTTTCCACGTCGGCATCGTGGCCGGGCCGGCTGGCGCAGGGGTGAAGCGAGTCCGAACGGCGGCTGACGATTCAGTCGTGGCCCGTCACGGCGAGTGGGCGCGGTCTCAGCATCGCTGGGGGAGGAGGGATATGTAGTAGACCGGGCTCCAGTTAGGTCGCGACACTGCTCCGTTCGAATTGCTGGGGTAGCACTTGATCACGGTGCCGGACTCCGTATAGGTGCGCAGGGTTGCCCCGCCCGTCTGTCGGTTGTTGAGCCAACCCGCGCCGATCCAGTTCTCCAGGGCATAGACGCCGTAGTCGTAGTACCAGAAGTCGGTGTACCACGACTGCGAACCAGCCTTGATCTTCATGCACGCGTACCCGACGCCACAGGCCGGCACCGTGTCAGGCTGATTGGTGTAGAACCGAGCGGGGGCAGGATTGCTCCATGGGCCGCCGACCAGCGGCGCGAATCGATCGGGCTGGACGGCGATCGTGCGTGCAGCCGCCATATCGTCCGCGGACAGTTGTTGTGCGGTCCGCGCAGTCGGCTCGGGGAGACCTGTCTCGGCACGGGCGATCGTGCTGGTTCCCGCTGTTCCCGCGAGCAACAGGGCGAGCACGCACCCAGTTCCGTATAACTTGATCGTGGATCGCATCTGAGATTCTCCTTTGGTGGACACGCATCCGTAGACACGGATGACTGGGCCGTCGACATCACCGTCGTGAGTGTTTCCCGCCATCGCAACAGTCTTCGGACGTACCCGAAATGCCAGGCTCTGCGTCCGGCGCAAGGTCACGAGCGGTCGTGAGTTCGGCAAGCGGGGCGTGCACCCCGGTGCGACGATCGGACGACGGGGGCTCGACCGTCCGGAAGGCTGAAGATCACCATGACAACGTTCACTGTCTGGAAGTTCGACGATCCTGGGGGCGCTCAGGCGGCGGCCGCCAACCTCAAGCAGGCGGCGTCGGAGGGCCTGATCACCGTGCTCGACCACGCCGTCGTGTCCTGGCCCGTCGGGCAGGCGACCCCGACCACCAAGCAGGCGCACGAGAACGAGTGGCGCGGCACCGGGTGGGGTGCGTTCTGGGGGCTGCTCCTCGGCAGCCTGTTCTTCGTCCCGGTCGTCGGCGTCGCCGCCGGCGCTGCGATCGGCGCCCTGGCCAAGCACACCGAGGCGGTCGGCATCGACCGGAAGCAGCTCGAGACCATCCGGGAACAGGTCACCGTCGGCACGTCCGCGCTGTTCGCGGTGACCCAGGACGGCGACCTCGACCGGGTCGGCGAGCGCTTCCACGGCATGCGCGGCACGCTCGTCGCCACCAACCTCACCGACGCGGAACGGTCGACGCTGCTGGAGACGTTCGGAACCTGATCTGCCCGGGTGATTCCGGTCGTCGAAATGATCGGTCATTTCTTTATACGTGACCTGCTGGGCTGTCCAGTCGAAACGACCATGATTGCGTGGACGCAACCCATTGTGCGTAGCGCAGAAGAACGAACGCCCCTCGCGGTGGTCCGCGAGGGGCGTTCGCCTGCTGGGGGAGGAGTACCAGCGACCGCTACCGGGTGATCCGGGCGGTGTTATGCCAGATCAGAGGCCCAGCAGGCACAGGATCTGCTCGAGGGTCAGGCCCAGGTTGTCGAGCAGGTTCGAGACGATGTCGATGAGGCTCATGTGAGCGAATGCCTTTCATGAAATGGGGATCACGGGACGATTCCCGTGAGTCGAACGGTGTTCGCGTTACATACGTTAAGTACACGACACGGACAGTGCAACGTGAATGGGATATTAGTGCGTAAAGCGCGGGATCATTAGCGTTGTGCTAAAGGGTCTGTGCCGGAAGCGTCCGGTCTGGCCGTAGGCTGACCGCCGTGCCGCTCTCCCTCTGGCTCGCCCTGGTCGGTGCGGGCGTCCTGATCTCCCTCACGCCCGGAGCGGGCGCGATCAACACGATGTCGAACGCCATGACGTCCGGCTGGGCGCGGTCGATCTGGGGGATCCTCGGGCAGCAGGCGGCGCTGCTCGTGCACCTCGTGATCGTCGCCGCGGGGGTCGGCGTGCTCGTCGCGGGTACGCCGTGGCTCTTCGACACCATCCGGTACGCCGGTGCCGCCTACCTGGTCTACCTCGGTGTGCGCCAGTTCCTGGCCAGGACCGGTCCAGGTGCGGACGCCGACGGCGGCGTCCGGCTGCCCGAGCCCGCCGGGTCGATGTTCCGGCGCGGGCTCCTGGTGAACCTCATGAACCCCAAGGCGGTCGTGTTCTTCCTCGCGTTCGTCCCGCAGTTCGTCCAGCCGGACCGCCCGCTGCTCGGCCAGTACGCGGTGCTCGCCGCGACCGTGGTGGTCATCGACGTCGTGGTCATGTGGTTCTTCTTCGCGACGACGGCGCGCGGGCTCGGCCGCCTGACGTCGGGGGAGAAGGGGTCGCGGGTCGTCAACCGGGTGTTCGGGAGTCTGTTCGTGGGGGTCGGGGCGCTGCTCGCGGTCATGCACTGACCGGCGGGGAGGCTGGTCTACCGCACCACCGCCGCCACCGCGCTGACCTCGATCAGCGCGCCCGGCACCCCCAGCCCAGCCACCCGCGCACCGAGCACCAGCGGCGGCTCCTCGGCGGCGAGCACCGGCGCGATGGCGCCGTAGGCAGCGGCGAGGTCGACGCCGTCGACGAAGAGGACGGTCCACTGCACGACGTCGGCGAAGGTCGCCCCGGCGGCAGCGAGCGCGACGCCCGCGTTCTCCAGGGCACGGGCGGACTGGGCCGCCACGTCGTCGGCGCCGACGAGCGCGCCCTCGGCGTCAACGGAGTTCTGCCCGCCGACGTAGACGGTGGTGGCGCCGGGCGGGACGACGGCGACGTGGCTGAAGGCGGGGCTGTGGACCAGCCCCTCGGGTCGAAGACGCTGTATCCGTTCCATGTCCCGATGCTGCCACTGGACACTGACACTCGACGTGGCAGGGTTCCAGGCATGACCGCTGACGCCGACGACGCTCCGGGTGCCGAGGGTGGCATGTACGAGGAGCGGCATCCCGACTCGCCGGACGTCGAGTGCGTGTGGCAGGCCCGCGCCACGCGCGACGAGCGCTACCTCACGCCCGCGGTCGAGTACTGGGACCTGTGGTTCGCCCGGCAGCCGGACGGCGAGCAGGCCGCGGGCCTTGCCGGTCCGGCCCTCGGGCACCGCTGGATCAGCTCGACGGTCGGCGAGCACAGCTGGGGCGTGCAGCTCAAGGCCCACGTCGTGGTGCCCGGCGTGAGCAAGCGGCTGCTGCTGGGCGGGGAGCAGCGGCTGACCGTCGAGGATCAGCACGTCACGATCGGGCGGCACCGGGTCGCCTTCCCGGAGTACGGCGAGCTGGAGGCGTTCGTCGACCGGCTGCTCGAGCTCGGTCTCCTGCACTCGGACGACGTCGTGCGGCGGGTGCTGTCCGGCCAGGACGTCGGGTACTCGGAGCGGCACCGGCAGCGGCGGGTCCGCGCCGCCACCGGCCTGACGGGCAAGCAGATCGCGCAGCTCGCCCGTGCCCGGGAGGCCTTCGAGCTGCTGCTGCGCGGAGTGGCTCCCGCCGAGTGCGCGGCCAGGTGCGGTTTCGCCGACCAGGCACACCTGACCCGGGCGCTGAGCGCATTCCACGGGCAGACGCCGGCCCGGATCCTGGCCGGCCGATGATGGCGGAAATCTTCAAGCCCGGGGCCCGCGGGGGCTGCTGGACTGAGGCCTCGCAACCGCACCGGTCACAAGGAGCACGATGCCCATCCCCGCGGCCCCCGAGGGCTACGCCACGGTCAACCCGTTCATCATCACGCGCGACGCCGAGGAGCTGATGCGGTTCGTCGTCGAGGTCTTCGGCGGCGCGGAGCGGCCCGAGGCCCGCACCGTCGACGACGACGGACTGCTGCTCCAGGGCGAGGTGGTCGTCGGCACGACCACCGTGATGCTGGCCGAGCGCAAGCCCGGCTGGCCGTTCACGCCGAGCCTGCTGCAGGTCTACGTGGACGACCTCGAGGCGACCCTGGAGCGCGCGCTCTCCCGTGGCGCCCGGCTCGTCACGCGGCCCACGGACTTCTTCGGCACGACGTTCGCCCGCGTCCAGGACCCGAGCGCCAACCTCTGGTGGGTGTGGCAGCACGGTGAGGCGGTCTGGGACGAGCCGGCCGAGGCGGCCCAGCCGGACGAGAGCTGGGACGCGGCCTCGGCCGACCTCACCTACATCCACGACACCCTGCTGGATGCGATGTCGACCCTGCGCGACCCCGCGAGCTGAGATCAGCGCACGGTCGCCCCCAGCGCGTGCCGGGCCAGCGCCTCGAGGACGCCGATGCCGTCGGACGAGAGCACCGACTCCAGGTGGCCCTGGACCGAGGCCACGCCCGGGCCGCGCAGCGCGGTGAGCACGCCGTCGTCGTCGGCCGACGGTTCGAGGGCGAGCCGGGCCACGGGGTTGTCCGCGTCGGCGGCGTCGACGGTGGTCAGCCGCGCGCCGAAGGTGTTGTAGTAGCCGACGGCGGCGGTGGTGCCGAACACGTCGGCGGCCAGCCGCACGCCCTGGCGCGGCGCGGGCAGCGGGCGCAGGGGGAAGCCGGCCAGCCCGGCGAGCACCTGGTGGCTCAGGCAGACGGCGAGCAGCGGGCGGCCCGCGGTGACCCGCTCGTGGATCCGGCGCGTGATGGCGGCGATGCGCGGGTCGTCCTGGTCGCGGGGGTCGCCCGGCCCGGGACCGAGCACGACGAGATCGTCCGTGAGCACGTCGTCGACGGTGTCCCACCGCACCACGCGGGCGTTCATGCCCAGGTGGTCGAGCTGGTGGGCCAGCATGGTCGTGAACTGGTCCTCGTGGTCGATCACGAGGACGTCCTGCCCGGTCAGCGGCGAGGTCTCCGAGGTCGCGGCGGGGGCGGTGTCCTGCGGCCGGACCCAGAACTCCGCGAGCTGGGCGTTGCGGACGGCCAGGGCCTCGGCGACGCCGTCCTGGGCGTTCAGGTCGACGACGGCGTCCGGCGCCGTGCCGCGCGGGACCAGCCCGAGCGAGGCGAGCACCCCCGCAGCCTTCGCCCGGGTCTCGGCGACCTCGTGCTCGGGCACGGAGTGCCGCACCAGGGTGGCGCCCGCGGGCACGGACACGCGGCCGCCGTCGTGCAGGTAGGCGGTGCGGATCAGGATCGGGGCGTCGAGCGAGTAGCCGGCCGGGCCGGTCGCGCCGTCGGCGCCCTCCGGCTCGAAGAGGGCGAGGAACCCCGAGTAGTAGCCGCGCGGTCGCGTCTCATGGCGGGCGATGACGGTGCAGGCGTTCTCCATGGGCGACCCGGTGACGGTGGGCGCGAACATCGTCAGGCGCAGCGCGTCGCGCGGGTCGAGCGTGGTACGGCCCTCCAGCAGGTACTCGGTGTGGCTCAGCCGGGCCATCTGCTTGAGGTACGGGCCCACGATGCGCCCGCCGTCGGGGCACAGCGCGCTCATCATCTTCATCTCCTCGTCGACCACCATGAAGAGCTCCTCGTTCTCCTTGGTGTCGCGCAGGAAGTCCAGCACCCCCTCGCGGGTGGGGCCCGACGCCGGGTGCCGGTAGGTGCCGCTGATCGGGTTCATCCGGGCGACGCCGTCGCGCAGGGTCAGGTGCCGCTCGGGGGTGGCGCCCGCCAGGGACACCGCGGCCCCGGGGCCCGGGGCGTGCACCGCGAACGTCCAGTACGAGCCGACCTCGTGCGTCAGCAGCGCCCGGAACCAGGAGGTCAGCGTGGGCACCGGCGCCGCGCCGGTGTGCGCCTCGAAGCTGCGCATCACCACGAAGTTGGCGCCGGCGCCCTGCCCGATCTCGTCGTCGATCACGCGGCGCACGATCCCCGCGTAGCCGTCGTCCGGGGTGTCGAAGCCGAGCGGCTCGGCGGCCACGGGTTCGGGCGGCAGCACCGCGAGCGCGTCCGACAGCGGGACCCGCTCGGCCTCGCGGACCACCAGGCAGCGCAGGGGAGCGCCGTCGTCGCGCACGGTGAACCCGCGCTCGCGGGCCTGGCGGTAGGGGACGACGGCGAGCACCGGCGCACCGTCGAGCGGGATGTCGCGCAGCAGGTCGGCATCGACGACGTCGCCGGTCAGCACCTCGACCTCGGTGCCGCCGTGGCGGCGCAGGAGCGCGAAGGGGAGAGAGCCGTCGGAAGCCAGGACCCGGTCCAGGAGCGGGTGCCGGCCGGTCGAGCCAGGGTGGAGGGACATGTGGAGCCTCTCGGTTCGGGGTGCTCGCCCGGAACCGGGAGTCTCGTGGGGAAACACGAAACGACCGCCTCGGGCGAGGCGGTCGTGGACGTGTGAGTGGATGCGTCGCGAGCCCGCCTAGTCGGCGGGCCACCAGTCCAGGCAGATGCGGGGCGACGTCATGGCCGGAACGTTAGCCGGGTACGGGCGGGGTGTCCACAGGTGCCCGCGGCAGTGCCACGTCCGGTCGGCCGGTCGCGATGGTCCTGGTCAATCGCAATTCATCATTGTGTGCCGGTTTCTGAGGGCGGAAAGCAGCTCGGCGAACGCTCTTTATCTCCTTTGTCCGGCGAGCAATCATGAGTGATTCCCCAGTACGAGCGAAGATCGTCCTCGTCGGTGCCACCCTTCAGTGACTGGAGCGATCTTGTTGCCCGCATCGAACCCGACTTCCCCGGTCCCCGGGCTCCGGAGCCCGGACCGGACGCTGCGGCTGGTGGAGCACCTCAGCCGCAGCCCGGAAGGGCTCACCGCCAAGCAGCTCGCCCGGCGCACGGGCATCCCGGTGAAGACCGTCTACCACCACCTGAGGACGATCGTCGACCGTGGCTGGGCGTGGCGCGGCGAGGAGGGCCGCCACCACTTCCTCCCGGATGTGCTCGGCCCCGCCGTCGACGTGGCCGCGCGTCTCGACCGGATCCGGCCGGTCCTCGCCAGGCTGGCGGCGGCCACCGGGTGCGGCGTGTTCCTGACCTCGCTCAGCGGCGGGCAGCTGACGGTGGTCGCGCACAGCGAGTTCACCGGCGCCCCGCGGCTGGACGACCTCGCGGACGGGTTGCCCGAGGCCGCCCACGCCACCGCCGGCGGGCAGGCGCTGCTCGCCGCCATGCGCTCCGACCACCGGCACCGCTACCTGAAGGCGTCCGGGCTCAGGCCCTTCACCGGGCAGACCGTCCGCAGCCAGGGCGAGCTCGACGACAAGCTCCGTGCGGCCGCCGCCACCGGCCTCTACACCGAGCGTGGCCAGTGCCGCAGCGACGTCGCGTGCTCGGGGGTGATCGTGCGGACCGGGCCGCGCGCGTCGGACAACCTCGCACTGGCCACCGCGATGCGGATCGACCTGCCCGACGTCCGGCGGCGCGCCGCCGACCGGCTCCTACGGCTCGCGCTGGCCGACCTGGTCCCGATCCTCGGTCCCGCGCCCACGCCCGAGGAGCTCTCCCGCGACGCGGAGCACCTGGACCACGACCGGACGTCGCGAAAGGGCGCGTTCTCGCGACCGTAACGCATTCGGTACCCGTCATTCATAAAACCGGTTCCACGGCTATTTTCTGCAATTATCGGCCGCTAGATCTGCGTGCAGCGTATAGGCCGGCGCGCTTTTCGCTCTTAGCGTGGTCAGCACGTCGGGTCGTGTGAGTCCGACGTGATCCGGATACGACTGACCGCCGTCATGGACGAAGGGCTCGAGATCATGGGTGTGACGCGAACCGTCAAGGAGTTCGAGGAAGTGTCAAGGGGGCTCGACGTCGTGGGACGGGCGATGTTCCCGGCGCGGCCCGCTGGGACGACGCCGTCGACGAGGAGCCTGCTGGAGCTCACGGAGCTGCTCGAGGGCGCACCCGTCGTCGCCGTGTGCGAGAGCAACGACATGCGCAACGTCGGCGACCACTGGTCCGCGGTGGGCCGGACGGTCCAGTGGGTCGAACGGCTCGGTCGGACGATCAGCCTGTACGAGGCGGCGTCGCTCCAGGACCTGGGCAAGCACTCACCGCTTCAGGGCAAGCTCGTCATCGTCGGCGGCAGCGGGCTCGTCGGGCCGGGGAGGTTCGAGTCCTGCGTGGAGTCGATCTTCCGCCAGCGGCCGGCCGCGGTCGCCCTCTGGGGCATCGGTCACAACTTCCAGCAGGGCGTCCACCTGGACCCGACCACCGGCTGGCGCCGGCGCGTGCTGAAGGACGGCGTGACCCGGCTCTGGCCGGAGTGGCTCGCCAAGGCCGACGTGGTCGGTGTCCGGGACTGGGACGCGGGCATGCCGTGGGTCCCGTGCGCGAGCTGCATGCTGCCGGCGTTCGACGTGCTCCGGGAGCGCGAGCCCGAGCGCGAGTTCGTGGTCCTGAACCACTACGAGCGTGGCATCGACACCTCCCGGCCCCTGGCCGCGGGGGTCGAGTTCGAGCACATCACGAACAACACGGAGGACATCTTCGACACCCTGACGCGCCTCGCCTCGGCGAAGGTCGTCGTGTCCAACTCGTACCACGCCCTCTACTGGGCGATGCTGCTCGGCCGCGGCGCGGTGGCGGTCGCGCCGAACTCGACCCGGTTCCACGGGTTCCGGTGGCCGGTCTCGTACGCGAGCCAGGCCGACTGGCTCGGCGCCGTCGAGCACGCGCAGCCGGCTCCTGAAGCCCTCGGGCAGGCGCGGGAGGCGAACGTCGAGTTCTCCCGCCGGGTGCTCCAGATCGGGCGCAGCCTGGGCCTCGTCGACCCCAGGGAGGCGATCGACCCGGCCGCGGGGGCGCGGATCGAGACGCTGACGGCGCGCTGAGCCGGTGCCGGGATGGGTACGGCTGCTGCGCGACCGGTCGCTGCGGTGGTACTGGCTGGGACGTGTGCTCTCCCTGGTCGCTGCCTCCGTGGTCCTCGTCGCCACGCCGGTCGCGGTCTACCAGCAGACGGCCTCGGCCCTGTGGGTCTCGGCGCTCGTCGCCGCTCATGGCCTGCCCTACCTGGTGCTGGGTCCCGTCGCGGGAGCCGTCGCCGACCGGAACGACCGGTCGGCTGTCCTGCGGGCCTGCGAGCTGATCACCGCGCTGGCGGTCGGCACCCTGCCGGCGGCCGCCGCGTTCGACGTCCTCACCCCGGTGCACGTCGTCGTCGCGGTGGCCGTCGCGCGCTCTGCCTTCGTCTTCGCGGACGCCGCCAACTTCGGGCTGGTGCCCGCGCTGGCACCCCCGGGCCGCCTCGCCGAGGTGACCGCGCTGATGTTCGCCACGAGCAGCGTCGTGGAGATGGCAGGCCCGGGGCTCGTCGGCGTCCTGTCGGTGCTCCTGCCCACCTCGGCCACCATCGCCGTCGGCGCGTCGGCCTCGGCGCTGGCCTACCTCTGCTTCCGGCTCGGCGGCCTGCCGCGCGCGACCGGTGTGTCGCAGGTACCGCCGGGCGTCCGCCGAGCCGTCCTCGACGGGGCTCGCTGGTTGGTCTCGCACCCGCGGGTGCGCTCGACCATCCTGCTCGGCGTGGCCGTCACCGCGGGCCAAGGGGTCTTCGTGTCCCAGGTGGTCCCCTGGAGCGTGCGGCGGCTCGGCGTCCCGGCCGACGGGGGCACCACCGGCCTGCTGTTCGCGGCGTGGGCCGTCGGCGGCCTGGTGGCGACCTTCGTCGTCCCGGCGGCGACCCGCCGGACGACCGAGCGGAGCGTCGCCTTCGCGGGGACGTGGGTCGCGGCGGTCGGCGCGGTCGGCTGCGCGCTCGCGACGACGGTATCGGTCGCGCTGGCCCTGACGGCACTCTGGGGCTCGGGCTATCTCGCGGTGGTGCTTGCCACCGTGGTGTGGCGCCAGCTGAGCACGCCCGACCGGCTCCGGTCCCGCGTGAACACGGCCGCCCGGATGGCGGCCTTCGGCGTCGGCTACCCGGTGGGCGGACTGCTCGGCGGGTGGGTGGCCACCTTCGCGGGACCGCACGTGGCGCTCGCGGGAGCCGGTGTCGTCATCGCTGGCGTGGCCGTGCTCGGCCTGCGCGGGAGGAGGGGGCGGGCATGAGCCTCGTCGCGTCAGGCGCGCGCGGTCGACGTGCGCAGCTCCGACGGTGACAGGCCAGTCGTCTCCTTGACCTTCCGGGAGAAGTGGAAGCTGGTCTTGAAGCCGCAGCGGACGGCGATGGATCCGACCGGGAGCCCCGTCGAGGTCAGCAGCTCCACGCCCAGGGAGATGCGGCGGTCCCAGAGGTAACGGACCGGCGTGGTGTCCATGTGGGTGCGGAACATCCGGACCAGGTGCGCGGGCGTGACGGACGCCGCCCGGGCGATGTCCGTGAGCGTGATCGGCTGCTCGAGGTGCTGGTGGATGTACAGGCGGGCCTCCTCGATCGACCCGGGCAGCGCGGCGGGCAGGTTCCGGAACTCGGCGATGAAGCGCCACAGCAGCGCCGTCGCGAGCGCGTCCACCAGGGCCCCGTCGGCCGTGAGCCGGGTCTGCTGGGTGGTGACGGCCTCCCGGGCCAGGTAGGTCAGCGCGGAGGAGAGCGTCCTGGTGGGCCGGAGCGACTCCAGCCAGGCGCGCATCCCCGCGGTCGAGTGCTCCATCCGCCCCCGGACCAGCGTCTCGGCCGTGTCGAGGTGCTCGTTGAACCTGATCTCCTCGGTGTGCCCCGGCAGGAGGAGGCAGATCTCGCCGGCGGAGACCTGGCGGGGAGCGCCGCCGTCCAGGGCGAGGGTCATCGACCCGGAGTGGATCAGCATGAGCTGGATCTCCTGCTGCCGGCGTGGCCCGATGCGGGAGCCGGCGGGCTGCACGAGCTGCCTCGCCGTCGCGTCTGCGATCCGGAGGCGGCGCGCGCCGGCATCAAAATGGGACACAGACCAGTGTATTGCAGTCATGTAAATAATGGTCAAATCCTGGTGTCATCTTTGTATGCGTGAAAACGAGACACAGCTTCTTGTCGTAGGTGGCGGAGTAGGCGGCGTCATGGCAGCGGTGACCGCGGCCCGCCGCGGAATTCGTGTGGTGCTCACCGAGCCGACCGATTGGCTGGGCGGCGTCCTGACCGCCCAGGGCGTTCCGCCGGACGAGCACGTCTGGATCGAGCAGTTCGGCAGTACCGCGACATATCGGGAATATAGAAACGCGGTCCGGGAGTACTACCGGCGGTACTACCCGCTGACCGACGAAGCGCGGAGCCGCCGAGCGCTCAACCCCGGGGGTGCCAAGGTCTCCGACCTCTGCCACGAGCCCCGGGTCACGGTCGCCGTGCTCGAGACCCTCGTGGCCCCGCTGCGCGGCTCGGGCCTGCTGCGTGTTCTCCTGGAGCACGAGCCCACCGCGGCCGAGACCGACGGCGACCGGGTCACGGCGGTCACGGTGCGCAGCCGGCGGACCGGCACGACCACCGTGATCTCCGCCGACTGGGTCGTCGACGCGAGCGAGACCGGCGAGCTGCTGCCGCTGGCCGGCGTCGAGCACGTCACGGGCGCCGAGGCCCGGGCCGACACCGGTGAGCCGCACGCCGCGGCCGTGGCCGACCCGCTCAACATGCAGCCGGTGTCGGTGTGCTTCGCGCTCGACCACCGGCCCGAGGAGGACCACACCATCGACCGGCCGGAGGGCTACGACCTGTTCCGGACCACCCGCGCCGTCGACTGGCCCGAGGGCCAGCTCTCCCTGACCGCGCCGCACCCGAAGACGCGCAAGCCGGTACGGCACCAGTTCTGGCCCAACCCCGACGACGACCCGCTGGCGATCCGGCCCGACTACGCGGACCAGCGGGTGGGCTCGATGGACCGCAACCTCTGGACCTTCCGCCGCATCGCGGCCAGGGCCAACTTCCGGCCCGAGACCTATCCGAGCGACCTCACCCTCGTGAACTGGCCGCAGATGGACTACTGGGGCGGGCCGGTCTTCGACCACCCGGACGCCGACGCGCACGTGCGCGCCGCCCGCGAGCTGAGCCGATCGTTCCTCTACTGGTTGCAGACCGAGGCGCCCCGCCCCGACGGCGGTACCGGCTGGCCCGGTCTGCGCCTGCGCGGCGACGTCCTCGGGGACACCGCCGACGGGCTGGCCAAGAGCCCGTACATCCGGGAGTCCCGGCGCATCCGGGCCGAGCACACCATCGTCGAGCAGGAGCTCTCCCTCGCGGTACGTGGCGACGCCGGTGCCGTCACCTACGCCGACAGCGTGGGGGTGGGGATGTACCGGATCGACCTGCACCCCTCCACCGGCGGCGACCCGTACATCGACATCGGCTGCTGCCCGTTCGAGCTGCCACTGGGGGCACTCGTGCCCGTCCGTGTCGAGAACCTGCTCCCCGGTGCCAAGAACATCGGCACCACGCACATCACGAACGGCGCCTACCGGATGCCGCTCATGGAATGGAACATCGGCGAGGTCACGGGCCACCTGATCGCGTTCTGCGTGCAGCACAAGGCGACACCACGGCAGGTCCGGGCCGACGAGGACCTGCTCGCCGACTTCACCCGAGAGGTCGAGACGGCCGGGATCGAACGGCACTGGCCGCGGGTCGCGGGCTACTGACGGCCGGGGACGGGCCGACATCGAGGGCGACGAGGCCCTCCTGTCCACGCAGGAATCATCAAGGGAGATGACGACATGGGTACGACACGAAGGACGACTCTGGTGACCGCGTCGGCGACCGCGCTGCTGGCAGCGGTCACGGGATGCGGTGCCGGCACGGACGTCTCGGACTCGGGCGAGGTGGTGGTCACCTGCGCGACCTGCCAGGAGAGCCCGACCGACCCCTTCCTGCAGTACAACTACGAGGCCGCGCAGCGATTCAACGAGAAGTTCGCCGGGGACTACCGGATCGAGACCATCGAGAACGCGAACGCGGGCTCCAGCGACGACCGGCTGCAGTACTACCAGCGCCTGGCGCTCGCGGACGACCTGCCGGACCTGTTCCAGCTCAACTCCGGCGAGATCAAGGCCATGGAGCGGACCGGCAGGCTCCACGACTTCGCGCCGAGCCTGGAGGCCGATGGCGACTGGGCAGCGAGTTTCTACGACCAGGCGTTCGACGCACTGACCGGCCCGGACGGCCAGGTCTGGGCGATCCCGCAGCAGCGCGACGCGATCGGGATCTACTACAACAAGGAGCTGCTCGAGGCTGCCGGGTACGAGCAGTTCCCGACCACCTGGGACGAGTTCGAGGACCTGGCGGCGACACTCAAGGGGCAGGGCAAGTTCGCCGTCGCGCTGGACGGCGACTGGGCGACGAAGCTCATGTGGGCCAATCTCATCGGGACGCAGCCCGGCGGGGCCGAGTTCCTCGGCGAGAGCATCGCCGACCTGGAGGACTGGGGCGACGTCCCAGAGGTCGTCCGAGCCACCGAACGGCTCCGCGACTGGCACCTGCAGGGTTACGTGAACGCCGACGCGTTCTCCGGCGACTTCCAGAACGCGGCTGCCCCCTTCCTGACCGAGGAGGCGGCGACGGTGCCCAACGGGCCGTGGTTCGTCAAGACCAACCTGACGACGGACGCTGCCCCGGGCCTCTACGAGAAGACCGGCTACGCGCCGGCACCCGGCTGGGCGGACGGCGGCCAGGGCACGGTGGTCGTCTCGGGCGCCGGCTGGGTCTCAGGGACGACGGACGAGCGCGAGCTGGAGGCGGTCGACGCCTTCGTCAGGTTCATGTCGTCGCAGGACGAGGTGCTCGCACAGGCCGAGGCGACGGGCGCCAACCCGCCGGTCCGGGTCGACGCCGCCGCGACCGACGCCGCCGACCTGGAACCGCTGGCGACGGGACTGATCGAACAGGCCGCTGACCTGGAGTACGCGTACCCGCACGCCCGGGTGCACGGACCCGCGGGACTCGACACGTCGTGGAAGAACCTGTGGCCCGCCTACGTGAAGGGCGACCTGGACACCGACGAGTTCCTGCAGCGCCTGACCGCCGACTCCGCGTCGAGCGCGCAGTAGGAGGCCGGCCATGAGCGTGTTCACGAGGCACCGTCCGCCGGCCTCAGCCCCGGCACCTGTCCCTGAGCCCGCCGCGGCACGCCGCGCGGACGGCCCGGTGGGCGGGCGCCCGGACGGCTCCGGGCCGGCGCGACGCCGCATCGCCGCACGACGTGCCCGGCCGGTCCCCGGTACGCGGATCCCTCTGGGCATGCGCGGGCCGGTCGCGGTGTCGCTGCTTCCCGGGCTCGTCCTGTTCGGCACGTTCTTCCTGGTGCCCTTCCTCGTGCTGACGGCCACGGCGTTCGCCCGGTGGAGCGGCCTCGACTTCGCGTGGAGCGGGCTGGACAACTACCGGCAGATGTTCGCCGACCCGGTGTTCTTCAAGGCACTGGTCAACACGCTGTTCTACGCGGCGGCGTCCGTGTTCGTCCAGGTTCCCCTGGGTGTCGGCGTCGGCATGGTGCTCGCGCTGCGGCCGCGGGGCTGGAAGACGCTCCGCACCATCATCTTCGTGCCGTTCGTGATCTCGGGCGCGGCCTACACCCTCGTCTTCTCCATGTTCTACAACCCGCGGGCGGGCCTGCTGAACAACGTCCTCGGGGGGCTGGGGCTGCCGGGCAGGGACTGGCTCTTCGACACAGCGACGGCCCGCTGGGCCGTCGCGGGGACCTTCGTGTTCATCATCGGGTTCGTCGTGGTCCTGGTCATGGCGGAGGTCGCCTCGATCCCCAGGGAGGTGTACGAGGCAGCCTCCGTCGACGGGGCCTCGACGTGGCAGCAGCTGACGCGGATCACGCTGCCGCTGCTGCGCAACGTCATCGGCACGGCGATCCTCATCCGGCTGCTGGTGGACATCGGCATGTTCGACCTGGTCTTCATCCTGACCGCCGGCGGCCCGGACGACGCCACGGCGACACTGGCGCTCTACGCGTACCGGGCGTACCTGAACGGTGAGTGGGGTTTCGCCAACGCCGTCGGCTCGGTGATCATCGTGATCGGCCTGGTGCTGATCGTCACGGTCCGGCGGGTCTTTCGTATCGGGGAGCGAGCACTGTGAGCGACATCGGAAGCACCACGGCCGGACGCCGGTCCGTGTGGGCGAACATCCTGATCTACGGGTTCCTGGGCGCCGTCGTGCTGCTGGCCCTGGCGCCGACGGTGTGGGTCATGCTGTCCAGCTTCAAGACGGGGAACCAGATCTTCTCCGGGGAGGGGCTGTGGCCCTCACCGTTCACCGTGCAGGGCTTCGTCGACGCGTTCACCCAGATCCACCTGCACGAGTACATGCTGAACACGCTCCTGTACGCGGGTCTCGGCACGCTGGGCGCGCTCACGACGGCGTTCCTGGCGGCCTACCCGCTGGCGCGGTTCTCGTTCGCCGGGCGCAACGCGCTGGTGGCCATGTTCTCGCTGGCGCTCGCCCTGCCCCTGGTCGGCCTGGCGACACCGGTGTTCTTCGTGGTGCGGGAGCTGGGGCTGTACGACTCCCGGCTCGGGATGGTCATCTTCTACGCCGCGCTCCAGTTCCCGTTCACCTTCGTGGTGCTGCGGGCGTTCCTCGTCTCGACCCCGCCCGAGCTCGAGGAGGCCGCGATGATCGACGGCGCCGGATACTTCACGACGCTGTTCCGCGTGGTGCTGCCGCTGACGAGGCCCGCGTTGGCGACGGTCGCGGTCGTGGCGTTCGTGAACATCTGGAACGAGTTCTTCTTCGCCAACCTCCTGCTCGTCTCGGAGGAGAACCGGAACGTCCAGCTGGTGCTGGCCGGGTTCAAGTCCCAGTTCGGGTTCAACGTCACCGGGGCGGTGGCCGGGGCGACGCTCGTGATGCTGGTCCCGATCTGCCTCTTCCTGGTCCTGCAGCGGCAGGTGATCGCGGGGCTCACCGCAGGTGCCGTCAAGTAGGGCCTCGGCGACGGTTCAGTAGCCGTCCCTGGCGCGCTGCAGCGTCACGGACGGCAGCTCGCCGAACCGCTGCCGATAGCCCGCGGCGAACCGTCCCAGGTTGGTGAACCCGAGCCGCGAGGCGACCTCGGTGACCGTCGTGCTCTCGGCGCCGGGGTCGGCGGTCCGCAGCTCGACCCAGGCCCGCCGCAGCCTGACCTGCCGCTGGTACTCCATGGGCGTGGTGCCCAGCCACCGCCGGAAACCGTCGTGCAGCGCACGGGTGCTCGTGTTGGCCGCCCGGGCGAGGTCGGGCACCGTCCACGTTCGGTGCGGAAGCTGTTCGACGAGGTCGGTGGCGCGCCTCAGCCACTCGGGACCGACCGGCGGTGGCTTCTCCCACAGCCGGCCCGAGCGGCTGTGCGGTACGGCGAGCAGCAGCCCGACCAGCAGGCCACGCTCCGCCGCGGACGCCGCTGCGGGGTGGCGCAGCATCGGCGCCGGCGAGTCGAGGTCCTCGACGACGTTGTCGACGGCGGACCACCAGCCGGCGGCCGGCGACTCCCAGACGTCGACGGCGGGCTCGAAGCGCAGGGGCACGTCGGGGTCGGCGTCGACCCACGTGTCGAGCTCCTCCTCCAGTGCCGCACGGTCGACGGCGATCACCATCAGCACGCTCCCCGCGGACCACCTGACGCGGAGCAGCTCACCGGGCGTGAGCACCACGGCCGTCCCGGGCCGGACCGCGACCGTGTGCCTACCGACGTCGAACGTCGCCCGCCCGACGAGTGCGTGGGCGACGACGTACGTGGCGGCGACCCGTTCGGCGACGAGCTCGACGCCGCACCCGTAGGCCAGGACCGTGATGCTCACCGTCCGGAGCCGGGCACTGCGGATCGCCGCCTCGAACGGGCGGTCGTCGTCCTCGAGGCGCAGCTCGTGCGGAAAGAGGGTGCGGGCCACCTCGTCACGCGCGGACTCCGGGTCGGTCGTGCTGAAGATCTGGTGCCCGGCGAGCGGGACCGGATACCTGCGGAACACCTCTTCCAGCGTGCCGTCAAACTTCTCTGACCAGGTTCCTGACACAGGATCTGTACCCACCGACCAAGTGTCGATCGGGCCGCTCGCGGCGGCAATCATGGCGCGGACCCCAAAACCAAGACTGTGAGAACGGTGCGGCACCGGCCCGGACCATCGCCAGATGGTCCGGGCCGGCCTGCCCTCCGGGCGGCTAGCCCCGGACCGTCAGCCGCACGGTCGTCCAGTCGCGGGTGCCTTCGCTGTCCGTCGCGATCAGCCGGGCGGTGTAGCGCCCCGGCTCCTCGTAGACGTGCGTGACGCTCGCGCCGTCCGCGGTGGTCCCGTCGCCCAGGTCCCACTGGTAGGCGACGATCTCCCGCCCCTCGGGCGCCACGGCCGACCCGGACAGGTCGACCGGGCCGCCCGCCCGGACGCCCCCGCGGCCGGCCTCGGCCGTCACGACCGGGGCGGTGGCGTCGGCGACGCCACGGCCGTGGAAGACGAGCCAGTCGAGACCGAGGTTCGCGCCGTCGGCCGGTTCCTGCTTGCTCCTGACCACGAGGTACAGCGTGGTCTCGCCCTGCTGGTCCGGCAGGTCGATGCTCGGCGAGACGACCTGCCCGGCGGCCGTGGCGGCGTCGACCCTGACCTGGCCGAGCTTGCGCCCGGTCGGGCTGCCGACCCGCACCTCGACGGTCGCGTCGGCGGCCCCGCGTACGGCGCCGACCGTCAGGGCGTCGATGCCGCGCAGGTCGACCGGCCCGAACGCGATCCAGTCGCCGTGGTCGGCGTCGGTCACGAGCCGCCCGCCCCGGGCCTCGGTGCCGTCCGCCACGGTGACTCCGGAGCTGTCGGCGTAGAACTCGGCCTCCTTGTCACGTACCTGCAGGTGGATGACGTCCTGGCCGGCCAGCGCGGGCACGCCGTCGGCGCCGAGGTCCTCGTAGCCGGCACCGAGCACGGGGTAGACGTTCTGCCCGACGCCGTGGTCCGCCGGGTCGAGGAACACCGACCCGGAGCAGCCGGTGTAGTTGTCCAGCGGGTGCGCGTGGGTGTCGTGGCCCAGCTGGGTGTTCACCGTGACCAGCTCGCAGTCGATCGTGCCCGCTCCGGTCGAGCCGTCCTCCGGGTCGTCCACGTCGACGGCGTAGTCGACCGTGTCGCCCAGCTCGGCGAAGCCGCCGTGGAACGGCGCCCCGAAGGAGACGTCGGGCCGGGTGTTGCCGGCCGTGATCTTCTGCACGGAGACGCCGGTGAAGCCCTCGCTGTCCGTGACCGTCAGGCGGGCGCTGAACTGCCCCCGCTCGGTGTAGGTGTGCGTGGGGGTGGCCTGCGTGGAGTCGACGACGCCGTCGTTCTCGAAGTCCCACTCGTAGGTGATGTCGAGCCCGTCGGGGCTCTCGCTGGTACCGCCGTCGAAGGCGACCGTGAGCGGCTCCGGCCCGGAGTCGACGTCGGCGGTGAACCGCGAGATCGGCCGGCGGCCGTCGGCCGCGTAGTCGATGCGGTAGATCCCGGCGTCCGTGTTGGTGCTTCCGCGGCCGGCGCCCCGGCCGAGGCCGAAGTCGATGACGTAGAGCGAGCCGTCGGGGCCGAACTCGGCCTCGAACGGGGCGACGAACGTCTCGCCCTCCAGGAACGGCTCGATCGAGGCGAGCTCACCCGTGGTCTCGTCCAGCGACAGCACCTTGTAGAAGTTGCGGGCGTACTCGGACACGAACCAGTGCCCGTCGAAGCTTTCCGGGAACTTCGTCTTGACGTCCAGCTCGGGGTCGAACCGGTAGACCGGGCCGCCCATCGGGGCCGCGCCGCCGGAGCCCAGCTCGGGGAACTCCTCGGAGACCCCGTAGCCGTACCAGACGAGCGGTTCCTGCGACGGTGGCAGCTCGCGCAGGCCGGTGTTGTTGGGGGACTCGTTGACCGGGTGGGCGCAGTCGAACGGCTCGCCGGAGACGCCCGTGGCGAAGTCGTAGTCGATGTAGGGCTGGTTGTCGGCGTGGCAGTAGGGCCAGCCGTGGTTGCCGGGCTCCGTCATCCGGATGAACTCGACCTGGCCCTCGGGGCCGCGCAACGGGTCGGCCACGCGGGCGTCGGGCCCGTAGTCCCCGATCAGGACCGCCCCTGTGCCGGGGTCGACCGTGATCCGGAACGGGTTGCGGAAGCCCATGCCGTAGATCTCCGGGCGGGTGCCCTCGGTGCCCGGCGCGAACAGGTTGCCCTCCGGGACCGTGTACGTGCCGTCGTCCTGAGGGGTGATGCGCAGCACCTTGCCGCGGAGGTCGTTCGTGTTGGCGGACGTGCCCTGCGCGTCCCAGGCGCGGCGGCCCTCACGCTCGTCGATCGGCGTGTAGCCCGCCTGGTCGAAGGGGTCGGAGTTGTCGCCGGTCGCGACGTAGAGGTCGCCGTCGGGGCCCATCGCGAGCGAGCCCGCCATGTGGGAGTTGGCGCGGCCCTCGCCACGCCAGATGGTGAAGTCGAGCAGCCGCTTCTCGGAGGCCGGGTCGATCGTGTCGTCCGGCCCCATCGTGAACCGCGAGAGGTTCATCCTCGCGACGTCGGGGTCGCTCCAGAGCAGGTACAGCCACCCGTTCTCGGTGAAGTCGTCGTCCAGGGTCAGGCCCAGCAGGCCGTCGGACTGCTGGAGCAGGTCGAGGGAGTAGTCCAGGTCCAGGGCCGTGGACTGGCGCAGCGTCTCCTGGTCCAGCACGACCACCTGGCCGGTGCGCTGGATGTAGACGACGCGGCCGTCGTCGGCCACGTCGAGCTCGAACGGGTCGGCGAGCCCCTCGGTGACCAGCGGGACCTTGTCGAACGTGGCGGTCTCGGCATGGTCCGAGCCGGGATGGGCGGTGGCGGCTGTGGTGGCGGGGACCAGGGCTCCGACCGCGACGACCAGACCGGTCGTCGCAGCCAGAACCCGGCGGCGTGCCCTGCGGTGCGGTGCGGACATCAACACTCCCTCGTGCTGGGTCGGATGGTGCGTGCGGGCGTGCGGCACCCCCGGGCGAGGACGGGTGTCCTCGCCCGGAAGCAGCCGGACGGGTCAGTGGCGGTTCAGTGGCGGACTAGTAGCGCAGCTCGGCGAGGTTGCCGATGCTCGTGCACGCGGACGTCACGCCGTCGGGGGACGGCTGGTCGTGCTCGGTGAAGCCGTAGCGGACGCCGGCCAGCGTGGCACCGGCGAAGATCTCGGCGAAGTCGATGGTGCCCTCGCCCACGTCGGCGAAGGAGCCGTCCTCCGCCATGTCCTTGAGGTGCAGCAGCTCGAACCGCCCCGGGTACCGGGCGAACAGGTCCGTGGCGGACGTGTCCGTGCTCGCGGCCCAGTACACGTCGAGCTCCATGGTCACGAACGCCGGGTTGGTCTCCCGGACCAGCACGTCGTAGCCCGTGACGCCGTCCTCCTCGGTCTCGAACTCGTACCCGTGGTTGTGGTACGCGACCCGGATGCCCTCGGCGCTCAGGGCCTCGCCCGCCTCGTCGAGGATCGCGGCCGTCCGGGAGTAGTCCTCCAGCGTCCACGAGCCCGACCCCGAGACGCGCACGTAACTCGCCCCGATCGCGTGCGCCTCGGCGACCACCAGGTCGAGGTCGTTCTGCAGGTTCGACAGGCTCACGCCGAGGGAGGGCACCGCGATACCCGCCGCCTCGGTGAGCGGCGCCAGCTCCGCGGCCGTGTGGCCGTAGAAGTTGCCGGCGGCGCCCGACGGCTCGATGTTCTGGAAACCGCACTCCGCGAGCGCGCCCAGGGTCCCCTCGGCGTCGGTGGGCATGGTCGCGCGGACCGTGTAGCCCACCAGGCCGATCCTGGACAGGTCGACGGACCGGCCGCCCGTGACCGGGTGTGGTCTGCCCACCTCCGAGTCGCCGGCGGCACGGACGATGTCCCGGCGCTCGCCGCCGGTCAGGACCCGTTCACGGACGAGGCCCTTCGTCACCGAGGAGACCGTGCGGACGAACGCGCCGTGCGTCGCGAACGGCGCGCCGGCCATGATCTCGTCCATGACGGTGCAGCCGCCGCCGGTCTCGCGGTTGGGCACGCCGGAGTCGGCGCCGGCGCCGAACCAGACGGTGGCGTCGCTGGTGTAGCCGTACGCGCAGGCGGCGGTCCCGGCGGCTCCGCCGGTCCCGGCCGCCGCCGCGCACGGCGCCAGGACCGGCAGGGTCAGCGTGGCGGCCACAGCGGCGGCGAGCCACGGCTTCGCGGTGCGCCGCAGGGTGTGGGTCGTGCTGGCAGTTCGTCGCATCAGATGAACCTCTCCTTCGAGGGACCGGATCAGCTTCGGGGGGCCAGGTCGGGGACCAGGTCAGCGGACGGTCAGGTCGACCGTCGTCGTGCTCCGTCCGTACACCAGGTCACCGAGGTACTGCACGGTGACCTGGTGTTTTCCCTTGTCCAGGCCGGACGTCGGGACGACGACCCGGGCCGGGCCGCGGCCCAGGGTGGCCTTGACCGACACGTCGCCGACGCTGATCCGGACGGTTCCCGTCGGGGCCGGCCGGCCCTTGGCGCCGGGCACCCGGACCACGGTCTCGACGTCCTGGCCCGCCGTGACCTTCGGCGGGGCGAGTCGCGCCGAGACCTTGGACGCGAGTGCCTGGGAGGTCTCCTGTCCGGTGAGGCGCTCGATCCAGACGTTGCGGAACCGCGGGTTCAGGCCGGCGTCGCCGTGGTCCTGGAGCTTGATGTGGCCCGGGGTCGGCCCCTCGTCCTTCCCGTTGCCCGTCTTGCCGTCGATCGCCACGTCGTCGTGCACGAGCTGCCCGTTCCACCAGAGCGAGAGCCGCGCGTCCTCGGTCTTGGTCCCGTCCGGGGCGAACCGGGCGGCACGGAACTGGATGTCGTACGTCTGCCACGTGCCCATCGCGGTCGCCGCGTTCACGTCCGGGGCCTTCTTCAGGTAGACCGACCCGGCGTCGTTGTTCTTCGGCGGGTCGATGCCGAAGGACTCCAGCACCTGCACCTCGTAGCGCTCCTGGATGTAGACGCCGCTGTTGCCGCGGGCCTGGCCGGTGACGTCGTCGGCGTGCTGGGGCTGGAACCATTCGGCGTGCATCCGGAAGTCGCCGAACTTCTCCTTGGTGCGGATGTCGCCGCCGAAGGACTCCATCGAGCCGTCCGCCACGGGCCACGTCGCGGGCCCGCCGCTCGCCTTCTCCCAGGCGTCGAGGTCGCCGCCGTCGAACAGGGTGATGCGCTCGCTGGGCGTGACGGTGAGGTTGTCGAGGTTGACGTGCCCCAGGTCGTCCTCGTCGTGCACGTAGGCGATCGTGTTGGCGCCCTCCCGCAGCTCGACCGTCTCGGTCTGTGTCTGCCAGTTGGACCAGGTCACGGTGCTGTCGAGCCAGACCTGCCTCTGCTTGACGCCGTTGACGTACAGGCTCATCGACCGCGGCGTCGGGCTCGGGTCGGAGTTCTGGCCGTTCGCGTAGCGCAGCGCCAGGTCGTGCGGGCCCGACTCGCCGGCCTGGACGGCGAACGTGGTCCGCGCCCCCGGCTCCCAGTTGCGGTCCACGAACCCGGCGCCCGAGTACCCGGCGTGGTTCGTGTTCCAGCCCGCGCCGCCGGCGATGTCGGCGGCCTCGGCCTCGTAGACGGGCGGCGGCGTCGAACCGTCGGGCAGGCGGTTCATCGTGTACCAGGCCTCGGTGCTCCACAGCTCCGCGCCGCCCTCGGCCGCGAACGGCCGCGGGGAGTGCACGTTGACGACCCGGCCGGGCTCGAGCCCGTCGATCATCAGGGTGACGGTCCTGCGGTCGTCGGACAGCGTGGCCGAGGTGACCTCCAGGTCCTCCTCGTCGACCTTGGGCCCGCCGTACTGCGGCGTCGAGACGTAGCGCCACTGCGCGGCCTCGTACTTCCCGGCCAGGTCCTCGGCGGTCTCGGCCGACAGCGGCTGGGTGTACTCGATCTCGAAACCGCCCTCGATCGCGCGCATCTCGAGCATGTCGAACGCCCGGTTCTCGTCGAACGTGAGCTTCTGCAGGCCGTAGCCGAGCTTGCCCGCCTGGCCCCAGTTGCCCGACCAGCCGATGCCGCCCACGTAGATCGACCCGTCCGGGCCGACGCTCGTCCGGCTCACGCCCGACTCCAGGCCCTGCGTCATGCGGAAGACGGCGCCCTGCTCCTGGCCGGCGACGTCCTCCAGGTAGACGCGCTGCAGGCCGCCGTAGGTCACGTCGCCGATCGCCATCTGGCCCGCGAACACGCCCTCGGTGAGGATCACGGGGTTGCTCGGCGAGTTGGAGATCTCGCCGTGCGGCATCCACACCACCGGCTCGGTCACCGGCTGGTCGTCGTACGGGCCGTCCGGGTTCGTGTAGTGGTTGTAGAACGCGCCCTCCTGCACGCGCACCAGCTTCGACGTCGGCACGTGCATGCCCTGGTTGTCGGTGACGTACATGCCGCCGTCGGCCCCGAAGCCGAGGCCGTTCGGGGTGCGCAGGCCGCCCGCGAGGTACTCGACCTCGCCCGTGTCCTCGTCGATCTTCAGCACCGAGCCGCGGTTCTCGACGAGCTGCGGGTCGCGCGTCGCGCCGCCCGGAACCATCGCGATGCCCGTGGAGACGTAGAAGTAGCCGTCCTCGTACAGCAGGCCGAACGCGAACTCGTGGTAGTTGCCGCCGAACGGCCAGGTCGCGACCTCGCGGTACTCGTCGGTGACCTCGTCGCCGTCGGTGTCCACGAGCTCGGTCAGGCCGTGCTTCTCGGAGACGTAGATGCGCCCGTCGACCACCTTCAGGCCCATCGGCTCCTCGAGCTCCTCGGCGATCCTGGTGTACGTGACGTCGTCGGCGCCGCCGTCGCCCGTCACGTTCTCGACCAGGTACACCTCGCCGAGCACCGTCTCACGGTCGCCGCCCCACGTGGCGATGGCCATGCGCCCGTCGGGCAACCAGTCCATGCCCGTGACCTGCGGCTCGAAGCCGTCCGGGCGCAGGTTGGTCAGCGTGTAGTCGGGGTGCACCTCGGTGAGCGGCAGGCCGTCGCCCGGCGCCTCGTCGACGCCCTCGCAGACCTTGCGGCCGGGGGAGGTGACACGCGTGACCTCGGCGTCGGTGCTCAGCACCGAGTTCGGCACCAGCGCGAAGCCGGACGCGCCCGGCGGGCGCCACTCCAGCGTGAGCTGCTGGCCGAAGTCCCCGTCGAAGTGGTCCATGCGCAGCGCGTGGTACCCGGCCTCCAGCTCGACCGACCCGTCCTTGGGCGTCGCCCCGTGCTTGCCAGGGTGGTCGACGACGAGGGTGTCGTCGAGCAGCAGGCGCGCGCCGTCGTCGCTCGTGACGCGGAAGTCGTAGCTGCCGGCGTCCGGCACGTTCAGAAAGCCGGTGACCTCGGTGACGAACCGGTCCGTCAGGCCGAAGTCGTCGGCCGTGCGCCAGTCGATCGTCGGCTTCAGCTCGTCGATGTTCGGCGTCTGGCCCGGCTTGAGCGTGCAGTAGTCCTCCAGCGGGACCTGGACGTCGAAGACGCGCATGGTCACGCCGGGCTCCTGCGGCCGGGTGGGGTCGGTGGCGGGCTGCGCGGCGGCTTGCGCCACCAGCGGCCCGGCCGGCTGTGCGGCTGCCGGGAGCACCGTGAACGGCAGCGCGAGCACGCCGAGCATCGCGGCGAGGGTGCGGTGGGTCGATCTACGTTCCATGGGCCTTGCCTCTCCATCGAGGACCTTGCCTGCCGGGGACCGTGCCCGCCGCGGGCGGCGTCGTTGCGCCGACGGCTGGGTACGCCACGTCACTATGCGGTCAGGGGTGACCCCGGACAACGAGTTGCCACTTGTTGCCCCTGGGCCGCTCCCGGACGGTCAGGTGCGGCGGGCCGTGGAGCCGCGCTCGACGAGCTTGGCCGGGAGCAGGGCCGGGGCCGACAGGGCGGACGACGAGCCCGACGACAGCCCGGCCGACGGGGTGCGGAGCTGGTTCAGCAGGCGCTGGACGGCGAACGTGCCGAAGTGGCGCAGGGGAGAGGCGACCGTCGTCAGCGGCGGGGTGCAGAAGTCGGAGCCGAAGATGTTGTCGAACCCGACCACGCTCAGGTCGCGCGGTACCTCGATCCCCAGCCGGGTCAGCCCGCGCATCGTGCCGATCGCGACGAGGTCGTTGTACGCGACGGTCGCCGTCGCGGAGTGCGTGGTCAGCGCCTGGGCGGCCGAGAGCCCGCCCGCCAGCGTCGGCGCGAACGGACCGAGGCGGCGCGCCCGCAGGCCGAGCTCCCGGGTCGCCTCGCGGAAGGCCCGCCAGCGCATGCCGTCGGCCCAGGACGCCTCCGGCCCGGCCAGGTACGTCAGCCGGGAGTGCCCCAGGCCCGCCAGGTGCTCGACGGCGCGCCGCATCCCCTGGGCGTTGTCGGTCACGACGCTCGGGACGTCCGCCACCACGCGGTTCATCACGACGGTCGGCCGTTGCTTGGCGACGGCGCGGATCGCCGCGTCCGAGAGCCGCGAGGTGGCGAGCACGACGCCCTCCACCAGGGGCAGAGTGCGCTCCAGGGCCCGGCGCTCGGCCCCGCTGGACTCGTGCGCGTCCACCACGAGCAGCGTGTAGCCCGAGTCGATGGCGGTCTTCTCCGCGCTGCGGATGATCTCGAAGAAGAACGGGTTGGTCAGGTCGGCCACGACGATCGCGAGCAGCGCCGTCCGGCCGTCGGGCATCGCGCGCCCGATCGGGCTCGTCCGGTAGCCGAGCTCGTGGGCGACGCGGCGGATGCGGTCTGCCGTGTCCGCGTTGACCCGGCCCGGCCGGGAGAACGCCCGTGAGACTGTCGAGGGCGCGACGCCGGCGGCCTTGGCGACGTCGTAGATGGTCGGTCTGGTCCGAGAGCTCCCTGTTTCGGCAGTTTCGCCCATGCGCGGGGAGCGTACGGCGCGCGACCCGTCGACGGCAACCAATTGCCGCGGACCGGCGCGGGCGTGGCAGGTCCTTGCCTGCCCGGCAAGAGGTGGCAACACCTTGACTGCCCTGGTGCCGCACCCTCGAATGACCGCATGACCATGCGCGCCGCACCAGGGACGAGCCCGCCACCCGGGGACGACGACGAGCCCGGCGACCAGCCGGCGGACGAGGCCGTCCAGGTCGAGGCCGCGGAGAGCGAGCTGCGCCGCCTCGGCCTCGAGGAGATCCGCGTACGCCACCACGGCGATCTCGCCCGGCTCGAGGCCCCGCACCGCGACCTCGCGACCATGACGTCGGAGCCCCTGCGCGGCGAGGTCCTGCGTGCCGTACGGTCCGCGGGCTTCCGCTCGGTCGCCGTGGACCTGGAGGCCGTCGCCGACGACGCCGCGACCGACCCGCACGACGGCTGACCCGGCCTCGGTGGCAACCGCGTGCCACCGGGCGCTCGCGGTGGCGGGGCAACAAGTGGCAACTCGTTGTCCGGCCCTGGTGGGGCTCATAGTGTCCCCCGTGAAAAGCGGCTCCAGGCCGGAGCCGCTGACCTGCTCTACCGACCGGCACCTCCGGGACGACGACGTCCGGTGTGCCCTGACCCGCTGCCCCACGGTGTCGACGTCGACCCCGTGCGACGAAACGGAAAGAGCGAACTATGGAGGATCACGCCATGGTGACCACCCAGGAGGCCCGTCCCACGGCGCCGTCCTCGTCCAGGTCCCGGCCGCCCGCCCAGCCCTCCGGCGGGCCGACGGCGGGGAGCCGTGCGCTCGTGCTGCTCGCGGAGTCGTGGCGGCCGGCGGCAGTGCTGCTCGCGCTGTTCGCCGTCTGGTGGTTCGTGGCCTGGCGTGAGCTGGTCCCCGCCTACCTCGTGCCTTCCCCGGGTGCGGTCGCGGAGACCATGGCGGCCGACTGGCCGATGCTCCTGGAGCACACGTGGGTCACCACGCTGGAGACGATCGTGGGGTTCGTGCTCGCGGCCGTGATCGGCGTCGCGGCGGCCGTGCTGCTGGTCTACTCCCGGACGGCCGAGAAGTCCCTCTACCCGCTCATCCTCTTCGCCCAGGTCATCCCCAAGATCGCGATCGCACCGATCCTGGTCGTCTGGTTCGGGTTCGGCATGACGCCCAAGATCGTCCTGGCCGTGCTCATCGCCTTCTTCCCGGTCGTCGTCTCGGCCGTCGCGGGGCTGCGCTCGGTCGACCCCGAGCTGCTGGAGATGTCCGCGACGATGGGCGCCTCCCGGTGGAAGACCTTCCGCAAGATCCGGTTCCCCGGCGCCCTGCCGCAGCTCATGTCGGGCCTCAAGGTGGCCGTCACGCTGGCGGTCGTGGGCGCCGTCGTCGGCGAGTTCGTGGGCGCCGACCGCGGCCTCGGGTACGTGCTGCTGCTCGCCAGCGGCAACCTCGACGCACCGCTGCTGTTCGCCGACCTGATCCTCATGTCGCTCATCGGCGTGGTCCTGTTCGTGCTGGTCGAGGTGCTCGAACGGCTCCTCATCCCGTGGCACGCCTCACGGCGCGGCAACCTCGCGCTCGCGACCGTCTGATCCCGGCCCAGCACTCTTCCGCGTTCCCGCCGTCACCGTGGCGGCACGACCAGAAAGGCTCTCCCATGCGTGGTGCAACGAAGCAGAGGCGTGGCGGCAGGATCGCGATGTCGCTGGGCGTGGCGGGCGTCGCGCTCGCGACGGTCGCGGCCTGCGGGCAGACCGCCGGTGGCGGGTCCGGCGAGCAGAACGCCGAGGGCCTGAGCGAGGTCACCGTGACCCTCAACTGGGTGCCGTACGGCGAGCACGCGCCGTTCTACTACGGCGTTCAGGAGGGCATCTTCGAGGACGAGGGGATCGACCTCACGATCCAGCCGGGCAACGGGTCCGGCAACACCGTGCAGCAGGTCGCGCAGCGCAACACCGACTTCGGGTGGGCGGACACGCCGCCGCTCGCGAACGGCATCAGCTCCGGCATGCCCGTGCGCAGCGTCGGCGTCTTCCTGCAGACCGGCCCCAGCTCCGTCGAGTTCTTCGACGACCAGGGGATCACCGAGCCCGCGGACCTCGTGGGCAAGACCGTCGGCGGCACGCCCGGCGACGCCATGTACGGCACGTTCCCGGCGTGGCTGGAGATCAACGGCGTGAACCCGGACGACGTGACCGTGGTCAACGTGGACGCCGCCGGCAAGATCGCCGCGCTGATCGAGGGCAAGGTCGACGCCATCCAGGGCTTCTACCACGACCAGGCGGCGACCATCGAGAACCAGACCGGCAAGGAGGTCTCGGCCCTGCCGTTCTCGGACTTCGGCATGAACATGCTGGGCACCGGCCTGCTGGCGCACGAGGCGACGATCGACGGCGACCCCGAGCTGGTCCAGGCCATGGTGCGGGCGACGTCGAAGTCGTTCCTCGCGGCGTCCGAGGACCCGGACGCCGCCGTCGCCGCGATGGCCGCCGACGCCGAGCAGGCACCCGATGAGGAGGTGCTCGCGGCGCAGCTCGAGGCGACGATCGGCCTGCTCAACCTCGAGGAGGCCCCCGCGCCCGGCGTGAACACCGAGCAGCAGTGGACCGACACCCTGACGTTCCTCACGGAGAACACCGAGTTCGAGGGCGAGCCGACCCCGGACGCGTACTGGGACGGGACCTTCGGGGAGGGCATGTGACCGCGACGACCGGTCCGACGACCGAGTCCACGACCGAGCACGGCGCGGCCGCGCGGGCCGCCGGCGCCGAACCGATCATCGAGGTCTCGCACCTCACGCGGCGCTTCACCTCCAAGCGCTCGGAGACCGTGGCGCTCGACGACGTCTCGCTGGCCGTGCTGCCGGGGGAGTTCGTCACGATCGCGGGGCCGTCGGGCTGCGGCAAGTCGACGCTGCTCAAGATCATCGCGGGGCTGACCCTCGCCACCGAGGGGGACGTGCGCCTGTACGGGCGAGCGGTCACCGGGCCGCAGCGCGAGATCGGGTTCGCCTTCCAGCGCTCGGCCCTGCTCGAGTGGCGCGGCGTGCGCAGGAACATCCTGCTCCAGGCCGAGATGCGCGGCATGGACCGGCGCCGCGCGGAGGAGCGCGCCGACCACCTGATCGAGCTCACCGGCCTGACCGGGTTCGAGAAGGCGCTGCCGCACGAGCTGTCCGGCGGCATGCAGCAGCGCGTCGCGCTGTGCCGCGCCCTGCTGCACGAGCCCCGGGTGCTGCTCATGGACGAGCCGTTCGGCGCGCTCGATGCCCTGACCCGCGAGCAGATGAACATCGAGATGAACCGCATCTGGCGCGAGACCGGCACCACCGTGGTGCTGGTGACCCACTCCGTGCCGGAGGCGGTGTACCTGGGCAGCCGGATCGTCGTCATGAGCCCGCGGCCCGGCCGCATCGTCGAGACGCTGGAGCCCGGCCTGCCGGAGCGCCGCGAGTACGGGCCGACGCTGACCGACCCCCGGTTCACGGCGGCGGCCGAGCGCCTGCGGGACCTGCTCGGCGCGAGCCATGCGCCGGAGTGAGGACGCCGCGCCTCCGCTCGGGGTGGGGATCGTCGGGATGGGCGGCATCGGCGCGATGCATGCCCGGGCGCTCGGCGAGCTCGGGGGACGGGCGCGGCTCGTCGCGTACAGCGGCCGGGTGCGTCCGCCGGCGGGCCCGGGGGAGCGTGACCTGCCGGCGGTGCGCCTCGCGCCCCGCGAGGTGATCGACCACCCCGACGTCGAGGTCGTGGCGATCTGCACCCCGAGCGGCACCCACGCGGCGCTCGCGCTGGCGGCGCTGGAGGCCGGCCGGCACGTCGTCGTCGAGAAGCCGCTCGCGCTCGACGTCGACGACGCGCTCCGGGTCGCCCGCGCCGCGCACGACCGCGGGCGGTCCGTCTCGATGATCGCCCAGCGCCGCCTGGAGGCCGAGCACATCGCGCTCAAGCGGGCGCTCGACGACGGCGCGCTGGGCGAGCTGCGGCTCGCCATGACCACGGTGCACTGGCACCGGGACGACGACTACTACCGCGCGGCGGGCTGGCGCTCCGCCGCGGACCAGGGCGGCGGGTCGCTCATGAACCAGGGCGTGCACAACGTGGACCTCCTGCGCTGGCTGTGCGGCCCGGTCGAGTCGGTGACGGCGCAGTCGGGCACGCTCGCACACGCGACCGCGGCCGAGGACACGACGGTCGCGACGCTCCGGTTCGCCTCGGGAGCCCTCGGCGTCGTGACCACGACGACGGCGACGCCGCCCGGGTTCCCCGCGACGATCTCGCTGTTCGGTTCCCGGGGGTCGGTCGAGCTCGGCCAGGGCGAGGTGCTGCGGTGGGACGTGCCGGGGGTGCCCCGGCCGACGGCGGGCGGGCCGGTGAGCGGCGCGGCCGAGCCGCTCGCGATCGGGCACGCGGGACACCTGGCCCAGTGGACGGGGGTCGTCGAGGCGCTGGAGACGTCGACGCCGGTGCCCGTCGGTGTCGACGACGCCGTGGAGACCGTGCGGCTGCTGTGCGCGATCCAGCAGGCGGCGTCGTCGGGCGCGGTGGTGCGGCCGGCAGCCCTCTGATCAGGGATTATGCTGTCCCTGCCGTTTCTGAGCCCTGCTCACGAACCTACGGTCCACCAGGTCTCGACGAGGGGGAGCTCGATGCCGGTCGCGCACGAGGAAGACACGGCGCGGCACCCGGAGCGCGCCGTCGCGGACGAGGTCGGGTTGCCCGAGGGCGATCCCCAGGTGCGGCGCGACCGGCGCCTGGGGGACCGGATCATCGGCGGGCTGGTCGGGGCCGTGCTGATCGCCGCGGTCGTGGGCGTGCTGGGCCTCCGCGGAGGGGACGAGCTCGACCCGATGTTCGAACCCACGGACGTCGCGACGGCCCTGCCCGTGGGCGAGGCAGCGGAGGGCGCCGGTGCGACCGGGGACGTCGCCGGCGTCCCCGTCGGCTTTCCGCAGAGCGTCGACGGCGCGGTCTCGGCCATGATGACCTACGGCAACGCGGCCGACGCGGCGCTGTTCCGGACGCCGCAGGAGCGGGCGCAGATCGCCGATCGGATCTTCACCGACGAGGGGCACGCCGCGAGCGGCCTGACCGACCAGGCGGCCGCGGAGGCGCAGGACCGGCTGGGGGCGGACGCGCTCACCGGGTGCGCCTACGAGTTCGGCGCCTACAAGGTGGCCTCGGTGGGGAGCTCCGACGCCGCGCAGGTGCCCTTCTGGGTGGTCGTCTCCACCTGGGCGCCGTGCCTGGCCGGCGCCGGCGGGGCGCAGGACGCCTCCGACGTCGACATCCGGTGGACGCAGCGGACCAGCACCCTGCGCTGGGACGGCAGGGACTGGCGGGTCGAGGCCACGGTGAGCTCCGACGACCGGGTCCCGGTACCCGCCGAACCGGACGACGTCGCCGTCACGTTCGAGGAACGGGCCCGGCTCGTCGGGAAGGGCTGGACGCTGCCGGCCGACGCCACCGAGGAGGTCGCCCCGGACTTCTGGTCGGGGGGCACCCGGTGACCCGCACCCGACCTGTCCGGTAGCGGATCTGCGGACCGGCCGTCAGCGGCCGCCGGCCGATGTCCCCAGCGCGTCGGCGATCGATGTCGCCCACGCGTCGATGGCATCCCACTCGCGGAAGTCGCCCTGGGGCATGACGTCCCGGATCGCCGGCATCCACGCGATGATCCGGTCGGCCCCGCGGATCTTGTCGTGGTCGTACGCACCGCGGAACACCTGCGTCCCGCGCGGGTGCAGGAGGTCTGCGTACTCCGTGAACTGCTTGGGTTCCGCGCCCTTCAGGACGTCCTTGCCCTCCTTGTCGACCTTCTCGGTGCCGAGCGGTCCGCTGCTGAACAGCCATACCGGGTGCGAGGCGAGCTCGTCGGCGTTGCGCTCCACGAACTTCCTGGCGTCCTTGCGCCAGTTGAACTCGTACGCCGCCGACCCGACGACATAGGCGTCGTAGCCGGCCGCCTCGGCCACATCAGCGCACTTCGCGACGTGGACGTCCAGCTCGCGTCCGCGCAGGGCCGCTCCGATGCGTTGCGCGATGCCCTCCGTCGCTCCGTACTTGCTTGCGTAGGCCACCAGTACCCTCATCGAACTCAGCCTCCTTCGAGACGCGGCACATGAGCCGTCTTCATCGTAGGCACGCTCGGCCGGCCGTGGGCCTCCGGGAACGCCGGGAACGACGAAGGCCCCCGCCGCAGGGCGGGGGCCTTCGTGCCCTACCGGGGCGGACCGCTCAGCGCAGCGTCGGCCCCTCCACGGGCACCGGCCCGTGGCCGCCCGCGTGCTTGATCTCCAGGTTGAGGGTGCTGCGCGACGTCGGGATCACGACGAGCTGGGCCTCGTCGCCGCTGGTGTCGATGGCGCGCACGTGCAGGTGCCCGTCCTTGAGCTTGAGGGCGAACTGGTCGGCCCCGGCGACGAAGCGCACCTCGCTGTCGTCGGTGATCACGGTGGGGCCAGTGGGCAGGGTCTTCGGCATGGGTACAGCATGCCCCGGCGGGGCCACGCGGCACGAGTGTCCGCCGTCCGGACAAACACTTACCGCCCTGTAAGTTTGTGGGTACGCTCCTCCCCGTGAACACCACCATCCAGCCCGCGGACGACGGCGCGGTCGCCACCGCCCCTGCCTACCTCGACCCGAGCCTCCCCGTCCCGGAGCGGGTCGCCGACCTGCTGGCCCGGATGACGGTTCCCGAGAAGGTCGGGCAGATGCTCCAGCTCGACGCCCGGGGCGACTACGAGGGCGACATCCTGCGCAAGCACGTGGGGTCGATCCTGCACACCTCGCCGAGCCGGCTGAAGCTGGCCCACGACCTGGTGGAGCAGACCCGGCTGCGCATCCCGCTCCTGGTGGGCGAGGACTGCATCCACGGGCACTCGTTCTTCGAGGGGGCGACGATCTTCCCGACCCAGCTCGGCATGGCATCCTCCTGGGACCCGGACCTGATCGAGCAGGCCGCCCGGGTCACCGCCGTCGAGGCGGCCGCGACCGGCGTGCACTGGACCTTCAGCCCGGTGCTCTGCATCGCCCGCGACCTGCGCTGGGGCCGGGTGGACGAGACGTTCGGCGAGGACCCGTACCTCATCGGCGAGCTCGCCTCGGCGATGGTGCGCGGCTACCAGGGCTCCGGGCTCGCGGACCCGACGGCGATCCTGGCCACCGCCAAGCACTTCGCCGGGTACTCCGAGACCCAGGGCGGGCGTGACGCGTCCGAGGCGGACATCTCCCGCCGCAAGCTGCGTTCCTGGTTCCTGCCCCCGTTCGAGCGGGTCGCCAAGGAGGGCTGCGCCACCTTCATGCTGGGCTACCAGTCCATGGACGGCGTGCCGATCACGATCAACGACTGGCTCCTGAACGACGTGCTGCGCGGCGAGTGGGGCTACACCGGCACGCTGATCACCGACTGGGACAACGTGGGCCGGATGGTCTGGGAGCAGAAGATCCAGCCCGACCACGCCCATGCCGCCGCCGCGGCCGTACGGGCCGGGAATGACATGGTGATGACCACCCCGCAGTTCTTCGAGGGCGCCCAGGAGGCCATCGAGGCCGGCCTGCTCGCGGAGGCGGACCTCGACCGTGCGGTGGCCCGCATCCTGACGCTGAAGTTCGAGCTCGGCTTGTTCGAGGACCCGCGCCGGCCGGACGCCGAGCGCGCGACGAGCCTGATCGGCTCCGCGGCGCACGCGGCCGTGAACCTGGACCTCGCCCGGCGGTCCCTGGTGCTGCTCCGCAACGTCGACGGCACGCTGCCGATGGCGGGCGCCGTCGACCTGCCCCGGCGCATCGCCGTCGTCGGGCCGCTGGCCGACGCCGCCCAGGCGCAGCTCGGCGACTGGGCCGGCAGCTCGGGCCAGGCCGACTGGCTGCCCGACGGCCACCCGCGCGACATGATCACCACCGTGCTGGACGGGCTGCGCGAGCTGACCCCGCAGGACTGGACGGTGACCAGCGCGCTCGGCGCCGAGATCCTCTCGCTCGTGACGCCGCCGGAGGGCGAGACGTTCCCCGACGGCCAGCCCCGGCCCAAGGTGGTCGTCCCGCGCGACCCCGACGAGGCCCTGATCGCACAGGCCGTCGCGCAGGCGCGGGACGCCGACTACGTCGTGGCCGTGGTGGGCGACCAGGTCGAGCTGGTGGGCGAGGGCCGGTCCACCGCGACGCTGGAGCTCGTGGGCGGGCAGGTCGCCCTGCTGGACGCGCTGGCCGAGACGGGGACGCCGCTGGTCGTCGTCGTCATGGCCTCCAAGCCGCTGGTGCTGCCGCAGTCCGCGCTGGACGCCGCGGCCGTGGTCTGGACGGCGAACCCGGGCATGGAGGGCGGCCGGGCGATCGCCGAGCTGCTGCTCGGGCAGATCGAGCCGTCCGGGCGCCTGCCGATCTCGTTCGCCCGGCACGTGGGCCAGCAGCCCATCTACTACAACCAGCTCCGTGGCCAGCACGGGGACCGGTACGCCGACCTGACGCAGGAGCCGGCGTTCGTGTTCGGCGAGGGCCTGTCGTACACCACGGTCGAGTACAGCGGCCTCGAGCTGCGGTCCGCCGAGCTGGGCCAGGACGACACGATCCACGCCCGCGTGACCCTGACCAACACGGGTGCCCGTCCGGCGCGCGAGACGGTGCAGGTCTACGTCAGTGACACGGTGACGTCCGTGAGCTGGACCGACAAGGAGCTCAAGGGCTACCGGCAGGTGGACGTCGCCCCCGGGGAGAGCGTGGTGGTGGACCTCGACCTGCCGGTCGCGGACTGCACGATCGTGGACCAGGCGGGTAACCGCGTCGTCGAGCCGGGTGGGTTCGAGCTGCTGGTCGGGTCGTCCTCGCGGGACGCGGACCTGCTGCGGGCGCCGTTCTCGGTGACGGGGTCCTGACCGGGCGTTGACCGGGTGCCGTGCGGGCGGGGCTCGCCCGTCCGCACGGCCGCCGTCATCCCTGCTGCACCGCCGCGAGGCCCTCGCGCAGGTCCTGGACGAAGTACCCCGGAACCTTCAGGGACGGGAAGTGCCCGCCCGCCTCCGGCGTCCGCCACCGCACGATCTGGCGGAACCGCTCCTGGGCCCAGGGCCGGGGCCACCGCTCGATGTCGCGGGGATAGGTGGTGACCGCCGCCGGGACGTCGACCCGGAGGTCGGGGTCGAGCGAGGCGTGGCTCTCGGCGTAGATCCTGGCCGACGACGCGCCGGTGCGCGTGAGCCAGTACAGGGTGACGTTGTCCAGGACGCTGTCCCGGGACATCGTCTCGAACGGGCTGTCGGTGGTGTCCGACCACTCGGCGAACTTGTCCAGGATCCAGGCGAGCAGCCCGACCGGTGAGTCGACGAGCGAGTAGCCGATGGTCTGCGGCCGGGCCGCCTGCTGCTTCGCGTACGCCGCGCGGCGCCCCCAGAAGTCGCGGGACTCCTCGACCCAGGTGCGCTCGGCCGCCGTCAGCCCCTCCGTCGTCAGGCCGGGCGGCGGCTGCGCGACGGTCGTGTGGATGCCGATGACGTGGTCCGGGAACCGGCCGCCGAGGATCGTGGTGACGACGCCGCCCCAGTCGCCCCCGTGGGCCAGGAACCGGTCGTAGCCGAGCCGGCCCATCAGCTCGACCCAGGCGGACGCGATCCTCTCGATGCCCCACCCGGTGGTCGCCGGCCGCTCGCTGTGGCCGAACCCGGGCAGAGACGGGGCGACGACGTGGAAAGCCGGCGCGTCCGGGTTCGCCGGGTCGGCCAGCTCGTCGACGACGTGCGTGAACTCCGCGACGCTGCCCGGCCAGCCGTGCGTCAGGACCAGCGGCGTGGCGTCGGCCCGCGGGGACCGGCGGTGCAGGAAATGGATGCCCAGGCCGTCGATCGTCGTCCGGAACTGGCCGATCTCGTCGAGGCGCGCCTCGAACGACCACCAGTCGTACGTGGTGCGCCAGTAGGTCACGACGTCCACGAGGTCGGCGAGGGGGACACCCTGGTCCCACCGGCCCGGGCCCGCGGAGCCGCGGACCGTCTCGGGCTCCGGCAGTCGAGCCGCGGCCAGCCGGGCGCGCAGGTCGTCGAGGTCGGCGTCGGTCACGTGCGCCTCGAACCGCCGCACGTCGCTGGGCTGACTGGTCATGGGACCTCCTCGTCGGGGGTGCCGGCGTTCGGAAGAACCGGCTAAGACGGTTCTAACAGCCTCTCGGGGGAAGTCGCAACCGGCTAAGGTGGTTCCATGACCGCTCGGTTCCCGGACTTCCGCCTCGGCAAGGTGCTCGCGACGAGCTTCACGGGCACGCTGTCGGAGCGGCACGGCGATCCCGTGGAGCGCATCCCGACGCCGGCCCGGCTCGTCGACTGGCTGGCGGTGAGCGGCCTCGCCGTGGAGTCGGCCACCGCGAGCCAGCTGGAGCGCGCGCGGGAGCTGCGGGAGGCGATCCACGAGGCTGCGACGGCGGCGGCGCGGCAGGAGGAGCTCCCTGGTGCCGCGGTCCAGGTCATCAACGACTTCAGTGTCCGGGGCCGTGCGTCTGCCGTGCTGGACCCGGCGGGCGGCCGGGAGTGGCGGCTCTCCGCGGCGTCGGCCGTGGAGGACGCGCTCGGCGTCATCGCCGCCGACGCGATCGGGATCCTCGCGGGCGAGCGGGACGGCAAGCTGGCGCTGTGCGCCTCGCCGACCTGCCAGGCGGCGTTCTTCGACACCAGCCAGAGTCGGTCGCGCCGGTGGTGCGACATGGGGACGTGCGGGAACCGGGAGAAGAAGGCGCGGTTCCTCGCGAACCAGCGAGCCGGGTCGGACGACCGGCCGCGCTGACGGGGTCAGGCGAGCTTCTGACCTGCAAGTCCGTGCACCCGCCGGGCTTCGACGACGACGGACGTCGCAGCGCACGCCTCCGCGAGGACCGCGGCGCGCGCGGCTTCGTCCGTCGCTTCCCGGGCGTTGCCCAGCCGGAGGTGCGCACTCGCCAGCCGGGCACGCGCCCGGGCCTCCCACGACCGGTAGCCGTGCGCGGTCGCGAGCGCTACGGCCTCGGTCAGGATGGCTGCCGCCTCGGCGGTATGCCCACCCGCCAGGAGGCTCACGCCCAGGCCGTCGCCGGTGATGACCTGGGCTCTGGGGTCGTTCAGCCGGGACGCGGCGGCGTGCGCCTCGCGGGCGGTCTCGACGGCCTCGGCGGGCCGGCCGGTCTGGGCGAGGAGCCTGCCGAGCTCGTCCAGCGTGGATAGCTCCCCGCGGATGTGGCCGCGCCCGCGGAATCCGTCGAGGACTTCGTGGAGCTGGGCTTCCGCCGCCTCGGTGTCGCCGAGGAGCCGGAGCGCGCTGGCGAGGTTTCCGCGGATCGTCAGGTCGGCCACCTCGCGCTTGTTGCGCTCGCTGATGCGCAGCGCGGCCCGGAACGAGTCCGCCGAGCGGACGAGCTCGTCCTGTTCCAGGTAGGTCATACCGAGCCCGTTCAGGGCGAGGGCGCGGTTCTGGTCCTCGGGCTCGGTCCGCGAGAGCGTCTGCTCGAAACAGGCCGCGGCCTCGACGAGCCGTCCGGCCTCGTAGTGCTCCCAGCCCACGTTGTGTCCCAGATAGGCGACGGCGTCGGTCCAGCCGCAGCGCTCCGCGAGGCGGGTCGCGTGGACGGTGTCCGCGTGCGACTCGTCGATGCGTCCGTGCGCCCAGTGCGCGTAGCTGCGGGAGATGTACATCGCCGCACGCGCCTGGTCGTCGCCCCTGCGGTCGGCCGCACCGAGGCCCGCTTCGGCCAGTGGCTGCCAGCTGTCGAACCGTCGGACCAGCAGGTATCCGCGGAGCTGGTCGACGAGCCGCCAGACGTCCGGATCGCGATCGGGATCGTCGGCCGACGAGGTCACCAGGGCCAGCATCGACGGGTACTCCAGGTCCAGCCAGCGCATGGCGGCGTCCTCGTCGCCGAACACCGCGGCACGGTCCGGGTGGCCGGTCAGGCGGAGCAGGTGCGGGTGGATCCAGCCGACGGCCGCGGTGGCCCGGTCGAGGTACCAGCGCCGGAGGCGGCTCTCGGCGTCGGGGACGCGGTCACCCGGGGTGAGCTTGCGCCGGGCGAAGAGCCGCAGCAGGTCGTGGCTGCGGAACCGGTCGGCGGCGTGCTCGGTCAGCATGTTCGCGTCGAGCAGCTCGTCCAGGGCGCGGGCAGCCGTTCCGTCGCCCACCAGCACCTCCGTCGCCTCCGTACCGAAGTCGATGCCGGGGTGGAGCGACGACATCCGGAACACGCGCTGGGCCGTGGGGGAGAGCTCCGTGTAGCTGAGCTCGAAGCTGTTGAAGAGGTTCGACGTGCCGACGGCGAGGTGGTCCAGCCGGTTCTGCCCGTCCCGGAGCCGGTGGACCAGGTCCGCGGGCTGGAGCCGCCGGCGGCTCCGCAGCTGCGCGGCCGTGATCTGCAGGGCGAGCGGGAGGTCGCTGCACAGGCGGGCCAGCTCGTCGAGGACCGCCGTGTCGTCGCTGTCCGGAGTCGCCGCGGCGGCGCCCAGCAGCCGGACGGAGTCGGTGCGGTCGAGGACGTCCAGGCGGACCAGGACGGCGCTGTCGAGCTCGGGTAGGAGGCTTCTGCTGGTCACGAGCACGTCGCTGTCGCCGAGCCCCGGAATGAGCGGGCGCACCTGGGCCGCGTCCCGGGCGTTGTCGAGCACGATCAGCAGCTTCCGGTCCGCGAGACGGCTGCGGAACAGCGACGCCGCCTCCGGCAGGTCGGCGGGCGGCGTCCCGGGTCCCGTCGCGCGCAGGAAGCGCTGCAGGATCTCCAGGGGCGGGACGGGAGCACCTGAGGCGTCCTGCAGGTCGGCGAACAGCTGACCGTCGGGATACCGGTCGTGCAGCTCATGTGCCACGGACAGGCAGAGCGCGGTCTTCCCGATGCCTGCGGCGCCGCTGACCACGACCGGCACGTTTGCACCTTCGGGGCCGCGGTCGAGCGCCGCCGTGATGTCGGACCGCTCCTCCGCGCGTCCCACCAGGTGCGGCGGGTCCGCGGGAACCTGCCAGGGGACCGGTGCCGTGGCGGCGGACTCGTCCGTCCAGCTCTGCCGCAGCGCGTCCAGGTGCGCGGTGCGCAGCCGTTCGCCGGGGTCCACGCCGAGCTCGGCGGCGAGGGCCTGCCGGGTGGACTCGTACCGGCTGAACGCTTCCGCCTGGCGCCCCGCGGCTGCGAGCGTCTGGACCAGCGACGCCTGGACGACCTCGTCGAGCGGGCGGCGGTCCGCCATGGCCGTGAGCGGGACGACGGCGTCCTCCGGGACGCCGAGCTCACGGGTGATCCTCGCGTACGACAGCAGCGCCGCCACGTACTCCTCCTCGACCGCCGCGATCCGCTCGGGTGACGTCACGAGGTCCGGGTCCGGACCACCGCGCCACAGCGAGACGGCAGCAGCGAGGGCTTCTTTCGCGCCGCTCGTCGCCCCGGACCGTTGAGCGTGCCCCGCGAGCTCGCGGAACCGGAGCAGGTCGAGCTGGTCGGCCGGGACGAGGAGCCGGATGCCTGCCCGCTCCAGCTCCACCACGGGCTGCGGGTCCTCAGGGTCCTCCAGCAGGCGGCGCAGGCGCGTGAGGTGGATGTTCAGGGCCGCCGTCGTGGCCGGGGTCTCGTCCGGCCAGAGCGCTGCCATGAGCGCTTCGCGCGGCACGGGCGTCCCGGCGGCTGCTGCGAGCTCGGCGAGCAGGACCTGCTGCATCCGGGAGCGCAGAGGGATCCTCTCCTCGCCCCGACGCAGCAGCAACGGCCCCAGGACGCTGATGTGCACGGTTCCGGGACTCGCCGTCGTGCCGTCGGAGCGGGGGCGTGCGGGCACCTGGTCGAAGCGTCCGCGAAGCCCGTCGGCCTCCGGGCCGGTGAGCCCGAGGGCGGCGATCAGGGCGGCGACGGAATCCCGCCGGGGACGGCGGCTGCGCCCCTGCTCGATATCCCGGACCGTAGCGAGGCTCACTCCGGAATCCTCGGCGAGCCCGCGCTGGGTCAGCCCGCGGGCCTCTCGGTGCCGACGGAGCAGGTCACCCACGGAATCCGGGAGGTTCTGGTCATCGGGCGACGGCACGCCGTGATCATAGGCGACGGCTGTCCGGCGTCTGCTGCCGACCCACGAGCGGGCAGAGCCCGCCGCCTTGGAGGCGGCGGGCCTGCGGTGGCTCAGGCGACTCAGCCGGCAAACTCCACGGCGCCGAGGATGCGGTACGCACCCACACGAGAGTTGACCCAGTCGGTGTGGAAGCCAACAGGAGTGCCCGTCTGGTGGGCGTCGAAGACGGTCCCGTTGCCAGCGTAGAACGCGACGTGCGTGATGTTGCCGGTGTAATCCCCATCAGTGTCGTAGAAGATCAGGTCGCCCACCTTGAGCTCGGAGTACGGCACCTTCTGGGCGTAGATCTTGGCCTGACTGGTGTGCGTCCGGGCCCAGTCGTACATCGCCTGCGATGAGCGCACCGGCCACCCGGGGAAGTTGGCCACCTCGTTGTAGGACGCGTACACGAGTCCCGAGCAGTCGTAGGCCGGGCCGGTCCCGGCATCTTCTGAGTACGGCGCACCCTCCTTCTCGTACGCGTTTTCGAGCCCAAGGCGGGCCCAGTTGTACAGGTTCGCGTACTTCGTGCACAGGGTGCCCTCGGCCGTCGTGCCGTTGGAGACCTTGATGTTCAGGTAGTTGATGGAGCCGATGGTCCCCGGGTTCCAGCCGTTCTCGCCGTACGAGGGGCCGAGGCCCTCGCCGGCGGTGCGGGCGTAGGTGACGGTGCCGTTGTCGAAGACGTAGCTGGCAGTACCGCCGTTACCGGTCACCGCTGCGATCTTCAGGACCGGGCTTCGACCGTCCGCGGCGGTGTCGTTCAACCGGTACCGCAGCGTCACGCTGTCCACGCCCCAGTTGACCTGAATTCTCGCCTCGGCGTTCCCGCAGTCGACCACAATCTCCTGACCAGGGTCCGCCAGAGGTGCGAGCTCGGCCGCTCCCGCTGCTGGGGCAACGGCCACCAGGCCCCCGAGCGTGGCCGCCAAGGCCACGATTCCGCTCACGATTCTGCGCATCGTTCTTCCGTCCCGTTCTCGAGTGGGTTCATCTGCCGCCCTGCGGGGACCGGCGGGGAAGGCTCCCCGCCGGTCGCTCCGCAGTGCGGTTCCTCCGACAACGACGAAGGTAGGAACCTGACCCGACAACCGGCTTTCCGTACCTTTCCCGTACTTTCCTGACTATTCACCCACCATCTCTTTGCCGGGTGAAATCCCCTTGCCCGCCCGTGCCACGATGCGACGGTGGAGACCACCGACGTCACGCGCGCCATCGCCGCTGCGACCTCGATCGCGACATCCCTCGACCTGCCGGCCGACGACGCCGTCGTGCTGCACGACTCGAACAAGCTGGCGCTGCGGCTGACGCCGTGCGACGTCTTCGCCCGCGTCGCCCCGCTGGGCCAGGAGGTCGCGCAGTTCGAGGTCGACCTCGCCCAGCTGCTCGCCGCGGGCGTCGCGCCGGTGGGCCACCTGGAACCTCGCGTGGACCCGCGGGTGCACGTGCGCGACGGCTTCGCCGTGACCCTGTGGACCTACTACCCGTCCGTCACGCCCGGGCCGCCACCTGCCGACATCGCCAAGGCGCTGAAGCAGTTGCACGACGGCATGCGCACCGTCGACCTGCCCAGCCCGCGCTTCACGGACCGGATCACGGAGGCGGAGGAGATCGTCGCCGACCCGGCCCGCTCGCCGGCGCTCGCGGACACCGACCGGGTGTTTCTCGGCCGCAGGCTGGCAGGCCTGCGACGAGCGATCGAAGACCGCGGCGCCGTCGAGCAGCTGCTGCACGGCGAGCCGCACCCGGGCAACGTGCTCGGCACGGAGCACGGCCCGCTGTTCATCGACCTCGAGACCTGCTGCCGCGGGCCGGTCGAGTTCGACCTCGCTCACGTTCCGGAGGCGGTCTGCGTGCACTACCCGGGCGCCGACCTGGAGCTGCTCGACGACTGCCGGCAGCTCGTCCTCGCGATGGTCGCCGCCTGGCGGTGGGACGTCGACGACCAGTTCCCACGGGGGAGGGCCTTCGGTGAGGAGCTCCTGCGCGTGCTGCGGGCGGGCGCCCCGTGGCCGACGCTCGACACGGTGGTCGGGCGCCTGGACGGTTCGTAGGCCTCCAGGGGGACGGACCGGCACAAGATCAGACCTCAGGGGGAGGCCTCAGACGCGTTTACCTGCCTACGTTGGGCACATGGCACCCACCGGACCGGACGACCAGGGCGGGGACGACGCCGGAACGACCACCGGCTGGAGCTGGGGCGCCGGTGTCGCCGTCGGCCTGTGCATCGGGGTGGCACTCGGCATCACGCTCGACAACCTCGCCATCGGTATCGCGCTCGGTGTGGCGTTCTTCCCGGTGTTCGCGATGGTGCGGGGCACCTCCGCTGCCGAGGACGAGACTCTCGGCGACAACGAGAAGCCGTAGAGGCCTGACGTCGCGCATGGCTCGGGTTGCTCTCCGGCTCGCCAGACCGTTTCTCCGGCTCGACGGACCACTCGGCTACCGGGAGCCCACGCGGGTCGTAGGTCCCGAGTTCAGTCCGGACGAGTGCAACAGCCGACCAACGCCACGGCCTGCTTCTCACGGTCTACTCGTACCGGCCCTTGGAGAGATCGACCAGCACCAGCTGGTTCCCGAACGGATCGGCGACCACCGCGACGCGGCCGACGGGAATTTCCTCCGGCTCCGTGACGACAGTGCCGCCTGCGGCCACGACCGCTGCCACGGCGTTGGGCACAGAGCTCACCAGCCAGTCCGGCTCGTACGCCTGACGTGTCGTGATCACGAGCTCACTCTCACCGTCGGGCAGCACGAGCCCGGCCTGCCCGACGGCGTCGTTCCGCCACAGCAGCCGGTGTCCCAGCCGGTCGCGGTAGAACGCCAGACCCGAGTCGAGATCCGGTACGGGGACCGTGACGGCGTCGACAGCGCGGAGGACCGCATCGTCCATGCGCTCAGTATTGCAGCTTGCGACAGGCCTACCGCGAAAGCAGCGGGCCGGTCGGCGAGAGCGCGTGCCACGCCGGGCTCGGGCCCTGCCACGGTCACTCCGCGCTGCAGTCGCATGTCCCGCTCCCGCTACAAATGCCAGGCCCGGAGATCTACGGATCTCCAAGCCTGAGCGCTTTCCGGGCAGTGCGCTGCCGCCGGTCTGACACAGGATGGCGCGACCCATCGTCGCGAGGCTGGCAGGTGCGTGAAATGTCTATTGGTCGGCCGGCCGACTGGGTAGCATCCGGCCATGGCGAAGGCACGATCAGGAAGGCAGGCTTCGGACGATCTCGGCCGAGTTGCCTTTGTCTTCTTGCTGAGCTGCACTATCGGCGTGCTGGTCGTGCCGGGCATCCTCGTCTACCACCTCGTAACCGGAGACCCGCAGGAGGCTGGGGCCTGGGGACTTGGCTCCCTGACGTGCCTCTTCATCGCATTCATGCTCACTAGCGGGTTGATCAACTCGTCGCGTGACAACCGTCGACTACGTGCCTCCGGCATTCCCGGGACTGCGAAGATCCTGTCCGTCGAATCCCGCGAGGACAGCATCGCGGCCGTGCTCCTGATCCAGGCCGACGGTCTGGAGACGTTCGAGGCGGATGCCGTCTTCTCTTGGGGACGCGTCCGCGTCGGCGCGCAGGTCGACGTCGTGATCGACCCGTCCGACCGCCTCTTCGCCGTCATCTAGGCGACACGGAAGCGTTCCACGGTTGCCTCCCATTGGGTGCTGAGGCGCGAGCAAGAGTCCACCCGTGTCTCGCGGCGAGGTCGCCGTATCCCGAGGCCGCCCGTTGCACCGTATCTCCTACGGGGCTCACACGGAGAAGTACTTCGCCTCCGGGTGGTGGAACACGAACGCGTCCGTGGACTGCTCCGGGTGCAGCTGCAGCTCGTCCGACAGCGTCACCCCGACCCGCTCCGGACGCAGCAGCTCCACGACCTTGTGCCGGTCCTCCATGTCGGGGCACGCGGGGTACCCGAGCGACATGCGCGCCCCGCGGTACTCCAGCTTGAACATGCCCTCCACGGTGCTGGGCTCCTCGGACGCGAACCCGAGTTCGGAGCGCACCCGCGCGTGCCAGAACTCCGCCAGCGCCTCCGTGAGCTGCACCGACAGTCCGTGCAGCTCCATGTACTCGCGGTACTTGTTGGCTTCAAAGAGGCGAGCGGTGTGCGCCGAGACCATGTCACCGACCGTCACGAGCTGCACCGGCAGCACGTCGAACCGCCCGGTCTCCTCGACCCACGAGCGCGGCCGCACGAAGTCGGCCAGGCACAGGTGCCGGTCGCGGCGCTGCCGTGGGAAGTGGAACCGCAGCCGCTCGGTGCCGGGCTCGCCGCCGGACCCGCCGTCGGGCGCCCCGATCCCGGCGAGGTCACCGTGGTGCGCGACCACGACGTCGTCGCCCTCCGACCACACCGGGAAGTACCCGTAGACCACCGTGGGGTCCATGATCTGGTCGGTGCGGATGCGGTCCAGCCACTCGGCCAGGCGCGGCCGGCCCTCGGTCTCGACCAGCTCCTCGTAAGAAGCACCGGCCGGACCAGAAGCGGAGGCGCGGCCCGGCTTGAGGCCCCACTGGCCCATGAACGTCGCCCGCTCGTCCAGGAACGCCGCGTACTCGGAAAGCTGCACGCCCTTGACGATGCGCGTGCCCCAGAAGGGCGGGGCCGGCACGGGGTTGTCGGTCGCGACGTCGGACCGGGCGGGCAGGCCCTCCTGGGCGGTCTGCGTCACCGTGACCACGTTGTGCCGCCGCTTGCGCAGGGCGGGCAGGCCGACGTCGTCGGGTGAGGCGCCGCGCGCGACCCGCACCAGCGGCTCCATGAGCCGCAGCCCCTCGAACGCGTCCTTCGCGTAGCGCACCGTGCCGGGGAAGGCGCCGGCCAGATCGTCCTCGACGTACGTGCGGGTCAGCGCGGCCCCGCCCAGCAGCACCGGCCAGCGCTTCTCGTACCCGCGCGAGGCCAGCTCCTCCAGGTTCTCCTTCATCACCACGGTCGACTTCACGAGCAGCCCCGACATGCCGATGACGTCGGCGTCGTGCTCGATCGCGGCGTCGATCATGGCGCTCACCGGCTGCTTGATGCCGATGTTCACCACCGTGTAGCCGTTGTTCGTCAGGATGATGTCCACGAGGTTCTTGCCGATGTCGTGCACGTCGCCGCGTACCGTGGCCAGCACGATCGTGCCCTTCGAGCCGGAGCCCTCGACCTTCTCCATGTGGGGCTCCAGGAGCGCGACGGCGGCCTTCATCACCTCCGCCGACTGGAGCACGAACGGCAGCTGCATCTCGCCCTTGCCGAACAGGTCGCCCACCACCTTCATGCCCTCCAGCAGGTGGTCGTTGACGATGTCCAGCGCCCTCATCCCGGCGCCGAGCGCCTCCTCGATGTCGGGCTCCAGGCCCTTGCGGGCACCGTCGATGATGCGCCGCGCGAGCCGTTCCCCCACGGGCAGGGCCAGGAGCTCCGCGGCGCGCGCGTCGCGGATCGCCCCGGCGTCCACGCCCTCGAACAGGTCCAGCAGCTTCGACAGCGGGTCGTAGGTCAGGTTGCCGTCGGCGTCCCACTCACGCTTGTCCCACACCAGGTCCAGCGCCGTCTGCCGCTGCTCGTCCGGGATCGAGGACAGCGGCAGGATCTTCGCCGCGTGCACGATCGCCGAGTCCAGCCCGGCCTCGACCGCCTCGTGCAGGAACACCGAGTTCAGCACCGCGCGCGCCGCCGGGTTGAGGCCGAACGACACGTTCGAGACGCCGAGCGTGGTGTGCACGCCCGGATACTTCTGGTTGATGCGCCGGATCGCCTCGATCGTCTCGATGGCGTCGCGCCGCGTCTCCTCCTGGCCCGTCGCGATGGGGAACGTCAGGGCGTCGACGATGATGTCGTCCACCCGCATGCCCCAGTCCCGCACCAGCGTGTCGATCAGCCGGGACGCGATCGCGACCTTGCCGTCGGCGGTGCGCGCCTGCCCCTCCTCGTCGATCGTCAGCGCGACGACGGCGGCGCCGTGCTCCACGACCGCCGGCATGATCCGCCCGAACCGCGACGTCGGCCCGTCACCGTCCTCGAAGTTGACCGAGTTGACCACGCCGCGGCCGCCCAGCAGCTCCAGGCCCGCGCGGATCACGGCGGGCTCCGTGGAGTCGATCACCAGCGGCAGGGTGCTCGCCGACGCGAGCCGGGAGACGACGTCCCGCACGTCCGCGACGCCGTCGCGCCCCACGTAGTCCACGCACACGTCCAGCAGGTGCGCGCCGTCGCGCGTCTGGGCCCGGGCGATGTCGACGACGTCGTCCCAGCGGGCCTCCAGCATCGCCTCGCGGAACGCCTTCGAGCCGTTCGCGTTGGTGCGCTCGCCGATCGCGAGGAAGCTCGTCTCCTGGCGCAGGTCCGTCGCGGAGTACAGCGAGGCGACGGCGTTCTCCCGCGCCGGCTCGCGCGCCGCCACCGGCTGCCCGCCCACGGCCTCGACCACGAGCCGCATGTGCTCCGGCGTCGTGCCGCAGCAGCCGCCGACCAGTCCCAGCCCGAACTCGCGCGCGAACTGCGTGTGCGCCGCCGCGAGCTCCTGCGGGGTCAGCGGGTAGGACGCGCCGTGCGGCCCCAGCACGGGCAAGCCCGCGTTCGGCATGCACGCCACCGGCATCTGGGCATGCTGCGACAGGTGCCGCAGGTGCTCGCTCATCTGCTCCGGGCCCGTCGCGCAGTTCATGCCGATCGCGTCGATGTCCAGCGCCTGGAGCGCCACCAGCGCCGCGCCGATCTCCGAGCCCATCAGCATGGTCCCGGTGGTCTCCACCGTCACCGACACGATGATCGCCACCCGCTGCCCGACGCCACCGTCCGACGCCGCGGCCATCGCCTGCCGGCAGCCCGTCACCGCGGCCTTGGCCTGCAGCAGGTCCTGGCTGGTCTCGATCAGCAGCGCGTCCGCACCGCCCTCGATCAGGCCCGCCGCCTGCTCCGCGAACGTGTCGCGCAGGTGCGCGTACGTGGTGTGGCCGAGCGACGGCAGCTTGGTGCCCGGACCCATGGAACCCAGCACCCAGCGCGGCTTGTCCGGCGTCGAGAACGCGTCGGCGCGCTCGCGCGCGATCCGGGCGCCCTCCCGGGCCAGCTCGCGGATCCGGTCGTCGATGCCGTAGTCCGACAGGTTCGACCAGTTGGCGCCGAACGTGTTCGACTCGATCGCGTCCACGCCCACCGCGAGGAACGCGTCGTGCACCCCCGCGATCAGGTCGGGCCGCGAGACCGTCAGGATCTCGTTGCAGCCCTCCAGCCCCTGGTAGTCGTCCAGGGTCGGGTTCGACTCCTGGATCATCGTGCCCATGGCGCCGTCCGCCACGACCACGCGCGTGCGCATGGCCTCCAGCAGGGCGGCGGAGCGCTCGGCGAGCGCGGGCAGGGCGGCGGGGAGTGCGGTCACCCGGGCAGCGTAAGCCCCCACCCGACGACGGCGCCGCGAGTGCCCGGCCGTCGATACCGCGGGGGTATCGTCCCCGCATGACGACGCACGACTACCTGGCCTCCCTGTTCTCCCTGGAGGGCCGCACCGCCGTGGTGACCGGCGGCAGCTCCGGCATCGGACGCGCCATCGCCGAGGCGCTCGCCCTGGCGGGTGCGCACACCGTGCTCCTGGCCCGCGGCGCCGACCGCCTCGACGAGGTCGCCACCGGCCTGCGCGAGCGCGGCTGCGCCGTGGAGACCGTGGTCGCCGACCTCTCCAGCCGCGACGGGATCCGCGCCGCCGCCGACGGGATCGTCGCGGCCGCCGGCGAGCCCGACGTCCTCGTGAACAGCGCGGGCATCAACCTGCGCCCCCACCTCGGTCAGGTCGACCAGGAGACCTGGGAGGTCACCATGACGGTCAACCTGGAGGCACCGTTCATGCTCGGGCAGCGGTTCGCGCCCGGCATGGCGGCTCGCGGCTTCGGCCGGCTCATCCACATCAGCTCGCAGCAGGCCCACCGCTCCTTCGTCGACAGCGGCGTCTACGGCGTCTCCAAGGGCGCGCTCGAGTCGCTCGCCCGCTCCCAGTCCGAGGCCTGGTCCGCGCGTGGCGTCACCGCCAACACCCTCGTACCCGGCTTCGTCCTCACGCCCCTGAACCAGCACCTGCAGGACGACGCCGAGAAGGTCACGGCGCTCGCCGCCCGCACCACCGTCGGGCGCAACGGCGTGCCCGAGGACTTCGCGGGCGCCGCCGTCTTCCTCGCGAGCGCCGCCTCCGGCTACGTCACCGGCCACTCGCTGTTCGTCGACGGCGGCTTCTCGGTCCACTGACGCCGCTGCCGCTGCCGGCGCTGCTCGTCTCGCGACGCCGCCGGGCGCCGGCGACGCCCAGGCTCAGCCCCGCACCGGTACCGGCAGCCGCACCTGGCGGCCGGGCTCGTCCTGCCCGTCGAGCTGCCGCGCCAGCAGGTCCATGGCGGTGCGGCCCAGCTCCTCGCCGTCCACGTCGATCGCGGGGGTGTGCTCCAGGCCGAGCGCCTCGATGACCGTGGGCTCCGTGCTCACCACCAGGTCACGCGGCACCTCCACGCCCCGCGTGCCCAGCGCCAGCAGCAGGCCCAGCCCGATCGACGTCGCGTAGGGGACGACGGCGGTCGCGCCCGTCTCGACGACGGCGGGCGTCACCTCGACCCCCGCGACGAACGTCGCGGGCCGCGGGCCGAGCACGGTCAGCTCCGCCCCGGCCGTGCGGGCGGCGTCCCGCACGGCGGCGGTGCGCTGCCGGTCCTGCCACGACCCCTCCGGCCCGCCCACGTAGACGATGCGCTGGTGGCCCTCGGCGGCGAGCCGTGAGGTCAGGGTGCCGAAGGCGGAGGCGGTGTCGGCGACGACCGACGTCATGCCGTCGATCTCGCGGTCGACCAGCACGGCGGGCTTGGCCGCGCCCGCGCTCGCCACCAGCGTGTCGCTGCCGCGCGGCGCGACGACGAGGAAGCCGTCCACCTGACGGGCGAGCCGCTCCACGGCGCTCGCGGAGTCCAGGGCGTGCACGGCCACGGTGAGCTGGAGACCCGCCTCCTCGGCACGGGCCTGTGCCCCGGCGATGATCGGCGTGAAGAACGTGTTGTCCAGGGTGGGGACCACGATGGCGATGATGCCGGTACGCCCGCGGGCGAGCTCGCGCGCCGCCCGGTTGGGCACGTAGCCGAGCCGCGCGGCCGCCGCCGTGACGCGCACGGCGGTCTCGGGGGCCACCAGGCCGCTCCCGTTCAGCGCCCGCGACGCGGTCGCCTTGGAGACGCCGGCCACCGCGGCGACGTCGGACAGATCAGGCACCGTACCTCCTATGTCGGTGGGGACACTCTAGACGGACGATGCAACCGATTCCGCCCACGCTGTCCGGTGTCGTAACAGGAAGTTAACGCGCGATTGCAGGAGAGGCGCCCATCATGCCTTAGGGTCCGATGGAACCGGTTCCATCAACGAAAGACGGCTCGTGCGAGCACGTTCCACACTTCTGCTGCTCCTGCCGGGGCTCGCGTTTCTTCTCGTGGGCTTCCTGCTGCCGGCGGTCGCGATGCTCTTCGCGCCACCCGGCGTGACGTTCGCCCAGGTGATCGAGCGCATGGGCGCGATGCTGACCGACCCCTACGACCTCGGGATCATCTGGCGCACCGTGCGCATCGGCCTGATCGTCACCGCGCTGTGCGTGGTGCTCGGGTTCCCGATCGCGTCGCTGCTGGCCCGTTCGCAGTCCCGGTGGGCCGGCGTCCTGCTCGCGCTGGCGATCTTCCCGCTGCTGCTGAGCAACGTCGTGCGCACCTTCGGCTGGCTCGTGGTGCTCGGCTCGAACGGCGTCATCGGCCAGCTCCTGACCGGGCTGGGCATCGTCGAGAAGGCGCCCCAGCTCCTGTACACCGAGCTGGCGATCGTGCTCGGCCTGGTCCAGCTCTTCCTGCCGCTGGCGGTCATCACGTGCTACTCCGCCGTCGCGCAGGTCGATCCCGGCCTCGACGAGGCGGCCCGGGGTCTGGGCGCCAGCCGCACCCGGTCCTTCTGGACCATCCTGGTGCCGCTGTCGCTGCCGGGCATCGTGGTCGCCGCCACGCTCGTCTTCGCGGGCTCGGTGACGGCGTACACCACGCCGTACCTGCTGGGCGGGTCCAGCCAGCGCATGCTGTCGACCCAGCTCTTCTCCTACGCGAGCGTCACCGTGGACTGGGCCGCGGCGTCGGCCACGGCGATCGTCATGACGGTGCTGGTCTTCCTGGTCTCCGGGATCTCGGCGCTGGCGGGCCGGAAAGGGGCCACCTCGTGAGCCGGAGCCTGAAGCTGCGCCACCCCGTGGCGGGCACGCTCGCCGTCGCGGGCTACGTGATCATGATCGTGCCCATCCTGTTCGTCGTGGCCACGGCGTTCACGGCCGGGAGCACGCTGCGCTTCCCGCCCGAGGGGCTGTCGCCGCGCTGGTTCGGCGAGGCGCTGGCCTACTCGCCGTTCATGGAGGCCGTGGTCTCCAGCCTGGAGCTCGCCGTGCTGGCCACGGCGCTGGCGCTGGTGCTCGGCGTGCCGGTCACGCTGGCGATCCACCGCGGCAGGCTGCCCGGCAAGGGCCTGCTGGAGGGCCTGTTCCTGTCGCCGCTGGTGGTGCCCGAGCTGGTCGTGGGCCTGGCGCTGTACCAACAGCTCATGATCGGCCTGCACCTGGACAACTTCACCACCCTGCTGCTGGGCCACACCGCCCTGCTGCTGCCGTACGCCGTGCGCGTCACCGGGGCCTCGCTCGCGCTGGCCGACCCGGCCCTGGAGGAGGCGGCCCGCGGCCTGGGCGCCTCGCCGATCAGGGCCTTCGTCACCGTCACCCTGCCGATGCTGCGGCCCGGCCTCATCTCGGCGGGGCTGCTCGGCTTCGTCACCTCGTTCAACAACGTGCCGCTGTCGCTGCTGCTGCAGACCCGCGACTTCCGGACGCTGCCCGTCACGATGCTCGACTACGTCCAGCAGAGCTACGACCCGATGGTGGCCGCCGCCTCCACGCTCGTGCTCGCCGCGACGGTCGTCGTCGCCGTGGTCGCCGAGCGCACGGTCGGCTTCGCCAAGATCTTCGGAGGGATCAACCGATGACCACCCCCGCCGCCGAGCTCGTCGGCGTCTCCCAGCGGTTCGGCAGCTTCACCGCCGTCGACTCGATCGACCTGCGCATCCCGCGCGGCCGCCTGACCACGCTGCTGGGCCCCAGCGGCTGCGGCAAGACCACCACGCTGCGCATGCTGGCCGGGTACGCGACGCCGACGTCGGGCCGCATCCTGATCGACGGCCAGGACGCCACGCGCACGCCGCCCGAGAAGCGCGACCTGGGCATGGTGTTCCAGTCCTACGCGCTGTTCCCGCACCTGACGGTCGCGGACAACGTCGCGTACGGCCTGACCATGCGCAAGGTGCCGGCGGCCGAGCGGCGCCGCCGGGCGGCCGAGGCGCTGGAGCTCGTGGGCCTGGGGCACCTGGGCGACCGCAAGCCCAAGCAGCTCTCGGGCGGCCAGCAGCAGCGCGTCGCGCTGGCCCGCGCCGTCGCCATCCGCCCGCGCCTGCTGCTCCTGGACGAGCCGCTGTCCAACCTGGACGCGCGGCTGCGCGTGCAGATGCGCGCCGAGATCCGCCGCATCCAGTCGGAGACCGGGCTCACGGTCGTCCTCGTCACGCACGACCAGGACGAGGCCCTGGAGATGTCCGACGAGATGGTGCTGATGCGCGCCGGCAAGGTCGTGCAGACCGGCGCGCCGCGCGACGTCTTCCCCGCGCCGGCCGACAGGTTCGTCGCCGAGTTCCTCGGCTACGAGAACTTCCTGACCCTGGCCGACGGCCGCGAGGCCGCCGTCCGCCCCGAGCACCTGCGCGTCCTGCCCGCGGACACCCCGCTGGACGGGCAGGCCGACGGCGCCGTCGTGCTGGACGCCGTCGTGCGCGACGTCGCCTACCGCGGCGTCGACGTGCTCGTGACCTGCGAGGCCACCGACCCGGCCGGCGCCACCGTGCGCCTGGTCGCCGACCACCGTGCCGACCACACCGCTGCCGGAGCCGGACCGGCCCCGGCCGCCGGCGACCGGGTCCGCCTGCTCGCGCCCACGGCGCGGCTGGCCCCGCTGACCGCCGAACCCGCAACCGAAGGAATCTCATGACCCACGCCGTGCCCGTCCGCCGCCTCGCGGCCCCGACCGCCCGCCGCTCCGCGGCCGTCGCCGCCGGCCTCGCGGCCACCGCCCTGCTGGCCTCCGGCTGCTCCGCCGGGGACGACGCCGCGGCCGAGGACACCATCGTCGTGTCCACGTTCCCGTTCGGCGTCGAGGAGTTCCAGGAGGCCGTGATCGACCCGTTCACCGCCGAGACCGGGATCAAGGTGGAGGTGGAGACCGGCTCGAACGCCGACCGGCTCTCGCAGCTCCAGGTGGCGGGCGACAGCTCCGGCATCGACGTCATGCTGCTCTCCGACTACTACGCCGCGCTGGGCCAGGAGACCGACCTGTTCCAGCAGGTCGACGCCGCCAAGGTGCCGGCCCTGGACGACGTCGCCGACTTCGCGCTGGAGGACTCCTACGCGGGCCCCGCCTACAGCTACCAGCTCAACGGGACCATCTACTCGACCGAGGCGCTTTCGGCCGAGGAGGCTGCCGACTGGGACCTGTACGGCGACGCCGCGCACGCCGGGAGCCTCGCGCTGCCCGACATCTCGGTCACGGCCGGCCAGCTCATGATCTCGGGCGTGGGGGAGACCTACGGGGACGGGCCGTACGACATCGACACCGCGCTCGGCACCATCGGGGGCTGGGCGCCGGGCATCCTGCAGTTCTACTCGTCGTCCACCGAGGTGACGAACCTGCTGACGCAGGGCGAGATCGTCGCCGCCGACTCCCTGAGCGGATTCGCGACCGACCTGGTCGCCTCGGGCGAGCCGTTCGCCTGGACGCCGCCGGCCACCGGCCGGTACATGGCCACCAACCGCGCCATGATCCCCGCGGGTGCCCCGAACGCCGACGGCGCGCACCAGTTCATCGACTACCTGCTCTCGGCCGAGGCGCAGACCAGGTCCGCCGAGCTCGTGGGCGACCTGCCGGTCAACCCGGACGCGACGGTGCCGGACTCCATCTCGGCGGTGGTCGGCGACATCGCGACCGACCCGGTCGCGGCCGGCTACGCGACGCTCGACCCGGCGGAGCTGGTGCCCACGCGCGGCGAGTGGGTGGACCGGTTCGCCCGTGAGGTGACGGCCGGCTGACCGGGCCCGACACCATGACGAGCACCGACATGAGCCCTGAGCTCACCGCCGACCCGCAGGCCCGGCCCAGCACCCTGGACCTGATGCCCAAGGTCGACCTGCACTGCCACCTCATCGGCACGGTCCGGGCGAGCACCTTCGCGGAGCTGGCCCGGCGCGAGGGCCTCGACCTGCCGGCCGAGCCCGAGCGCATCTTCGCCGACATCAACTCCCTGCCGCCGGACCCGGACCTGTACCGCGACACGCGCGTCCCCGTGCCGCAGGGCCGCAGCGCAGACGAGCCCGAGGTCTCCTACTCCCTGTTCCAGGCGTCCCGCTGGGTCACGCAGGTGCTGCGCGACGCGGACGACCTCACCCGGATCACCTACGAGGCGTTCGAGGCGGCGCACCGCACGAGCGCGACGCGCCACCTCGAGGTCTCCTTCGACGCCGTCCCCGAGCACCTGGCGTCCCTCGGCTACCTCGGCTCCGTCGAGGCGTACGCCGAGGGCATCCGGATGGCGGAGCGCGACTTCGGCATGTCGGGCCGGCTCATCGCCGCGATCGACCGGTCGGGCTCGGGCGAGGACGCGCTGGACCGCGTGCGCACCGTGGTCGACAACCCGCACGAGTACGTGGCGGGCATCGGCCTGGACAACCTGGAGACGGCGGGCCCGCCCGAGCGCTTCGCGGCGGCCTACCGGCTCGCGGGCGAGGCGGGCCTGGGCCGCACGGCGCACTCGTCCGAGCACGCCCCGGTCGCGGTCAACACGATCACCTGCCTGGACGTGCTCGGCTGCGACCGCATCGACCACGGCTACTTCGTGCTGCAGGACGACGACGTGGTGGCGCGGGTGCGCGACGAGCAGGTGCCGTTCACGGTGATCTCCACGACGTCGCGGCGCTCGTGGCGGCCGTGGCGGCGGGCCTCCATCGCCGCGATGCTGGAGGCCGGGCTGAACGTGATCCCCGCCTCCGACGACCCGGGCATGTTCCCCACCACGCTCGCGGGGGAGTACCGGATCCTCGCCGACGACCTCGCCGTCCCCGACGAGCGGCTGCGCCAGATGGCGCTGGCCGGCGTCGAGGCGTCGTGGCTGCCGCCCGCCGAGAAGGCGGCCCTGCGCACGCGGTTCGAGAAGGAGCTCGCGGACCTCGCCTGAGGCCCGCGGCCCGGCCTGCGGACGGCCCGGCCGGCACGCCCCAGGGACCTAGAACGGCAGCGTGCCGTTCTCGTCCTGGAGCGTGCCGGTCGGGCCGTCCGCGCCGAGCGTCGCCAGCCGCGCCACCACGGCGGCGGACTCCGCGGGCGTCCGCCCGATGCCGAACGACGCCGTCATGTCGGTGGCGGCGGTGCCGGGCTCCAGGGCGTTGAACCGGATGCCGGGGTGCGCCTTGGCGTACTGCACGGTCAGCATGGTGGCCGCCGCCTTCGACGCCGCGTACAGCGCGATCGGCAGGCCGTACTCCGGCCGCTCGGGGTTGGTCACGGCCCAGAACGACCCGGCGCTGCTGGACACCGTCACCACGTTCGGGCTCTCCGACCGGCGCAGCAGGGGGAGCGCCGCCTCGGTGACGCGCACGATGCCCACCGCGTTGGTGTCGAAGGACCGCAGCGCGGTGGGACCGTCGAGGCCCGTGTCCAGGATGCCCGCGTTGTGCACCAGGACGTCGAGCCTGCCCGCCTCGGCGTCGACGGTCGCCAGCGCGGCGGCGACCGAGGCGTCGTCGGTCACGTCGAGCTGGACGAACCGCGCCCCGAGCTCCGCGGCGGCCTTCGCCCCGCGCCCGGCGTCGCGGGCGCCGACCCAGACGTCGTGGCCCGCGGCCAGCAGCAGGCGGGCGGTCTCGAACCCGATGCCCTTGTTGGCCCCGGTGATCAGCGTGACGGTCATGCGTTCCTCCAGAAATAGGCGGCCCGGGCGGGCCGTTGGGAACGTTATGAGCGCCGACCACGACCAGCCAGGACCCTCCGGAGCCGGGGGTGCCGCAGGACCCCCTCGGCGCACGACGGCCAACCGGCTCGGCGCCTACCTGCGAGCCCGGCGCGAGCTGGTCACGCCCCGGCAGGCGGGCCTGCCCGACGCCGGCGGGCGGCGCGTGCCCGGGCTGCGGCGCGAGGAGGTCGCGATGCTGGCCGGCATCAGCGCCGACTACTACCTGCGCCTGGAGCGCGGCCGCGACCGCCACCCGTCCGTGGCGGTGCTGGAGTCCCTCGCGCGCGTGCTCCGCCTCGACGACGACCACTTCGCCCACCTGCTGTCCCTGGTCGCCGAGGCGCCCCGGCACCGGACGCCCCGGCCGCGCGCGCAGACCGTGCCGGACGGCGCCCGCAAGCTCCTTGGCTCCCTGGTGCAGCCCGCGTTCATCGAGAGCCGGTACTTCGACGTGCTGGCGTCCAACGACCTGGCCCGCGCGATCGACCCGCACCTCGCCGTCGGCGGCAACCAGCTCCGCGACCTGTTCCTCGACCCCTCCGTACGGGCGCTGTACCCCGAGTGGGCGAACGTCACCGAGTGCTTCGTGGCCAGCCTGCGGCAGGCGGCGGGCACCGACGTCGACGACCCCCGGTTCGTCGAGCTCACCGGCGAGCTGTCCGCGGCCAGCGGCCGGTTCCGGGAGCTCTGGGCACGCCACGAGGTGCGCGGGCAGCGCGGCACCCCGCTCCGGATCGCGCACCCCGTGGTCGGCGACCTGACCGTCAACCGGGAGCGGCTGAGCATCGCCGGCGCCGAGGACCTCATGCTCGTCGTCTACCACCCGGACGCCGGGTCCGCCGACGCCGACAAGCTCGCCCGCCTCGTCCGAGTGGGCGCCGACCCGGTGGGCGCCGGCGCGTAAATCCCGTGGCCGACAGCACCCGTCTCGCCTAGCGTGACGGCATGTCCCCACCCGTACGCGCGACCATCGGCGACCGCGCGGCCGCGCCGTCCGCGCTGCCGCCCCCGACGGCGGGCGGCCTCACCTGGCGCCCCTGGACGCGGGCCGACGTGCCCGCGCTGACGGCGCTCGTGCGCGCCGTCCAGGAAGCCGACGGACGCGACTGGTTCACGTCCGCCGACGAGACCGCCGAGAGCTTCGACGCCCCCGTGTTCGACGCCGACGCCGACACCCTCGTCGGGCTGGACGCCACCGGCGCGCTGCTGGCCTACGCCTGGGTCGAGCGCTTCCCGACCGACGGCGTCGACCTCCTGCGGGCCACCCTGGTCGGCGGCGTCCACCCCACCCGCCGCGGCGAGGGCATCGGCACCCAGCTCCTCGCGTGGGCCATGGGCCGCGCCCGGCAGGCGCTCGCGGCGTCGGACGGCGACCCGCGGCTGGCCGGGCTGCCCGCGCGGATCTCCGTGGAGGTCGTGGACAGCGACCCGCCCGAGCGGCGCGACCTGCTGCGCGCCGGCGGCTTCGAGCCCGTGCGCTACTACGCCAACCTGCTGCGCGACCTCGCCGCACCCGTGCCCGCGGTCGGCCTGGAGCCGCCGCTGCGCCTGGTCCCGTGGACCGACGCCCTGGAGGACGCCACCCGCCTGGCACGCAACGACGCGTTCCGGGACCACTGGGGCAGCCAGCCGCGCACGCCGGAGTCCTGGCGGGCGCACCGCAGCTCGTTCGCGCCCGGCTGGTCGTTCGTCGTGGTCGACGAGTCGGTGCGCTACCCCGGCTCCGAGCACGAGCAGCCCGGAGACCTGACCGTGCCGCCCGGCACGCCGTACGTCGTCGGCCTGCACCGGGCCGGGAGGTACGAGCACGACTGGGCGACGCAGGGCTACACCGCCGGCTACACCGAGCTGCTGGGCGTGCGCCGTGCCTACCGCGGACGCCGCATCGCCGTCGCGCTCCTCACCCATGCCATGCGCGTCTACGCCGACGACGGCATGCAGCACGCCGAGCTCGACGTCGACACCGACAACCCGACCGGCGCCCCCGCGCTGTACGCCCGGCTGGGCTACACCAAGAGCGACGGCTCCACGCTGTACGCCATCGAGCTGTGAACCCGAACCCGAACTGAACCCTGAAGGAAGCACCATGAGCACCGAGACCGACGAGTCCGCCGCCCTCGCCCCGATCGCCGAGCGCGCCGCCGCCCCGGCCGCCGTGACCGTGCCCACCGCGGGCAACCTCACCTGGCGCCCCGCCACGCGCGAGGACGTGCCCGTGTGGCTCGCCCTGCGCAACCTCATCGCCCGCGCCGACGCCGAGCCCTACGTCGAGACCGCCGAGGAGATCGAGGAGATCTTCGACGGCGCCTGGCGCGACATGACCCGCGACTCCCTGCTCGGCTTCGACGCCGACGGCACACTCGTGGCCTGGGGCTACGTCGCCAGCCCGCCCGGCGACGTCACCCTGGTGCGGGCCTTCACCTGGGGCGGCGTGCACCCCGACCGCCGCCGCGAGGGCATCGGCCGCGAGCTGCTGGCCTGGTCGATCGGCCGCGCCCGGCAGATGCTCGCGGAGTCGGGCAAGGACGTGCCCGCGCGCATCGCCGTGTTCGCCGAGGACAACTCGCCCGCCGACAAGGCGCGCCTGTACGAGCGTGCCGGTATGCAGGTGCGCCGCTACTACTCCGACCTCGCGCGGCCCCTGGCCGGACCCGACGCCGCGCCCGTGCCCGAGGTGGCGCTGTCCGGTTCGCTGCGCCTCGCCCCGTGGTCCGAGGCGTTCGACGAGGCCGCGCGCCTCGCGCACAACGACGCGTTCCGCGACCACTGGGGCAGCCAGCCGCAGACCCGCGAGCAGTGGGCCGAGCGCGCGGGCTTCGCTCCGCAGTGGTCCTTCCTCGTGGTCGACGACGCCCCCGACGTCGACGCGCTGCTGGCGTCGCCTGACACAGACCCCGAGACCGCCGCCGCGCTGCGGGCCGGCGAACCGCTCGTGGTGGGCTACGAGCTCGCCGGCCACTACCCCGAGGACTTCGCCGTGCGCGGGTACTCGTTCGGGTACACGGACATCCTCGGCGCGCGCCGCGCCTACCGGGGCCGCAAGGCCGCGCTGGCGGCGCTCGCGGCGGGCATGCGGGCCTTCGCGGCCGACGGCATGGAGTACGCCGCGCTCGACGTCGACACCGCGAACCCGAGCGGGGCGCACGGCCTGTACGCGAGCCTGGGATACACGAAGACGACGGGCTCGCGCATGCTGTCGATCGAGCTCTGACGACCGGCGGTGGCGGTGCCTACTTCGCCAGGCGCTGGCGGCGGGCCTCGTAGAGCACCACCGTGGCCGCGTTCGCGGCGTTGAGCGAGCTCGCCGAGCCCGTCATCGGGATGCTCAGCGTCACGTCCGCGGCGTCGCGCCACGACTGCGTCAGGCCCGCGGTCTCGTTGCCGACCAGCAGCAGCACCGGCTGCGTCAGGTCGTAGGCGGAGACGTCGGCGTCGCCGTGCTCGTCCGTGGCCACGACCACCAGGGGCAGCCCGGCGGCCCGGCGCGCCGCGACCCAGTCCATGACCTCGGCGGTCGACGGCGAGCGCACCACCGGCATCGCGAAGAACGAGCCGGTGGTGGCGCGCACCGACTTGGGGTCGTAGGCGTCGGCGGCATGCCCCGTGGTGATCACGCCGTGGGCGCCGAACGCGTCGGCCGACCGCACGATCGCACCGATGTTGCCCGGCTGCGTGGGCCGGTCGAACACGACCCCGAGGAAGTCGGGACCGGCCTCGATGCGGTCGAGGTCGTCGGGCCGCATCGCCAGCACGGCGAGCAGCTCGGCGTCCTCCTTCTCGGCGAGCTCGGCCAGCAGGTCGGGCGCCATCTTGACGTGCTCGGTGTGCGGGTGGGCCGCGAGCAGGTCCCGGGCCCACTGCGAGAGCCGGCGCTCGGCGTCGTACAGCAGGGCGCGGACCTCCCAGCCGTGCTCCACGGCCATCGTGATCGGCCGCACGCCCTGCACCAGGAACTCGCCCGCGCGGTGCCGCTTGTTGCGGTTCGTCACGAGGGTCTGGAGCTGCTGGAAGCGTGCGTTGCGCTGGGAGATCCGGGTAGCCACGCCCCCCATCCAACACCGTCGCGGCCCGCACCGTCGCAGCCGAGCCGGGAGGGTGCCGGGAAACGTGTACGCACGCGACCCGGGCTCACCGTGCCAGCAGCTTCTCCATCGCCGCCCGCGCCCGGGGCGAGGCGAACAGTTCCGCCGACGAGGCCACGACGTCGTCCGAGTGGGCGTCGAAGCGAGCGAGCACGTCCGCGTTGAGCAGCTCCTTCGTCGCGGCCAGCCCTTGCGGGTCGCCCGCGGCCAGGCCGGCCAGGACGGTGTCCACCTCCGCGTCGAGACCGGCAGCCGGCACCGCGCTCGTCACCAGCCCCCACTCCGCCGCCTCGGCGGCCGTGAACTGCGCGCCGGTCAGGAACGTACGCTGCGCGGCCCGCGGTGACAGGCGCGGCAGCACCGCGAGCGAGATGACGGCGGGCGCGAGCGCCAGGCGGGCCTCCGTGAAGGCGTAGGTGATGTGGTCGGCGCTGACCGCGACGTCGCACGCGGCGACCAGGCCGATGCCGCCCGCCCGCACCGGCCCGTGCACGCGCGCCACCACGGGCTTGGGCAGGACGAGCAGGTCGCGCAGCACGTCGGCGAGCCGGCGCGCGGAGGTGGTCATGCCGTCGGCCAGGGCCTCGGTGAGGTCGGCGCCGGAGCAGAACGCGGGGCCGGCGGCGGCCAGCACCACGGCGTGCACGTCGTCGTGCGCGGCGCGGTCGAGGGCGGCCCGCAGCTCGTCGAGCAGGGCGGCGGACAGGGCGTTGCGCCGCCGGGGCGCGTCGAGCGTGATGCGGGCGTAAGGGACGGGCGGCGCGTCGGGCGCGGCGTCGGGTCGGTCGAGTGCGACGACGTCGTAGGTGACCTGGTTGTGGTCGGTCATCGAGAAGTCCTCCGGGTGGGGCCTGGCGCTGTGAGGTTAATGGTGGTTAACCTCTGTGACATGCGCAACATGCATACACCAGAGAACCCGGGGCACACCAAGCTCCGGGACGCGGTACGTGACTATGCCGACCGCGAGATCGCGCCCCACATCGCCCGATGGGACAGGGAATGCCGCCTGCCCGTCGAGGTGGTGCACCAGATGGGGGAGCTGGGCCTGTTCGGCCTGACCGCCCCGGAGGAATACGGAGGGTCCGACCTCGGGCTCACCGGGCTCAGCATCGCCGTCGAGGAGATCGGCCGCGTGGACCAGTCCGTCGGCATCACGCTCGGGGCCGGTGTCGGCCTCGGCGTCGGCAGCCTGCTGGCGTACGGGACCGCGGAGCAGAAGGAAACCTGGCTGCCCGACCTGATCGCCGGCCGGCGGCTCGCCTCGTTCGGCCTGACCGAACCCGGCGCGGGCAGCGACGCCAACGCCATGTCCACCACCGCGGAGCTCACCGACGGCCAGTGGGTGATCAACGGCGCCAAGCAGTTCATCACCAACTCCGGCACGCCCGTCACCAGCCTCTGCACCGTCGCGGCGCGCACCGGCACCCGGCCGGACGGCAGCCCGGAGCTGTCCGCGATCATCGTCCCCAACGACACCCCGGGGTTCGTCGTCGAGCCCCTGCACGACAAGATGAGCTGGCGCGCGTGCGACACCCACCCGCTGCGCTTCGAGAACGTGCGTGTACCCGAGGCGAACCTGCTGGGGGAGCGGGGCAACGGCTTCAAGCAGCTCATGCTCTGCCTCAACACCGGCCGCGTGGCCGTCGCGGCGCTCGCGACCGGCTGCATCCAGGCCATGCTGGACCTGACGGTGGAGCACGCCGGCGTGCGCCCCACGTTCGGCGGGCCGATCGGCCGCAAGCAGGGTGTGGCGTTCCAGATCGCCGACATCGAGGTCATGCTCCAGGCCAGCCGGGCGCTCACCTACCGGGCCGCGGCACTGAAGGACTCGGGGGCGCCGCTCGACGAGTTCCGGCGTGCCTCCTCCGTCGCCAAGCTCTATGCCACCGAGTCGGCGGTGACGGCCACGCGCATCGCGGCGCAGGTCTTCGGCGGCTACGGCGTCATGGAGGACGGGCCGATCGCCCGGTTCTACCGGGATGCGAAGGTGCTGGAGATCGGCGAGGGCACGTCCGAGCTGCAGCGCATGCTCATCGCGCGGGGGCTTGGTCTGCCGGTGGAGTAGGGCCCGCAGGCGGAGCGAGCAGGGCCGCGTGCGCCATGCGGGTCAGCAGGGCCCGCATGGCGGCGCGCCCGATCCGGGCACTGTGCGGCGTGGAGTTGAGCAGGCCGAAGGCGGCCTGCACGGCGGCCCGCGCCTCGGTGGCGCCGAGGTCGGGGCGCAGGGGGCGCAGCGCGTCGGTCCAGACGTCGATGTAGGCGAGCTGGTGCTTGCGCACCTGGGCACGGGCCTCCGTGCCCAGGGCGCCCCACTCGCGCTCCTGGATGACGATGAGCGCGGGGTTGTCGAGCGCGAAGTCGGCGTGCCGGTCGATCAGCGCGGCCAGCGCGCCGTCGGCCACCGCGGGGTCGGGCAGCAGCTCGCGCGCCCCGGCCAGGAGCTGGTCGGAGGCGTGCAGCAGGCACTGCCCGAGGATGTCCTCCTTGCTGGCGAAGTGCTTGTAGAGGGCCGGGCCGGAGATGCCGACGGCCGCGCCGATGTCGCCCATCGAGACGCCGTGGAAACCACGGGCGGCGAACAGGTCGGCTGCCGTGCTCAGGATCTGCTGCCTGCGCGGGGTCACCGGTGCAGTCTACGAGCGCGGCTGTCGGCGGCGGCTACTTGATCCCCGTGCTGGCGATGCCCTGCACGAACGTGCGCTGGAACACCAGGAACACCACGAGCAGCGGCACGACGGCGACCGTGGCGACGGCCATCACCGCGCCCCAGGGCGAGGTGAACGCCGGGTTGTTGGTCAGCGTGGACAGCCCCACGGGCACGGTCAGGCTCTCGTTGCCCTGCAGCACCACCAGCGGCCACAGGAAGTCGTTCCACCGGTTCATGAACCCGAGGATGACGAGCACGCCCACCAGCGGCCAGCAGGTCGGCAGCACCACGCGGAAGAACGTGCGCAGCTCCCCGGCGCCGTCCAGCCGGGCGGCCTCGATCAGCGCGTCGGGCACGCCGAGCATGAACTGGCGGGCGATGAAGATGCCGACGACGTCGAACAACGTCGGCAGGATCACCGCCCACGGCGAGTCGACCAGCCCCAGGCGCGCCGTGACGAGGAACGCGGGCACGAGCGTGACCTGGATCGGGATCATGATCGTCACCAGGAACGCCGCGTACAGCAGCCCGCGGCCGCGGAACCGGTACTTGGCCAGCGCGTACCCGGCGCCGAGCGACACGCAGACCGACAGCGCGGTGCCCACGGACGCCACGAAGAACGAGTTGCCGAGCCACTGCCACACCGGCTGCTGGGCGAACACCTCGGTGAAGTTGTCCGTGGTCGGCGCGTCGGGCCACAGGTAGAACTCGCTGCTCTGCGACTGGCCGCCCGGCGTGAGCGCCGAGACCACCATCCAGTACAGCGGGAACACGACGAGGGCGGCGACGGCGGTCAGGGCCGCGGTGAGCAGCCAGCGCCGGGTGCGTCGTCTGCTGGTCCGGGTCACAGGAGCTCCTCCGCTCGCCTGGTGGCCCGCTGCCGCAGCAGCGTGAACACCAGCAGGATCAGCACGAGGAGCAGGCCGAGCGCGGCCGCGTACCCCATGCGGGCGTCGGCGAACGCCGACCGGAACACGTACTGGATGAGCACGGTGGTCGAGAACCCGGGCCCGCCGCCGGTCATGACGTAGATGACGTCGAAGGCCTGGAGCGAGAACACGACGTTCAGGATGAGCAGGATCGACGTGGTCGGCGCCAGCATCGGCACCGTCAGGCGCCGGAAGCGCTGCCAGCCGCTCGCGCCGTCGATCGCGGCGGCCTCGCGCAGCTCCGCGGGGATCGACTGGAGCGCCCCGAGGTAGATCACCATGCAGAACCCGATCCGGGTCCAGACCACCACGACGATCAGCGTGAGCATCGCGGTGCGCGGCGACGTCAGCCACGGCAGGCCGCCCAGCCCGAGGGCGGCCAGCGCGTTGTTGGCCACGCCGTAGTCGGGGTTGAAGATCCACGACATGATGACGCCGACCACGACGCCGGCGGCGACCATCGGCACGAAGAACAGGGCACGCAGCACGCCGCGTCCGGGCAGCGGCCGGTTCAGCGCGACGGCCAGCGCGAGGCCGATCGCCATCGCGGTGGGCACGGTGCCGACGGTGAAGAGCACCGTGTTCCACAGCGCGGTGCGCAGCAGCGGGTCGCCCAGCATCGTCTCGTAGTTCGCGGTGCCGACCCACTCGCCGTCGCCGAGCGTGGCCGTGTCCTGGAAGGACAGGGCCACCGCGATGACGATGGGCAGCAGCGAGAACGCCAGGAACAGCAGCGCGGCGGGCCCCGCGAAGACGTACGGTGCCCAGCGGGCGCGCCGTCGCGGCGGCGGCTCAACGTGTGGTGACACTGCGCATCGCCTCCGTCATCTGGGCGCCGGCCTGCGCCGGGGTGAGCTCGCCGAGCAGGCACAGGTCGAGGTAGTCGGCGAACACCGAGTTGAGCGAGCTGAAGTAACGGCCGGACTCCGCCCGCACCATCGACAGCGGGATGGTCCCGGCCTGGTCGATGAACTGCTGCATGGTGTCGGCGTGCCGCTCGTAGCCGATGTCGGCGGCGTCGAGCGAGGACCGGGCGGGCAGCCAGTTGCCGCGTCGGCAGAACTCGACCACGTTGGCGCGGCTGGTGATGTGCGCGACGAGCTCGGCGGCCAGCTCCGGGTACTTGCTGGACCTCGTGACGGCCAGGGCGTTGCCGCCCAGGTCGGACGCCTCGCCGGTGTTGCGGATCATCGGCGCCGTGCCCCACTCGTCGGGCAGGCCTTCGTCGAGGGCGGCGATCGACTCCGGGTTGTCGAGCATGAGCCCGATCTGCCCGGTGAGGAACAGGTCGCGGGCCACGGCCCCGCCGCCGGACTTGCTCATGTTCGCCGGCGACACGAGGCCCTCCGCGTACCAGCGGCGGCCGAAGTCCAGGGCCCCGATCGCCTCGGGGCTGTCCATGGAGGGTGTCTCGCCGTCGTCGCCGAGGAACGCGCCGCCGTTCTGGTAGACGATCGGCAGCCAGCGGTACGCCGTCTCCGGGCCGCTCCAGCCGTAGCCGAACCCGTATCCGCCGGTCACCTGGCGGGCCTCGCGGGCGATCTCCAGGAACTCGTCCCAGTGCCACGCCTCGTCGAGGGACGCCGGGGCCGTGACGCCGATCCGGTCCAGCACGCCCCGGTGGTAGTAGGTGATGAAGTTGTCGGTGTGCTGGAAGACGCCGAACAGGCCGTCCTCCTTGGCGCCGATGGCCCAGAACGGCTCCGAGTAGTCGTCCCGGTAGTCGGTGGGCACGGCGCCCGTGAGGTCCACCAGGCTGCCGTTCGCGGCGTAGCGGCCGATCTGCTGGGGTGTGATGCGGATGATGTCGGGCGCGAGGTCGGCCGCGAGCCGTGTGATGAACCACTGGTGGAACTGCCCGGTGGTCACCTCGACCGCGACGCTGGTGCCGGGGTGGTTCGCCACGAACTCGTCGGCGATCGCCTGGTACGACTCCAGGTCGAGCGGGATGTTCCACGAGGACAGGCGCAGGTGCCTGGTCCCGGTCGGGGCGCCGGAGCAGGCCGCGAGCGCGCCCGCCACGCTGATCCCCGCCACCGCGATGAACGCGCGGCGGGACAGCCCTTGGGTCGGCATGTCGTCTCCTCTTCGTCGAGGGTGGTGCTGATGTCTCTATCGGGGGGCCGGTGGCCCCGGGCGCCGTCGCCCGGGGCCGCCGGGTGGTCAGCGCGCCGTGGCAGCGGGCGCGAGGGCGGCGGGCAGCAGGGCGGCGTGGGCCGCGAGCAGCTCGTCGGTCATGGCGCGGACCTGCTCCAGCGTGCAGTGGGCGGAGGTGAGCGGGTCCAGCGCGACGGCGTGGTGCACGTGCTCGACGTCGCCGGTCAGCGCCGCGCGCACGGCGAGCGTCTGCACGTTGACGTTGGTGCGGTTGATCGCGGCGAGCTGCGGCGGCAGGTCGCCGAGCGTGGTGGGCTGTACTCCGTTCGCGTCGACGAGGCAGGCCACCTCGACGCAGGCGTCGTGGGGCAGGTTGGTGATGACGCGTCCGGAGTTCGGCACGTTGCCGTAGACGACGGCGGGTACGCCGGTGACGACGGCGTTGACGATGGACGCCCCGTACTCGACGGACGGCGTCAGGTCGGCCTTGAGGCGCTCGAGCTGCTCGTCGACGTCGCCCTGCTCGTCGTGGGCGGCGCAGATCTCGTAGTAGTCCCAGCGCTCCGGGATGTACTCCCTGGTGGTGGCATCGTCCTTGCGGAACCACGGCACGTACTCGGAGGCGTGGTGGCTGGACTCGGTCTCGAAGTACCCGAAGTGGTTCATCAGCGTGGTGCGCACCTGCTCGTTGCCGCCCTCGTAGGTGCTGGCGGCGAGCGCGGCGTCGGAGTGGTCGCCGTCGTCGGCCAGGAGGTCGGAGGCCGCGCGGCCGCGCTGGTGCCGCGTCGACATGACCTCGCGCAGGCGGGGGTAGACGTCCTCGGCGCCGTGCCGGAACTCCAGGATCCACGCCTGGTGGTTGATGCCGGCGCAGCGGTAGGACACCTCGTCGTACGGGAGGCCGAGCGTGCGCGCCAGCATGCGGGTGGTGCCCTGCACGGAGTGGCACAGGCCGACCGTGCTCAGGCCGAGCGCGTTGAGGTATGCGGTGGCCATGGCCATCGGGTTGGCGTAGTTGATGAACTGGGCACCGGGGCACAGCTCCAGGGCGTCCGCGGCGATGTCCTGGTAGGCGCGCACCGAGCGCAGGAACCGGAAGACGCCGCCCGGCCCGACCGTGTCGCCCACGGTCTGGTCGACACCGTACCGGCGCGGGATCTCGACGTCGTGGCGGTAGGACTCCACGCCGCCCACCTGGAACGTGATGATCACGAAGTCGGCGCCTGCCAGGGCCGCGCGCCGGTCGGTGGTCTGCTCGACGACGGTGGGCAGGTCGTGGTGGTCCACGAGCTCGCGGGCGGCGCCCGCCACCCGGTCCAGGCGGCCCGCGTCGAGGTCCATGAGCGTGAGCGTGGCCGCCTGCAGGGCGGGGAAGCTGAGCAGGTCGCCGATGAGGCGGAACGGGAACACGAAGCCGCCGGCGCCGATGATGGTGATCTTCGGTGAATGAGCCATGCGGCGACGCTAGGTCCGAGGATGCCGGTGAGACCTCCGGCTGCGTGCCCGCCGTCTCCGGGATCCTTCGACCGGCGGCGTGCCGGGGCAGCCCCTATGCTGCCTGCCCATGGTGCTCGCGGACGACGAGGTCGAGCTGGACGAGGCCGCGCTGTGGGTGCGGCACGGCGTGCCGCCCGTGATGGCGCGCCCGCACCGGCACGACGACCTGGAGCTCAACCTCGTGCACACCGGGCGGCTGGAGTACCTCTTCGGGGGCTCCGGCCTGCGGGTCGAGGCGGGCGAGGTCGCGCTGTTCTGGGGCGGCACCCCGCACCAGCTCGTCCACCCGTGCGCGACGCCGACCGACGTGTCCTGGGTGCACATCCCGCTCACGGAGGTGCTGCGCTGGGCGCTGCCCACGGAGCACGTCGCGGTGCTGCTCAGTGCCCGGCCCGTCGTGGTGCCGGCGGCCGTGCTGGTGCGCGACGTCGCCGCGCTGTTCGCGAGCTGGCACCGCGACGTCCTCGACGGCGGGCACCGCACGGTGGTCATGCTGGAGGCGCAGGCGTTCGTGCGTCGGGTGCTGGACAGCCCGGCGGGTCCCGCGGGCGCGGCCGGCCCAGCGGGTTCGGGGCCCGGGGCCGCGGAGGTGCCCCTGTCCGGCGCCGCAGCCCGGGCCACGGCCATGGCGCAGTACGTCGCGGAGCACTACCGGGAGCCGATCACCGCGACGGACGTGGCCCGCGCCGTCCACCTGAGTCCCAGCCACGCGATGACGCTGTTCAAGCGGGTGGTCGGCACCACGGTCGGCGCGTACATCGCGAGGTGCCGGGTCGCGGAGGCGCAGCGGCTGCTGATCACCTCGGACCGCACCGCCGCCGAGATCGCGCACGCCGCGGGGTTCACCGCGCAGAGCAGCTTCTACGACACGTTCCGCCAGGTGTGCGGCGTCGCCCCGGGCGACTACCGGCGCGGCCTCCGCTGACCCGGAACGCGCCGGCGGGCTCCCGGGGTTAACGATCGTTAACCAGCGGGCTATGCTGCGGCACATGACCACCGACGTCGGCGTTGGACCGGATCTGCGCACCCTGACCGCGCAGCTGCGCGAACGGCTGGCGCGCGTGCGCCAGGGCGGTTCGCCCGAGGCGCGCGCCCGCCACACCGGGCGCGGCAAGCTGCTGGCCCGTGACCGGGTCGACCGGCTGCTCGACCCCGGCAGCCCCTTCCTGGAGATCGGGGCCCTGGCCGCCTACGACATGTACGGGGGCGAGTGGGCCGTGCCCAGCGCGGGCATCGTCACCGGGATCGGGCGCATCGCGGGGCGGCAGTGCGTGGTCGTCGCCAACGACGCCACCGTCAAGGGCGGCACCTACTACCCCGTGACGGTGAAGAAGCACCTGCGCGCCCAGCAGATCGCTGCCGAGAACCACCTGCCGTGCGTCTACCTCGTCGACTCCGGCGGCGCCTACCTGCCCATGCAGGACGAGGTGTTCCCCGACCGCGAGCACTTCGGGCGCATCTTCTACAACCAGGCCAACCTGTCGGCCCGTGGCATCCCGCAGGTCGCCGCCGTCATGGGCTCGTGCACCGCGGGCGGCGCGTACGTGCCCGCGATGAGCGACGAGGCCGTCATCGTGCGCGACCAGGGCACGATCTTCCTCGGCGGGCCACCCCTGGTGCAGGCCGCCACGGGCGAGGTCGTCACGGCGGAGGAGCTGGGCGGCGGCGTCGTGCACACCACCACCTCCGGCGTCGCGGACCACCTGGCCGACGACGACGCCCACGCCCTGCGCATCGTGCGCGAGATCGTCGCGACGACCCCGGCGCCCGCGCAGGTGCTGGACCGGGTGCCGCCCGAGGAGCCCGAGGCGGACCCCGACGGGCTCTACGACGTGCCCGCCGACCCGCGCACCCCGTACGACGTGCGCGACGTGATCCGGCGCATCGTCGACGGCTCCCAGCTGCAGGAGTTCAAGGCCCGCTACGGCGAGACACTGGTCTGTGGCTTCGCGCGGATCGACGGCTACCAGGTCGGCATCGTGGCCAACAACGGCATCCTGTTCTCCGAGTCCGCGCTCAAGGGCGCGCACTTCGTACAGCTCTGCGACCAGCGGCGCATCCCGCTGGTGTTCCTGCAGAACATCGCCGGGTTCATGGTCGGCAAGGAGTACGAGCACCGCGGCATCGCCAAGGACGGCGCCAAGCTGGTCACGGCCGTGGCCTGCACCTCCGTGCCCCGGTTCACCGTGGTGCTCGGCGGCTCGTTCGGCGCCGGCAACTACGGCATGAGCGGCCGCGCCTACGACCCCCGGTTCCTGTGGATGTGGCCCGGCGCCCGCATCTCCGTCATGGGCGGCGAGCAGGCCGCGTCCGTCCTGGCCACCGTCCGCAAGGACCTCGCCGACGCCCCCGCGGCCGACGTCGAGGCGTTCAAGGCCCCGATCCGCGCCCAGTACGAGACCCAGGGCAACCCCTACTACGCCACGGCGCGCCTCTGGGACGACGGCGTGGTCGACCCCGCCGACACCCGCCGCGTCCTGGCCCTCGGGCTGGCCGCCACGGCCGCCGCCCCGATCCCCGCGCCCTCCTACGGCATCTTCCGGATGTGATGACGATGCACACCCTCCTGATCGCCAACCGCGGCGAGATCGCCCTGCGGATCATCCGCACCGCCCGCCGCCTCGGGCTGCGCACCGTCGCCGTCCACTCCGACGCCGACACCGGCGCCCCGCACACCCGCGCCGCCGACGTCGCCGTCCGCCTCGGCCCGACGCCGCCCGCCGAGTCCTACCTGTCGATCCCCGCGCTGCTCGCCGCCGCCAAGGAGACCGGCGCCGACGCCGTCCACCCCGGGTACGGGTTCCTGTCCGAGCGGGCCGAGCTCGCGCGTGCCGTCGTCGGCGCCGGGCTGATCTGGGTGGGGCCGCCCCCCGAGGCGATGGACGCCATGGCGCGCAAGGACACGGCGCGGGAGATCGCGCGGGAGGCCGGTGTGCCCGTGCTCCAGGAGATCCCGCTGCGCGGACGCACGCCCTCCGCCGTCACGTTCCCGCTCCTGGTCAAGGCCGCAGCCGGCGGCGGCGGCAAGGGCATGCGCATCGTGCGCTCCGAGCCCGAGCTCGCCCCGGCGATCGCGGCGGCCGGGCGCGAGGCCGCCGCCGCGTTCGGCGACGACACCCTGCTGCTCGAACGGTTCGTCGAACGCGGCCGCCACGTCGAGGTCCAGGTCCTTGCCGACGAGCACGGCAACGTGCTGCACCTGCACGAACGCGACTGCTCCGCCCAGCGCCGCCACCAGAAGGTCCTGGAGGAGGCGCCCGCCCCCGACCTCGACCCCGCCCTGCGCGACGCGCTGCACCGATGGACCGTGAACCTGGCCCGCCAGGTGGGCTACACCGGCGTCGGCACCGCGGAGTTCCTCGTCGACACCCGGCAGGGCATCGAGGGCGCCTGGTTCCTCGAGATGAACACCCGCCTCCAGGTCGAGCACCCCGTCACCGAGGAGGTCGTGCGCGTGCGCGGGCAGCGCATCGACCTCGTCGAGCAGCAGCTCCTGGTCGCCGCCGGCGAACCGCTCGGCTTCACGCAGGACGACGTCACCGTCGTCGGCCACGCCATGGAGGCGCGGATCTACGCCGAGGACGCCTTCGGCGGGTTCCTGCCGCAGGCAGGCACCGCGACCCGGGTGCGCTGGCCCGGCTCGCCCGGCGTCCGGGTCGAGGCCGGGCTGGAGGACGGCACCGTCGTCCCCGCCGCCTACGACCCCATGATCGGCAAGATCATCACCCGCGGCGCCGACCGCGAGGCCGCCCGCCAGGCCCTCGTCGACGCCCTCGACGACACCGCGATCGGCGGGCTCGTGACCAACACCGGGTTCGTGCGGGCGCTCGCGGACTCCGGCGCGTTCCGCGACGGCGAGGTGCACACCGCGTGGCTCGACACGCACGAGCTGCCCGCGCCGGACCCGGGACCCGCGCTCGTCGCGGCGGCCTGGACGGTGGCCGCGGCCGCCGTGCGTGCCGGCGGCGACGGCTGGCGGCTCGCCGGGCCGCCCGCCGACACCTGGGTCGAGCTCGACGACGTGGTGCTGCGCGTGAGCACCGCCCGCGGCGAGGTGCGGCGCGACGGCGAGCCGCCGACGTCGTGCCGCGCGGCGGGCGGTGCCGCGGCGGGTGCCGCAGCGGACGGCACCGGTGGCCTGGAGCTGCTGGAGCTGGACGGCGTCACGGCCCGGTTCGTGGTCGACGTCCGCCCGCGCTCGGTCGAGGTGAGCACCCGCGGGCACACGTTCCGGTTCACCCGGCCCGGTGGCTCCCGCGCCGCCGAGGCCGACCTGTCCGACGGCGTCGTCGTCGCCGCGATGCCCGGGTCCCTGACCCGGGTCGACGTGCGCGACGGCGAGCCGGTGACCGCCGGGCAGACGCTCGGCGTGCTGGAGGCGATGAAGATGGAGCTGGCACTGGTGGCGCCGTCCGACGGCGTGGTGCGCGTGCGCGCGACCGCGGGGGAGCAGGTCGCGGCGCGGCAGGTGCTCTTCGTGCTGGAGGTGCCCGATGCCTGAGCCGGTCCCCGGGTCGATGCCTGCGTCGGCGCCTCGCGAGTACCGCACGCCCCAGGTGGTGCGCGACCCGGCCCTGCCCGAGCGCGTGACGGTCTACGAGGTGGGACCGCGCGACGGCCTGCAGAACGAGCGGGCGGTGGTCCCGACCGCGGTCAAGGTGGACCTGGTCGAGCGCCTGCTCGACGCCGGCCTGCCGTACGTGGAGGCCACGAGCCTGGTGCACCCGCGCTGGGTGCCGCAGCTCGCCGACGCCGCCGACGTGCTCGCGGCGCTGGTGGACCGGCTCGGTGACCACGCCCGCGACCTGCCGGTGCTGGTGCCCAACGAGCGCGGCCTGGAACGGGCCTACGACCTGGGCCTGCGGCACATCGCGGTGTTCGCCAGCGCCACGGACTCGTTCGCGCGCCGCAACCTGAACCGGTCCCTGGACGAGCAGTACGCGATGTTCGAGCCGGTCATGACGCGGGCGCGCGCCGCGGGGATGCGGGTGCGGGCGTACGTCTCGATGTGCTTCGGCGACCCGTGGGAGGGCGACGTGCCGCTGGACCAGGTGGTCACGGCCGGCAAGCGCCTCATGGACCTGGGCGCGGAGCAGCTCTCGCTCGGCGACACGATCGGCGTCGGCACGCCGGGGCACGTGACCGCGCTCCTGGACGCGCTGAACGCGGCCGGCCTGCCCGACGACGTGCTGGCCCTGCACGCCCACGACACCTACGGGCAGGCGCTGGGCAACGTCGCCGCCGCGCTGCGGCACGGGGTGACCACGTTCGACACGTCGGCCGGGGGCCTGGGCGGGTGCCCCTACGCGGAGTCGGCCACGGGCAACCTCGCCACGGAGGACCTGCTGTGGATGCTCGACGGGCTCGGGATCAGCACGGGGGTCTCGCTGCCTCGGGTGGTGGAGACCAGCGCCTGGCTGGAGCCGCATCTGGACCACGAGCTCACGAGCCGGGCGTACCGGGCGCTGGGAGGCTCGGGCTCCTAGCGACCCCGTGCAGCAGGTCCAGCGCCGCCTCGACGGGGCGGGTGGCGCGGAGCCGGCTGACGGACCGCATGGAGAACGTGAGCGAGACGTCGAGGGGCAGGACGACGGCGCCGGGCGCGGGGCGCAGCACCATGCGGGGGATCGCGGCGACGCCGAGCCCGGCCGCGACGAACGCGGCCACCAGGCTCATGTCGGGGCTCTCGACCACGACGCTCCGGCGCAGGCCGCGCGCGGCCAGCTCGCGCTCGATGATCACGCGGTTGCCGAACCCAGGCGGGCCGTCGACGAACGGCTCGCCGACGAGCTCCTCCAGGGAGAGCACCGCGCGCCCGGCCAGCTCATGGGCCTCCGGGACCACCGCGACGAACTCGTCGGCCAGCAGCTCGTGCGACCGCAGGCCCGCCAGGTCCGCGGCCGGCAGCCCGGTGATCGCGACGTCCAGCCGGCCCGCCCGGACGTCGTCGACCAGGCCCGTCGAGCCGGTGGGCGAGGCGACGACGCTGAGCGCGACGCCCGGGTAGAGCTGGTGGAACCGCCCGGCCAGCGCCGGGATGTCGAGCATGTCGGAGTTGGCGAAGACCCCGAGGCGCAGCCGCCCCCGCAGGCCGCTCTCGGCGGCGGCCACGACGTCGTAGACGCGGTCCAGCGACTCGACCGCGGCCCGCGCCTCGGGCAGGAGCGCGCGGCCGGCGTCGGACAGCTCGACCCGGCGGGTGGAGCGCACGAAGAGCGTCGCCCGCACCTCCCGTTCGAGCGTGCGCACGCCCGCCGAGACCGCCGACTGGACGGTCTGCAGCCGGTGCGCGGCGCGCGTGAAGCTGCCCTCCTCCGCGACGGCGATGAAGTACTCCAGGTGCCGGGTGTCCATGGGGCCATCGTCGCAGAGTTATCGCGAGAAGCGATAGACCGCATCACAATGATTCGCTTGTCCTGATGAATGTGCCGGGCGCAGACTGCTGGGGTGACGAACACGCAGACCTACCCCGCCCCGCCCGTACCGACCCGTGCCGGTCCGCGGCGCCACGGCGCCGGGTTCTGGGTCACCGGTCTGACCTTCCTGCTGCTCATGGCGTTCTCGACGGTGCCGACCCCGCTCTACCCGCTGTACGTGGCCCGCGACGGGTACGGGCCGTTCACGGTGACGGTGATCTTCGCCGCCTACGCGGTGGGCGTCGTGGCGAGCCTCTTCTTCGTGGGGCACCTGAGCGACCGGGTCGGACGGCGCCCGCTGGTCCTGCTCGCCGCCGCGCTGGAGCTCCTGGCCGCGGTGGTCTTTCTGGCCCGGGACGACCTGGCCGGGCTGGTCGCGGCCCGGCTGGTCTCCGGTGTCGGGATCGGCGCGCTGACGGCGACGGCCACCGCCTACCTCGCCGAGCTGGACGGCGCCCGGTCCCGCCCGGCACCGGCCCGCGCGGCCGTGGTCGCCACCGTCGCGAACCTCGGCGGGTTGGGGCTCGGACCGCTCCTGTCCGGGCTGATCGCCGAGCCGTCGGCCGATCCGCTGGTACTGCCGTACGCGGTGTTCGCCGGGGTGCTGGTGCTGCTCCTGGTCGGCACGCTGCTGGTGCCCGAGACGGTCCTGCACCGGCCGGGCCTGCGGCCCTACCGCCCCCAGCGCGTGGCGATCGGCCCCGAGGCCCGGCGTCCGTTCGTGGCGAACGCGGTCGGCGCGTTCACGGCCTTCGCCGTGTTCGGCCTGTTCAGCTCGGTCGCGGCGTCGTTCGTGCACGACGAGCTGGGGCAGACGTCGCTGGTGGTCACCGGGGTCGTCGCGGCCACGCCGTTCCTGGCCGGCGCGCTCGGGCAGTCCGTCGTCGCGGGCGTCGCACCGGCCCGCCAGCTGCGCGCGGCCACGGCCCTGATGATCGTGGGTCCGGCCGCCCTGTTCGGCGGCGTCGTGCTGCCGTCGACGGCGCTCTTCCTGACGGGTGGCCTGCTCGCCGGCGGCGGGGCGGGTCTGCTCTTCAAGTCCGCCCTGGGCCGGACGGCGGCGCTGGTGCCGCCCGCCGAGCGGGCCGAGGCCCTCGCCCTTGTGTTCCTCGTGGGCTACGCCGGGCTGGTGGTCCCCGTGCTCGCGGTCGGCGTCGGCCTCGTGTACCTGCCGGCACCGCTGGTCCTGGGGGTGTTCGTGGTGCTCGTCGCGCTTGCCGGGGCGTGGTCCGCCGCGGCGATGCGGCGTTCCTGAGCAGGGACGATGTGATGTGCGCGACGAGCGGGTTCGCGGGCGGGCGATGGAGCGTAGGGTCACAACCGTGACTCTGAAGATCGGGTACAAGGCGTCCGCCGAGCAGTTCGGGCCGCGCGAGCTGGTTGAGCTCGCAGTACGCGCCGAGGAGGTGGGACTGGACAGCGCGATGGTCTCCGACCACTTCCTGCCGTGGCGGCACGAGGGGGGTCATGCGCCCTCAGCCCTCGCCTGGCTCGCCGCGGCGGGGGAGCGGACCTCCCGCATCCAGCTCGGCACGAGCGTGCTCACCCCTACGTTCCGCTACAACCCCGCGGTGATCGCGCAGCAGTTCGCGACGCTCGCCCTGCTCACCGAGAACCGCGTGATCCTCGGTGTCGGCACGGGTGAGGCTCTTAACGAGACGGCCGTCTCCGGCATGGAGTGGCCCGAGTTCAAGGAGCGGTTCGCGCGCCTGCGTGAGGCCGTGCAGCTCATGCGTGCCCTGTGGACCGAGGAGTCCGTGGACTTCAAGGGCGACTACTACGAGCTGGTCGGCGCCAACATCTACGACCGGCCCGTCAGCCCTGTGCCCGTCTACATCGCGGCCGGCGGGCCGCTCGTGGCGAAGTACGCGGGACGCGCGGGCGACGGCTTCATCTGCACCTCCGGCAAGGGCATGGACCTGTACACGGAGAAGCTGCTGCCCGCGGTCGCCGAGGGTGCCGAGAAGGCCGAGCGCGACGTCGCGGACGTCGACAAGATGATCGAGATCAAGATCTCCTACGACCGTGATCCCGCCGCCGCGCTGGAGAACACCCGGTTCTGGGCGCCGCTGTCGCTCACTCCGGAGCAGAAGCACAGCGTCACCTCGGCCACCGAGATGGAGCAGCTCGCGGACGAGCTGCCGATCGAGCAGGTCGCCAAGCGCTGGATCGTCGCCTCCGACCCCGACGAGGCCGTCGCGATGATCAAGCCCTACGTCGACGCAGGCCTCAACCACCTGGTGGTGCACGGGCCGGGTCACGACCAGGAGCGGTTCCTGACGCAGTTCAGCGAGGACGTGCTGCCGCGGCTGCGGTCGCTCTGACGTCCTGGCCGGCCCGGACGGGCCTGGTCAGGGCGTCCTGACCAGGCCCGTCTCGTACGCGAGGATCACCAGGGCGGCCCGGTCCCGCGCGCCGAGCTTGGCGAGCAGCCGGCTCACGTAGGTGCGCGCGGTGGCGGGGCTCAGGTAGAGCTCCGCGGCGATCTCGTCGTTGGTCAGCCCGCGGCCGAGCTGCTGCAGCACCTCGCGCTCGCGCTCGGTGAGTGCGGCCAGCCGGTCGTCGGCGCCGGCCCGGGGCGCCGGGGCCGCGGCGACGGCGCGCAGCACGGTCGCGGTCACGGCCGGGTCGAGCAGCGCGTCGCCCGCCGCGACCACGCGGACGGCGCGGCGCAGCTCGGCGGGCGCGACGTCCTTGAGCAGGTAACCGGCCGCGCCCGACCGGACGGCCTCGAAGACGTGCTCGTCCTCGTCGAACGTGGTCAGCACCAGCACGCGGGTGCCCGCCAGGGCGGGGTCCGCGACGATCTGCCGGGTAGCGGCCAGGCCGTCCAGCCGCGGCATCCGGATGTCCATCAGCACCACGTCGGGGCGCAGCTCCCGCACCCGCGAGACCCCCGCGAGCCCGTCTGCGGCCTCGCCGACCACCACGATGTCGCCCTCGCTCTCGGCGAGCGCGCGCAGCCCCGCCCGCACGAGCTCCTGGTCGTCCACCAGCACGATCCGGATCATGGCGCTCAGCCTTCCAGACGCAGGGGCAGGTCGGCGGCCACGACGAACCCGCCGCCCGGGGCGTTGCCCGTGGTCAGGGTGCCGCCGAGCACGGCAGCGCGCTCACGCATCCCGGAGATCCCCGAGCCGGGCACCGGTGCGGGACCGGCCCCGCGTCCGTCGTCGGACACGCGGATCGCGAGGCGCCTGCCGTCGACCCGCGCGGACACCGTCACGCGTGAGGCCCCGGCGTGCCGCAGCGCGTTGGTCAGGGACTCCTGCGCGATCCGGTAGGCGGCGGCGTCGATCGCGCCGTCGAGGACGCCGTCCGGCACGTCGAGCGTCACGTCGACGGCGAGCCCGGTGGCGCGGGCGGAGGCAGCGAGGGCCTCGACCCCGGCCAGGCCGGTCGGGGCCGGGCTCGCGGCGTCGCCCACGGGCGCGCGGAGCACCCGCACCGTGGACCGCAGCTCGTGCAGCGTGCCCGACGTCGCCTGCCGCACGTGCTCCAGCGCTCCCCGGGCCGCGTCGTCGTCCCGGCCCACGGCCTCGGCCGCGACGCCCGAGTGCAGGGCGATCACGGACAGGTTGTGCCCCACGACGTCGTGCAGGTCGCGGGCGATGCGCAGCCGCTCGGCCTGGAGCCGCTGCTCGGCGGCGTGCGCCTGATGCACCCGGGCCTCCCGGGACAACCGCACCGCGACGCCCAGCGCGATCGCCGCCGCGACCAGCGCGAGGTTCGTGACCAGGTCGTACGGCGTCAGGTACTCCTCGGCCGTGCCCGTCACCCGGTAGTAGGTGGCGACCGCGACCAGGACGGCGCCGCCGCCGACCGCCCAGCCGGTGCGCCCCATCTCCGCTGCCGAGTAGAGGGCCGCGATCGCGGGCAGCGCCATGCCGATCGGCGCGAACTGGAACGTGTAGTAGACGAACACCGCAAGCACGGTGACCACGAGCACGGTGCGCGGCAGCCGCCGCCGCAGCAGGACCAGCGCCCCGAAGCCCGCCGCGAACAGGTAGGCGCCGGGCCCGGCGTGGTGGGCCGCGTCGGGGTCGGCGGCGATGACCACGGCGACCAGCAGCGCCATGGCGATCGCCAGGACGACGTCGGTGACACGTGGGTCCACGGCGTACGGGACCTCGCTCTTCTCGGGCACACCGACACCCTACGGACGGCCCGACCCTGAGGCATCAGACCAGGGTCCAGGGTCGGTGTCGCCCCCAGGCGACACCAGGAGACGATCCCGGGCCGATGTGGCGGGGCGGGTCCGGCGGGCACCGTCGGGGCATGACCTCATCACAGCCTCCCGCCCGGCCGACGCCGGGGCCCGCGGCCGTCCCCGTCCCGTGGACCCTCGTCGCCGGCCTGTCCGCGCTGGCCCTGCTCTGGCCGCTGACCGGCCTGACCGGCGCGCTCGGCACCGGCGCACCCCGCGCGCTGGCCATCATCGGCATCACCGCGGCCGTCTGGATCGGCGTCGTCGGGCTGGGCCGCGTGCCCCGCCCCGTGCTCACCCTGACGCTGACCGGTCTCGCCTACGGGCTGGTCGCCCACACGATCGGACTCCTGGTTCCTGTGCTGTCCGGGTTCGGCGGTCCCGGCGACGGCCCGGCGTGGACCCTGATCCCGGCCCTGGCGTTCGACGCCATGTGGGGCGCCCTCGCGGGCGTCGTGGCAGCGGGCGTGCAGCGGCTGCGCGGGGCGGGCCGATGAGGCGCGTCGGCCCGGTTCGCGTGGCCGGGTCCGTGGCCGCCGGTACGGTGGCGCTGCTGCTCGGGCTCGCCGGTTGCGGCCTGGTCCCCGGCTCCGTCACCCCCGTGGACGAGGTGGAGTTCACGAACGAGCTCGCGATTCCGCCCCTGGCGCCGTCGCGCGTCGTGGACGGCGCGCGCGTCTTCTCCCTGAGGGCGCAGGAGGGCACCACCGAGTTCCTGCCCGGCGTCGAGACGCGCACCTGGGGATTCGACGGTCCCTACCTCGGCCCGACCCTGCGCGCCGAGCGCGGCGAACGCGTCGCCGTCGAGGTCACCAACGACCTCGACGAGCCCACCAGCGTGCACTGGCACGGCATGCACCTGCCCGCGGCCATGGACGGCGGCCCCCACCAGGAGGTCGAGCCGGGCGGGACCTGGCGGCCCACCTGGCGGATCGACCAGCCAGCCGCCACCCTCTGGTACCACCCGCACCCCCACGGAGCCACGGAGAAGCACGTCTACCGCGGCCTGGCGGGCATGTTCCTGCTCGACGACGACGCCTCTCGCGCCGCCGACCTGCCGCAGGAGTACGGCGTCGACGACGTGCCCGTCGTCGTGCAGGACAAGGTGCTCGACGACGCCGGCCAGCTCCAGCTGTCGGACGACGGCAGCGAGCCCGGCACGCTCGGCGGGACGGTGCTGGCCAACGGGACGGTCGGGGCGTACCACGAGGTCACGACCGAGGCCGTGCGCCTGCGCCTGCTCAACGGGTCGACCGCCCGCACCTACCAGCTCGGCTTCGCCGACCGGGAGATGGACCTCGTCGCCACCGACGGCGGGCTGCTCGACGCCCCGGTCCGGCTCGAGCAGGTGCGGCTCGCTCCCGGCGAGCGCGCCGAGGTCGTCGTCCGGATGGAGCCCGGCGAGACCACCCGCCTGCACTCGTTCGAGGCCGACCTCGGGGGCGTCGTCGTCCCGTTCGCGATGGGCGGCAACGACGACTTCGACGTCCTGGAGCTGCGCGCCACAGACCGGCTCGCGCCGTCGCCCGAACCCGCCTGGACGACGTCGGCACACGCCGCGGACGACGCGCTGCGGGAGTCCGACGCCACCGTGACGCGCGAGTTCGAGCTCGACGACCGGCGCATCAACGGCCGGACCATGGACATGGGCCGCATCGACGAGACCGCCACCGTGGACGCCACCGAGGTGTGGGAGGTGCGCAGCATCGTGCCGATGCCGCACACCTTCCACGTGCACGACGTCCAGTTCCGCGTCCTGACGGTCGACGGCGACCCGCCACCGCCCGAGCTCGCCGGCCCCAAGGACACCGTGTACCTGGAGCCGAACCGCACCTACCGGCTGCTCATGCGGTTCGAGGACTACACCGACCCGGACGTGCCCTACATGTTCCACTGCCACATGCTGCTGCACGAGGACGAGGGGATGATGGGCCAGTTCGTCGTCGTCGAACCGGGGCAGGACGCGGGGACGGTGCCCGAGCACGACGGCGGGGCGGAACACGGGGATCACAGCGATGCCGATGCCGGGGGCTCCGGGCCGGACGTGACTCCAGCCACGGACGCGCACCAGGGGCAGCACTGAACCTGTGGCACGCTCGTCGCGTGACCCTCTCGCTGCCCCGCACCATCACGCACGTCCTGCTCGACCTCGACGGCACCCTCACCGACTCCGCACCCGGCATCATCGCGTCCCTGCGCGCCGGCTTCGCCGACGCCGGGTTCGCCGTCCCGTCCGCGGAGGTACTGCGGGCCTTCGTCGGCCCGCCCCTCGGGGCCAGCATGACCGGCATCGGCTTCTCCCGGGCCGACGCCGAGGCCGTGATCACCGCCTACCGGCGCGACTTCGAGGTCCACGGCATGATCGGCGGCAACTCCGTGTTCCCCGGCATCCCGGAGGCGCTCGCGGGCTTGCGGGACGCCGGGGTGACGCTCCTGGTCGCGACCGCGAAGCCCCAGCCCTACGCGAAGCAGATCGCGGAGCACTTCGGGCTGGCCGGCTATCTGACCGGCGGCCTCGACGGCGTCCACGGCGCGGCCGCCGAGTCCGCTGGCCTGGTGCAGGGCAAGGAGGTCGTGGTCGAGCGGGCGCTGGCGCACGCGGTGGCGCTCGGGGCCGACGCCGGTCAGGTCGTGATGGTGGGCGACCGCGAGCACGACGTGCACGCCGCCGCCCACCACGGCGTGGCGACCGTCGGCGTGGCCTGGGGCTACGGGGCGCCGGGCGAGCTGGAGACGGCGGGCGCGGCGGCCGTCGCGGCGACGCCGGAGGAGCTGCGCAAGCTGCTCACGAACTGAGGACGGGCGGCGCGCTCCCGCCGGCGGCGGGCGACACCCGTCGGGGCGTCGTCCTCCGCCGGACGACGCCTCCTCAGCGACCGAGGACGTCGTCGAAGGCGTGCTGCACCCGCTCGTCGATCACGACGAACCGCACCTCGCGGGGGCTGCCGTCCGGATGTCCGGCGAGCCAGCTCCGGGCGGTCGCCACGGCGATGCGGGCGACGTCGGACACGGGCCAGCCGTAGGCGCCCGCGCTCACCGCGGGGAACGCGACCGACCGCACGTCGAGCTCGGCGGCGACGTCGAGCGACCGCGCGAAGCAGGAGGCGAGCAGGGTCGGGTCGTCCTGACCGCGATGCAGGTTGGGTCCGACCGTGTGGATCACCCACGAGGCGGGCAGGTCGAACGCGGGGGTCGCCACGGCGTCGCCGACGGCCAGCCCGTCCGGGTGGGTGGTCTTGCGCAGGCGTCGGCAGGCCTCCAGCAGGCGGGGCCCGGCGGCGGCGTGGATCGCGCCGTCGACCCCGCCGCCGCCCAGCAGCAGCGAGTTCGCGGCGTTGACCACGGCGTCGGCCTCCACGCGGGTGAGGTCACCGATCTCGACGGACAGGCTCATGTGGCTGCTCCTGGGTGGGATGTCGGGGTGGTTGCCGGTGCGCCCGCCGCGCTGCCGGGACGTTCCATCCATTTGTACTCCTCGGTCACCGCCGTCCAGCCGAACTGCTCGTAGAGCCCGTGCGCGTCGGCGGTCGCGAGGATCGTGCGGCGCAGCCCGAGCTGGTCCAGCTCCGCGACGACGCCCGCGACGAGCAGCTTTCCGATGCCCTGCCCACGTAGCTCCGGGTCGACGATGACGTCGGCGAGCCACGCGAACGTCGCGCCGTCGGTCACGACGCGGGCGAACCCCACCTGCTCACCCGTGGCCCGGCGGTAGACGCCGTAGGGCCGGGAACCCGCGATCGCGGCGTCCATGACCTCGCGCGGGCGATCCTTGGCCCAGTAGGCGTGCCGGGCGACGAGCTCGTGCACGCGGGCGGCGTCGATGCGGTCCGGGTCGGTGGAGAACTCGTAGGGCTGGTCGTCGTTCATGTGCTGGAGTCAACCACTGGACACCGACACGGGCCGAGGCAATTGCGGTTCGCGGGTGTCCTGGTGCCGGGGGCAGCCGTCCCGCACGCGATACCCCGTGGGTGGGCCGGTCGCGGGTTCTTACGCGGCAGGCAGAAGCGCATGTGGATACCGGGCGTGCACCAGTGGTGGCGGATATCGTCGAACGAGCATCCGCGGGTTTGATGTCTTTTTGGGTGGCTTATGAGGCGAGGGGCTGGTTCATGGACAACGGGCAGAGCTACGAGGGCATGAGCCACGTGCTCCTGGACGACGACGCCTTCGCCGAGCTGGTCAGGCTGGACGAACTGGAGGACAGGCCGCACTGGCCGTCCGAGGCCGTACCGGTCGCGCTGTGGCCGGTGGAGCCCCTGCGTTCCGCGCTGACCAGCGCGATCGGCCTCAAGCTGGCGCAAGTGGTCGCCGAGGCCACCGACCCGGACGCCGAGCTGTTGGCGGAGCTCCCGGACGACGCCCTGGGCGACCTGATGATCGCGTGCGGCCGCCTGCAGTCCTGGGCCGCGGGCCTGCAGGCCCGGACCGTGGCCGAGCGAGCGAGCCGGGAGACCGGTCCGCTGGCGCACAGCTCGCTGGTCGCGCAGGTGACGGGTGAGCTGGCGGTCACCGGGACGGAGGCGTCCGAGGTCGTGGTGCGCGGCGAGTCCGGGGCGGACCATCCCTCCGTGATCCGCGCCCTGACGACCGGGCGGATCGACGTGAAGAAGGCCCACACCCTGCTGCGGTCCGCCGCGCAGCTCACCCTCGAGGAACGCGCGGAGGCGATCGCCCGGTACCTGCCGCACGCCCCGTTCCGTACGTGGCGCTGGCTGCGGTCGAAGATGCTGGCGTTCGCGAGGACGCGGCATGGCGCCGAGCAGGCGGCCAAGGCCGCGGCGGCGCGCCGTTCGGTGCAGATCGACCGGGCCGGGGACGACATGGCCTGGCTGTCGGCCTACCTGCCCGCGGTCGACGCCGCAGCGGTGTGGGGCGTGCTCGACGACCTGGCCCACCAGCTCCGGCGCGCGCCCGGCGAGGAGCGGGACCTGGGCCAGCTGCGGGCGGACTGCCTGACGGGGATCGTCACCGGCCGGCTACGGACGGCCGACGGGCCCGAGGCCGACGACCGGACCGACGGCGACGGCTCCCGCGACGGGGCGCGCAGCGACGGGACCGGCGATGCGGCGGGCACCCGCGTCTGCACGTGCGGTGGCCGGGCCCCGGTGCGGCGGACCGTCATGCGCATGGTGCCGACCAGGCCCGTGGTGCGGGTCACCGTCCCGGCCAGCGCCCTGCTGGGCCAGGACGACGCCCCCGGCGAGCTGGAGGGTTTCGGGCCCGTCACCGCGGACCTGGCCGGCCGGATCGCCGCCGACGCGACCTGGCAGCGCCTGGTCACCGACCCGCTGACCGGGGTCCTCACCGACTACTCGACCACCTCGTACCGGCCGGGCAAGGTGCTGCGGCAGGCGGTGGTCGCGCGCGACGGGACCTGCGAGTTCCCGCAGTGCGAGCACCCCGCGGACCAGGACGACCTGGACCACATCGTGCCCTTCGACCACGACCTCGACACCGAGACCCTGCCCCCGGGCACCCCGGGCCAGACGCGTGCCGACAACCTCCAGCCCCTGTGCCGACGGCACCACCTGCTGAAGACACACGGCGGCTGGAGCGTCGTCCGGGACGCGACCAGCGGCATCACGACCTGGACCGCACCCTCAGGCCGGGTGCACACGCGGCCGCCGACCGTATTGGACACGCACATCGACATCGCCGACGCGACCAACGCCGGCACGACCGAGACGGCAGACGGCGACACGAGCTACGACCTGACGCTGCGGTCCCCGTCCAGGAAGCGTCCGCCGTGGCGGCACTCGATGAAGCACTCGATGAAGGGGGACAGCGCGGCACTCGCGGGCGCCGATGCGGGACGGAGCACGCCCGCCGAACCACCGTTCTGAGCGTCGACCATGAAGCGGGCCGGTGGCCAAGCGCCTATCCCGCGTACTGCCGGCAGAACTCCCGCAGCGGTCCCTCGGGCACCACGTCGAGCAGTTCCCGGTACCGGCCCGCCGCGTCATCGGCGCGCCCCGAGCGGCGGGCCAGGTCTGCCAGGGCGAGGCTCGCGTCGCGGGCGGCGTACGGCGGACCCTCGGCGACGAGTTTCTCCAGCTCGTGCTCGACCGGCGCGAGGTCGCCGCCGTCGCGCAGCGCGAGCCGGCCGAGCACCACGAGCCGGGCGACGCGCGTGGCGGGCGACGGCCAGGTGGCCAGAAGCACGTCGTAGAGCTGGGCGAGACGCGGCCAGTCCGTACCCGCGGCGTCCGGCGCGGTCGCGTGGACCCCGGAGATCGCGGCCTCGAGTGCGAACCTGCCGGGCGACACCGAATCCGGCCCGGAATAGTGGGCGAGCGCCGCCGCCGCGTCGTCCAGGCCGGCGCGCAGCAAGCGGTGGTCCCAGGCCATGCGGTCCACTTCGTCGAGCGGGAGCGCCACCCCGTCGCGCACCCGGCCGGGCCGTCGCGCCAGGCCGAGCCGGCACACGGCGCGCAGGCCGAGCACCTCGGGGTCGTCCGGGTACTCCGCGGCGAGGGCCTCTGCCAGCGTGTAGGCATCGCGCGCCGGGTCCTGCGTGGCGTCGGCGGGCTGGAGCGCCTCGCGCTGCCCCACGGTGAACAGCCCCGCCACGCAGGCGAGCACGACGGGCAGCCGGGCCTCCCGGGCGTGCTCGTCCGGCACTGCGAACTCGCCACGTGCCCGGGCCAGCGCCGACTTGGCCCGGGTCAGCCGCGCTGCCGCGGTGGCCTCAGCGATGCCGAGATGACCCGCGATCTGCCGGATCGTGAGCCCGCACACCACGCGCATCGCCAGGACGAGCTGCGCCCCGGGCGCCAGGGCGTCGTCGCACGCCACGAACAGCAGCGCGAGGCGGTCGTCCAGGTCGTCACCCGGGGCGTGCGGCACGTCCACGTCGGCCACCTCCGGGCGGGCGAGCTGGGGCTGGAGCCGGTCGAACACGGTCCGGTGACGCAGCGCGTCGAACCAGGTCCGGCGCCCGACCTGAACGCACCAGCCGACCAGGTCGTCGATGGTGCCGCCCGGCTGCGCGGCGGCGCGCGCGAACGCCTCCGCCGCGTACTCCTCGCCGCGGTCGAGGCTGCGCGTGGTCACGGCGAGCGACCGCACCACCTGTGGCCAGGCGGTGCGGAACGCCGCGGGGTCGATCACCTGTCAGGAACCGAAGTGCAGTACCTTGCGCCACTCGACCGCGTGACCAGAGGGGACGAGCGCCGCGATCTTGCGGGCCGTGGCCTCGTCGCAGTCGACCTGGTAGAAGCCCGTGATCACCTCGTTGGTGTCGGTGAACGGTGCGTCGGTGTAGACCGGTTCGGCGCCGTCCTTGCCGACCGCCACCCAACCGCCGTACTTGGCGTTCTGCAGGGCCGCGGCGCCGGAGATCTTCGCGCCGAGGTCGGCCACGGCCTCCTGGAAGCGACCGTGCGCGGCCATGTCCTCGTCCTCGCGCCGGTCGCGGCCCTGCGTGTTCTCGGGCAGGTAGGCGTCCGAGTCCCAGTCGTTCTCGCGGATCAGGAAGACCCAGGTGTCAGTCATGGCGAGCTCCTCTTACGGGAATGTTGACACGCCTTGGACGCGCGAGCGAGACCGGAATCGACAGTCTCGGGAGAACTCGTCAGCCGATCACCGCGACCGGGACCGAGATCGGCGTCCCGGAGCCGTCCCGGCGCTGGTCCTCCTCAGGCAGCTCGACCGGCTGGCCGCCGGCGCCGAGTGCACGCGGGGGAGTGGCGCCGACCCAGGCGAGGATCAGACCGTCCTCGCCCTTGAGCAGCCGCTGCGACCGCACACCGCCGGTCGCCCGGCCCTTGCCCGGGTACAGCGCGAACGGCGTCACCTTGCCCGCGCCCGGCTCGATGCCCGGCAGCGCGTCGCCCGCGCCCGCGATGGTCACCACGGTCGCCTCGACCCCGGCTGGGACCGCGCCGAAGAACACCGCGCGCCGCCCCTCGGCGAGCTTGATGCCGGCCATGCCGCCGGCGGCCCGGCCCTGCGGGCGGACGGCGGAGGCGGGGAAGTGCAGCAGCGACGTGTCGTCGGCGACGAAGACCAGCTCGTCGTCGTCCGAGACGACCGCGGCACCCACGACGGTGTCGCCGTCCTTGAGCGCGATCACGGGCCACTCGTCGCCCTTGGCCGGTGCGTCGGACGGTGCGATGCGCTTGACGACGCCCTGCGCGGTGCCGACGGCGATGGTCGGCGCGTCGGCGCCGAGCCCCGTCACGCCCAGCACGGACTCGCCACGCTCCAGCTCCACGAGCTCGCTGACCGGGATGCCGCCCGACAGGGACGGCGCACCGTCGGTCGGCGGGAGCGACGGCAGGTCGAGCACCGAGATCCGCAGCATCCGGCCGGCCGACGTCACCAGACCCACGGACCCGCGCGTCGTCGCGGACGCGTCGCCCCGCAGGGCGTCGTGCGCGGCGCGGTTACCCTCACGCGGCACGGGGACGTCCTCGGGCAGGCGGGCGAGCAGGCCCGTCGCGGACAGCACCACGCGGGTGGGCTGGTCCTTGATCTGCAGATCGATGGGTTCGACGTTCTTCTTGCGTCCGTTCGCCGGGGCCACGGCCACCGAGCCGATGGACCCGCCCGCGGCGTCGAGCAGCACGGTGCGGCGCGGCGTACCGTAGGTCTTGGCCACCTCGCCCATCTCGGTGCTGACCAGGCGGCGCAGCAGCTTCTCGTCGCTCAGCAGCTGCTCCAGCTCCGCGATCTCGCGGCGCAGCTCCTCGGCCTCCTTCTCCAGCTCGATGCGGGAGAACTTGGTCAGCCGGCGCAGCTGCAGGTCGAGGATGTACGACGCCTGCGGCTCCGACAGGTCGAAGATCTCGCGCAGGCGGTCACGCGCGATGGCGGCGTCGTCGGACGAGCGAATCACCTGGATGACCTCGTCGATGTCGACGATCGCGATGAGCAGGCCGTCCACCAGGTGCAGGCGCTCCAGGCGCTTGTCCAGGCGGTACTGCGAGCGGCGCCGGACCACCAGGATCCGGTGGTCCACCCACACCCGCAGCATCTCCAGCAGGCCGAGCGTGCGCGGCTGGCCGTCGACGAGGGCCACGTTGTTGATGCCGAACGAGTCCTCGAGCGGCGTGACGCGGTAGAGCTGCTCCAGCACGGCGTCCGGGTCGAAGCCCGTCTTGACCTCGATGACCAGCCGCAGGCCGTGCGTGCGGTCCGTGAGGTCCTGGACGTTGGTCACGCCCTGGATGCGCTTGGCCTTGACGCCGTCGGCGATCTTCTCGATCACCTTCTCCGGGCCCACGAGGTAGGGCAGCTCGGTGATGACGATGCCCTTGCGGCGCGGGGTCACGTTCTCGATTCGCGCGGTGGCGCGGGTGCGGAAGGTTCCGCGGCCGGTGCGGTAGCCGTCGCGGACGCCGTCCAGGCCCACGATCTTGCCGCCCGTGGGCAGGTCGGGCCCGGGCACGAACCGCTGCAGGTCCTCCAGCGTGGCCTCGGGGTTCTTGATCAGGTGCTGCGCGGCGGAGACGACCTCGACGAGGTTGTGCGGTGCCATGTTCGTGGCCATGCCCACCGCGATGCCGGACGCGCCGTTGACCAGCAGGTTCGGGATCGCCGCCGGCAGCACCTCGGGCTGGGTGAGCTTGTTGTCGTAGTTCGGCACGAAGTCGACGACGTTCTCGTCCAGGCCCGTGGTCATCGCCATCGACGGCGCCGCGAGCCGCGCCTCGGTGTACCGGGGGGCGGCGGGGCCGTCGTCGAGGGAGCCGAAGTTGCCGTGGCCGTCCACGAGCGGGAGCCGCAGCGAGAAGTCCTGCGCGAGGCGCACCAGCGCGTCGTAGATGGGCGCGTCACCGTGGGGGTGCAGCTTTCCCATGACCTCGCCCACCACGCGCGACGACTTCACGTGTGCGCGGTCGGGCCGTAGCCCCATGTCCGACATCATGTAGAGGATGCGGCGCTGCACGGGCTTCAGGCCGTCGCGCGCGTCGGGGAGCGCCCGCGAGTAGATCACGGAGTAGGCGTACTCGAGGAACGAGGTCTCCATCTCCGAGGCGACGTCGATGTCCACGACCTTCTCGTGGATCTCGCTCTCGTCGAGCGGCTGCGACGGCTTGCGCGCCATGGTTCGTGGGGCTCCTGGACTGAAGGGGGCGGACGGGACAGGCAAACGGTACCCCGCGCCACCGACACACCAGCCCGCCCCACACCGCGCCTACACCAGATCCCGTGCCAGGTCACGGCGCCGGGGCATGTGCAAATGGGCCTCGTCACCTGGCAGTATTCAGGTATGCCCGAATTGCCGCTGGTCACCAGGCCGACCGCCGTCCCGGGCTGGCTGGCCCGGATCGGCCTCGCCTACGGCGTCGTGGGGCTCAGCGTGGTGCCCGTGCTGGTGCTGGGCGCCCTGGTGACGTGGTGGATGCAGTCCTGGCAGTGCGCCCAGCAGGAGTGGGGCTGCCTGGAGCAGGGCATCACCATGTGGGCCGGCCTGGCGATCCTCGCGGCGGTGCTGCACATCGTCGTCGCCATGCGCGTCGGGCTCGGCGTGGTGCACGGTCTCGTCGTCGTCGCCGTCGCGGCGGTGTCGGCCAACGTGGCTCCCGCGCTCGGCGCGTGGCTCCTGCTCGGGGCGGGTCCCGCCCTTGCCGCGATCCTGACGGCGTCGGGCCCCAACCGCCGCCAGCGCCTGGTGCTCGTGGGCTTCGCCGTGATGCTGCTCGTGGGCATGGTGCTGGTGGGCTGACGCCCGCCGACCTAACCTTGGTCCCGTGGACCAGCCAGAACCGGCCGACCGACGGGGATACCCGGTCGAGTGGGAGGCCGACGTGGTGCTGCGTGACGGCTCGACCACGCACGTACGACCCATCCGGCCCGACGACGCCGACGCGCTCCAGCGCTTCCAGATGGCGCAGTCGGAGCGCTCGACCTACCTCCGGTTCTTCGCGGCCCTGCAGCGCATCCCCGACCGGCTCCTGACCCAGCTCGTCACGGTGGACCACGTGCGCCGGGCGGCGCTCGTCGCGGTCCGGCCGGGCACCGAGCACGCCGAGGACATCGTCGGGGTCACGCGCTACGACGTGACCGACGACCAGCCCGGGCGCCGCACCGCCGAGGTCGCGTTCAACATCGCCGACGCCCTGCAGGGCCAGGGCCTGGGCTCGGTCCTGCTGGAGCACATCGCGGCCGCGGCGCGCGAGCGCGGCGTGCACCGGTTCATCGCCGAGGTGCTGCCGCAGAACCGCGCGATGCTGGGCGTGTTCCGGGAGGCGGGCTACGACGTCGAGCAGCACCTGGACGACGGCGTGGTCACCGTCTCCGTGGACCTCGACCCCACCGACCGGTCCCGCGAGGTCATGGCCGACCGTGAGCACCGCACCGAGGCCCGCTCCATGCAGGGTCTGCTCTCGGCGCGCCGCGTGCTCCTGGTCGGGCCCGCCGACGCCGGCACCGCCGTCCCCACCGCCGTCCCCACCGCCGTCCCCACCGCCGTCCCCGACGCCGGCGCCCAGGACGGCACCGACACCCCCGACATCGACCACCTCCTCGTCGCCCGCGTCCGCGAGGCCTACGCCGCCGACCCCGGCGACACCGAGCTCCTGGTGCTCGGTGACGACGTGACCTGGGCGGACCTCGAGAACGGCGCCACCGTCGACCTGGCCGTCGTCGCCGCCCCGCCCGCCGAGGTGATCGACGCCGTCCGCCGCCTGCGCGGCACGGGCACGCGCGGCGTCGTCGTGCTCTCGGCCGGCTGGGCCGAGACCGGGCCTGCGGGCATCGCGCGCCGCCGCGAGCTGCTGCGTACCGCGCACGGCGCCGGCATGCGTGTGGTGGGCCCCGCGAGCTACGGCCTCCTGACCAACGTGCCCGGCGCGAGCCTGCGCGCCAGCCTGGCGCTCACGGCCCCGCGCCCCGGCCGGGTCGGCCTGTTCAGCCAGAGCGCGCCGACGGCGGTCACGGCGTCCGAGACGGTCAAGCGCCGCGGCCTGGGCCTGTCCACCCTGGTCTCGGCGGGGCACCGGGCCGACGTGTCGGGCAACGACGTGATGCAGTACTGGCAGGACGACCCGCACACCGACGTCGTCTGCCTGTACCTGGAGACCCTCGGCAACCCCCGCAAGTTCTCGCGGATCGCCCGCCGCCTCGCGCTGGTCAAGCCCGTGGTCGTGGTCGTCGCGGGCCGGCACGGGAGCGTGGTGCCGCCCGGGCACACGGTGCGCGCCACGCGCGCCCCGCGCCGCATGCTCGACGAGGTGCTGCGCCAGTCCGGCGTGATCCGCGCGGAGAACACCCACCAGCTCATGGACGTCGCGCAGGTGCTCGCCCACCAGCCGCTCCCGGCGGGCGGCCGGGTCGGCATCCTCGCCGGCTCGCCGTCGCTCGCCGCGCTCGTGGCCGACGCCGTCGCGGCCGCCGGCCTGACCGTCGTCGGGCCGCTGGAGCCGCTGTCCGCGGGGGCGCCCGACGACGAGATCGCCGCCGCCGTCGACGCCCTGTACGGGCCCGACGCGTGCGACGCGGTGGTCATGGTCTCCGTGCCCGTGGTGCTGCCGCGCACCGACGCGATGGCCCGCGCCGTCGCACGGGCCGCCGCGCGCACGGGCCGCACCACCGTCGTCAGCGCCCTGGGCCTGCACGGCATGCCCGACGTGCTCGCGGCCACGGTGCCCGACGGCCTGCCCGGCGCGGGCGACGAGATCCGGATCCCCGCCTTCTCCACGCCCGAGGACGCCGTCTGGGCCCTGGGCGAGGTGGTCCGCTACGCGCGCTGGCGCGCCCAGGACCACGGCAGGCCCGTGCGCCCCGCGCTCCGCGAGGGCGTGTCCGACGGCGTGGCCCGCACCCAGGCGCGCACGCTCGTCGAGTCGCTGCTCGGCCGCCACCCCGAGGGCACCGTGCTGGACCAGGACGCCGCGACCGAGCTGCTGGCCTGCTACGGCCTGACGCTGTGGGGGTCGCGGCGCGTGCGCACGCCGGACGAGGCCGTGGCCGCCGCGCGCGACCTGGGCTGGCCGGTCGCGCTCAAGGTCGCCTCGCCCGCGCTGCGCCACCGCGCGGACCTGGGCGGCGTGCGCCTCGACATCGCCGACGCCGAGGACCTGGCCGAGGACGCCGAGCGCATGCTCGCCGCGGCGTCGGCCCTGCTGCCCGGGACCGACCCGGTGCTGGAGGTGCAGGCCATGGCGCCCACGGGCGTGGCGTGCGTGGTGCGGTCGGTCGAGGACGAGCTGTTCGGCCCCGTCGTCTCGTTCGGCGTGGCGGGCGACGCCGTGGACCTGCTCGACGACGTGACCCACGGTGTGCCCCCGCTGACCGACGTGGACGTGGCGCGCATGGTGCGCGGCGTGCGCGCCGCCCCGCGCCTGTTCGGGTACCAGGGCGCGCCCGAGGCCGACGTCGCCGCGCTGGAGGACGTGCTGGCCCGCGTCTCGGTCATGGCGGAGGACCTCCCGGAGCTCGCCTCGGTGGAGCTGTACCCCGTCGCGGTCGCCGAGCGGGGAGCCTCGGTGCTGCACGCCACGATCCGCCTGCGACCCGCCGAACGACGTACGGACGCCCTGCGCAGGGCGCTGCCGGGCTAACGGCGCGACCCGCTCTCGTGGGATGATTCGCCTGTGCCCCATGCCCCTACCGATGCCCGTGACGACCTGACCGCCCACCTGCACCGGGCCGGCTACTACCCCGAGCTCGTGGCCGACGTGCTCGACGTGGCCCTGGCCGGCGAGGAGGTGATGGCCCACCTCGTGCAGGCCGAGACCACCTTCGACTCGGAGGTGCGCCGGCACCTGACGGTGCTCGTGCTGACGCCGACCCGCCTGGTCACCGCGCACGTGGACGACCACACGGGGGAGGACCCGGCGCGGCCCGGCTCGGCGTCCGCCACCACCGAGGTGGTGCCGGTGCGCGAGATCCGTTCCGTGGCGCTGACCCACGTGATCGCGGACCCGGCGCAGTACCCGCGCCGCGGCGCGACGCGCGAGGTCACGCTCGCGGTGGGCTGGGGTGCCGTGTCCCGCGTCGACCTGGAGCCGGCCTCGTGCGTGGACCCCAACTGCACCGCGGACCACGGCCTGACCGGCCAGGTGACGCCCGACGACGTGGTGGTCCGCGTCTCCGGCGAGGCCGAGGGCGACGCCGCGGTCCGGGCCGCCGTCGACTTCGCCAAGGCCCTGTCCCGGGCCACGTCTGCGTGAGCACCCCGGAGCTTCCCGAGGGCCTGGTGGCCCCGTCCTACGACACCGCGAGCCTGGCCGCGGTGCTCCCCGCCGCGGCGGGCGCCCTGGGCCACGACCTCACCACGGCCACGGGCCTGACCGCGGCGGGCTGCCGCGCGGCCCTCGGCCTGCCCGACGCCGACCGCGTGGTCGTGGTGCTCGTGGACGGCCTCGGCATCCGCAACCTCGCCGAGCGCGGGGGCCACGCGCCGTTCCTGCGCGGTCTCCTGCGCGAGCGCGACGAGGCGACCGCGACGCTCACCTCCAGCTTCCCGTCGACGACGGCGGCCGGCCTGAGCATCCTCGGGACCGGCACCGCGCCGGGCCGCACGGGCATGCTCGGCTACACGCAGCGCAACCCGGAGACGGGCAAGCTGGCCGCCGTGGTGCAGTGGCGCGACCTCGGCGACCCGGCCGACGTGCAACGCGAGCCCACGGTCCTGGAGACGCTCGCCGCCGCAGGCACCCGGGTCGTCGCACCCGGTCCGCGCAAGTTCGCGGGCTCCGGCATGAGCCAGGCCGCGCTGCGCGGCCCCGTGCACGTGGCCGCCGAGACGTTCGAGCAGCGCGTGGACGCCACCGTCGCGGCGCTGCGCCGGCCCGTCGACCCGGCGGGCACCGGGCAGCGCCTCGTCTACCTGTACCAGGGCGACGTGGACAAGACCGGCCACGGGTTCGGCTGGGACTCCTGGCAGTGGGGCGACGCCCTGGAAGCCACCGACCAGGAGCTGCGCCGCCTGGTGCGCAGCGTCCCGCGCGGCACGCTCGTGCTGGTCACGGCCGACCACGGCCAGATCAAGGCAGACCCTGCCCACCAGTGGGACGTCGCGACCGACCCGGCGCTGCACCCCGGCGTCGCCCTGGTCGGCGGCGAGCCCCGAGCCCTGCACCTGTACACCGAGCCCGGCACCGACCCGGCCGACGTCGTCGCGCGCTGGACGGAGCGGCTGGGGGAGCACGCCCTCGTGGTGCCCCGCGACCAGGCCGTCGCGGACGGCTGGTTCGGGCCCGTCGCCCCGCACGTGCTGCCCGCGATCGGTGACGTCGTGGTGGCGATGACCGGCGCCGCCACCGTCGTCGACTCCCGGGTGCACTCCGCGAACGCCCGGGCCATGCCCGGCGTGCACGGCTCCCTCACCCCGCACGAGATGCTCGTGCCGCTCCTGACCGCGACCTCCTAGGAACCACCCGTGGCACAGCTCGTCTTCTTCTCCGGGACCATGGACTCCGGCAAGTCCACCCTGGCCCTGCAGACCGACCACAACTTCCGCGCGCGCGGGCGCGAGGGCCTGATCTACAGCCGGGGCGACCGCGCCGGCGCCGACCGGGTCTCCAGCCGGCTGGGCCTGGAGGTCGCGGCCGTCGAGGTCACCGACGACACGGACTTCCTCGTGGAGATCGGCGCCCGGCGCGCCGCCGGCCAGGCCGTCGACTACCTCGTGTGCGACGAGGCGCAGTTCTACTCGCCCGCGCAGGTGGAACAGCTCGCCCGGCTCGTGGACGAGATGGAGATCGACATCTTCGCGTTCGGCATCACGACCGACTTCCGCACACGCCTGTTCCCCGGCTCGGCCCGGCTCGTCGAGCTCGCCGACCGCGTGGAGCTGCTCCAGGTGCAGTCGCTGTGCTGGTGCGGTGCGCGCGCCACGCACAACGCGCGCACCGTCGACGGCATCATGGTCACCGAGGGCGAGCAGGTCGTCATCGGCGACGTCGGCCTCGGCGAGGTCGCGTACGAGGTGCTGTGCCGCCGTCACCACATGCGCCGTATGACCGCGCTCACCGCCCGCCGCCGGTCGGCGGACGAGTCCCTCTGGGGCTAGACCCCCGCGCTAGACCTCCGGCCGCGAGCCGAACACGATCTCGTCCCAGCTCGGCACCTGCGCGCGGGATTTGCGGCCGCGCTTGGGTGCGTTCCGCTTGGCGACGGCGGGCTCCTTGTCAGGTGGGTCGGCCGGCTCGGGAGCCGGTGCGGGCTCGGGCTCGGGCTCCGGCGGGATCTCGTGCTCGGCCGGCGGCGTCGGTGCGGGACCGGACGCCGACCCCGGACCCGGGATCTCCCACTGGCTCGGCGCCTCCCACTCCAGGTCGGCGGGGGAGTCCGGCACCTTCACCGACGGCATCTTCGGACGTGACCCGTGGCGCCGCGCGCCGATGTCCACGACCGCGGCGGCCGGCTCCGGCGCGGGCTCGGGGGCCTCGTCCGGGCTCGCCGCCGAGCCCGTGCCCGGGCTCGCGGAGCTGCCGTCCAGGTGCTCGAGGTCCAGCAGGCCGGGCAGCCCGGGATCCGGGGCGGGACGGCGCGAGGGCCGCTGGCCGCGCCGCTCGGACAGGTTGTCCAGGAGCAGGTCGGTGTCGTCCGGCTCGGGCGGTGCCGGCCGCCCCGGGCGCGCGCCGAGCCGCGCCGGCGGCAGGGCGGACACCCCGGCCAGCTCCGGGCCCTCGTCGTCCTCAGGCAGGCCCAGCCAGCGGGCCTCGTCGTCGAGGGCGGTCACGAAGCCGCCGCGCGGCTCGAGGGCCCAGCGGGCCAGCCGCGGGCGCTCGCCCGCGACGAACTCGACCTGCACGATCCACGGGTGCGTGCCCTCCCGCGTGGCGGTCCACGCGGCGTCGTCTGGCCGTACACCGCGCGAGCGCAGCCGCTCGTCGGAGACCTCGCCCAGCGTGGTGGCCGTGTCGTCGTCGGTCAGCACGGCCTTGGCACGTACCCGGGAGATCGCGTGCTCGCGCTCGGAGATGACCGGGTACTCGAACCGCCGCACGTGCTCCACGGGCAGGCCCGAGGCCTCGGCGAGGGCCTCGCACGTCTCGCCCGCGCGCAGGCGCGCCTGGATCTCCCGGGGCCGCAGCGCGGACTCCTCCTGGGCCCGGATCGACTCCATGCGCGGACGGTCACCCCGGATGGCGGCGCGCAGGGCGTCGGTGATGGGCAGGGTGCTCTGGGTGCCGTCGCGTGCGGCGAGGACGAGGCGTTCACCGTCCTCGTGCAGCCTCACCAGCTCCAGCTCGTCCATGCCAGTCCTCCCGGGTAGTCCTGTGCACCGAGCCTGCCACCGAGCGGGGGCGCCGCGGCGCAGGCGCGTCGGTGTGCCGCCGGATCGTAGCCCGCGTGCGGGTGCGGCAGGATGGGCGCGTGATCTCACCCGCACCGCACGAGCTGCCCGACGGCGTCACCGTCACCGAACTCCGCGATCTCGCCGTCCGCCTCGCGACGGCCGCCGGTGCCCTCGTGCGGGAGGGCAGACCGGAACGGGTCGAGGTCGCCGCCACCAAGTCGAGCGAGGTGGACCCCGTCACGGTCATGGACCGCGCCTCGGAGGACCTGCTGCGCGAGATGATCGCCGCCGAGCGGCCCGACGACGCCGTCCTGGGCGAGGAGGGCGACGACCTGCCGGGCACGAGCGGCCTGACCTGGGTGCTCGATCCGATCGACGGCACGGTGAACTACCTGTACGGGGTGGCCTCCTGGGCCGTGTCGGTGGCCGTGGTGGCGGGCCCGCCCGAGCCCGCCTCCTGGACCGTCCTGGCCGGCTGCGTGCACAGCGTCGCCGACGGGCGCACCTGGTCCGCCGGGCTCGGCGAGGGCGCCACCCGCGACGGCGTGCCGGTCCACGTGGGCGCCCCGGCGTCCCTGAGCACCTCCCTGGTGGGCACGGGCTTCGGGTACGACGCCGGACGCCGCCGCGAGCAGGCCGCGGTGCTGGCTCGTGTGCTGCCCGAGATCCGCGACATCCGCCGGCTGGGGTCGGCCGCGATCGACCTGTGCCTGCTCGCCGACGGCTCGCTCGACCTGTACTACGAGCGCGGCCTGAACCCGTGGGACATGGCCGCGGGCGTCGTGGTGGCCACCGAGGCGGGCGCCGTCGTGACCGGCCTGCGGGGCCGGCCGGCCGGCAACGCGATGACCGTCGCGGGCCCCGCAGGGCTCGTCGGGCAGCTCGCCAGGATCCTGGAGGAGGTCGACGCGGACGGCGCCGGCGGGGTAGATCACGGGTGATCTTTTATATGACACACCCCCGCAAGGCTGGTCACTGCTGACCACGGCCAAAAGGCCGAAAACAGGCCGTTCTTGCAGGTCAGAGCATACGTGACGGGGGTTACACCGGCAGATGTAGCGCGCCTGACAGAAATGGTGCACAATCCGTGGGCCGACTCGGGAACAAAACCGGGGCCGTGTGCATTATCTGCGCGTACACCCGCTTGCGGTCGCTGTTCGACGGCTCTCGCGGGGTCCCGGCCGGGGCGGCGTCGAACCCCCGGATGTCCCGAACCCTTCCGGCGCGACCACCTATCGACGGAGAACACCACATGGCAACTGACTACGACGCCCCGCGTAAGAACGACGAGGATGTCGAGCAGGACTCGATCCAGGAGCTGCAGGCACGTCGTTCTGACAAGTCCTCGGGCGTTGTGGACGAGGACGAGACGGAAGCGGCCGAGGGCTTCGAGCTCCCGGGCGCCGATCTGTCGGGCGAGGAGCTCGCCGTACGTGTGCTGCCGCGTCAGGCGGACGAGTTCACGTGCTCGAGCTGTTTCCTGGTGCACCACCGCAGCCAGCTGGCCTACGAGAAGGCCGGCCAGATGATCTGCACGGAGTGCGCTGCCTGATTACTGCCAGGCCCTAGGCACTGACGACACGACCGGGCTGTCATGCGGAGCATGGCAGCCTTCGTCGTGTCCGGGGTCGGGCCTTGACTCGGCTCTGCTTTTCCCGCCTGAGCCTGCGGTCCCGCTTCGGGCGCGTGCCTCGTTCCTCGGCCCTCACCCTGCGCTGCACCTCCGGCTCAGTCGGTGAGGGCTTTCACCAGCAGCTCCGGGCGGCGCGTGGAGACCAGCCAATAGGGGGTGGGGTCGGCCGGGTCGTCGACCGCGACCCGCACCCCGGTCCGCGCCCACGCGCGCAGGCACACGTAGGCGCGCGCGTCGAGGCCGGGGCCCAGCTCGTGCCGCATGGCCGCGACGTCCAGCGCCTGCGCGGCGCCGAGCAGCGCCACCGGGATCCGGGCGGCCCCGGCGCGCAGCACGCCGTCGGACACCTCCACCACGGGCGAGGACACCGCCAGGGCGACCGCTGAGCCCACGCACACGAGCAGGCCCACGGTCACCGCCGTCACCGCGTGCACGGGCCACAGCGCGATCGCCGCGATGGCGCCCAGACCGACCGTGCCGAGCCAGCCGCCGGGACCGGGCAGTAGGCGCTCGTGGAAGGTGAGGGTGGTCGCCGTCATGGACACATCATCCCAGCCCCGAGCACTGCCCGAGCACTCTTGCGGCGGCGCGGGCCCAGGTGGCGTACTCTTCCGGCGTGCCCACCCCTGAGCCCACCCCTGACGGCAGCACGGTCGACGTGCTCATCCGCCTCCTGGACGACGTCCCCCTGCCGTCCTACGCGCATCCCGGCGACGCCGGCGCCGACCTGGTGACCACGGTCGACGTCGAGATCCCGCCGCAGGGGCGGGTGCTGGTGCCCACGGGGGTGTCGATCGCGCTGCCGGACGGCTACGCGGCGTTCGTGCACCCGCGCTCGGGGCTCGCCACGAAGCACGGCGTGACGATCGTCAACGCGCCGGGCACGGTGGACGCGGGGTACCGCGGCGAGATCAAGGTCACGCTGCTCAACACCGACACGACGCAGGCCGTGAAGCTGGCGCGCGGCGACCGCGTCGCGCAGCTCGTGATCCAGAAGGTCGAGCGTGCGCGCTTCCTGCGGGCCGAGGCGCTGCCCGGCTCGCACCGGGGTGAGGGCGGCTTCGGCTCCAGCGGCGGTTTCGCCGGACGCTGAACGCGTGTCCAAGTGCAGCCCGGACAGGTCTAGGCTGTAAGTAACGAGCGGATAACGCCACCCGGCGGAGCAATCGCGCGCGGCCGGGGACGGCGAGCGTCCGGCGAGCCGCCGGGCGGGCAACGGAAGAACGACGAAGGAGTGTGGCTGTGGGTCTGTTCAGCCGACGAGGTACGGCTCAGGAGCCGGCTTCGGTCGAGTGGGCGTCGGTGGAGGCCGAGCAGCAGAAGCGGCCCCACGGACCCTTCGACCGCTCGCAGGTGGACGAGATGGGCCCCCGGGTCGATCTCGGCGCGATCTGGCTGCCGGTGATGCCCGGGCTCGAGCTCCGCATGGAGATCGACAAGAAGACGCAGAAGGTGACCGGCGTGACGGCCGCCCTGGAGGGGTCCAACCTCCAGATCCAGGCCTTCGCCGCGCCGCGTACCGACGGGATCTGGGACGAGATCCGGCACGAGATCGCGCAGTCCGTCAGCGGGCAGGGCGGCATCGTGGACGACGTCCCCGGCGTGTTCGGCCGTGAGCTGCTGGTCCGCATGCCGGTGACCGGCCCCGACGGGCAGTCCGGCCAGCGGCCGGCGCGGTTCGTGGGCGTGGACGGTCCTCGTTGGTTCATCCGGGGCGTGCTCGCGGGCCGGGCTGCCCTGGACGCCGAGGCGGCCAAGCCCCTGGAGTCCGTGTTCGCGAACATCGTCGTGGTGCGCGACCAGAGCCCGCGCCCGCCACGGGACCTGCTGCCCCTGGCGCTGCCGAAGTCGGCGCGCAAGGATGGTGCACAGCCGGCACCGGAGCCGGTCGCTCCCGAGAACGCGGCACCGCAGATGTCGGACTTCAACCCGCTGCGCCGCGGCCCCGAGATCACCCAGATCGGCTGACGAGGTGAACCACTGATGTCGCTCCGCTCGGCGCTCGCGTCCCGCATCGCGGCGACGCTCGCGTCCAACGAGGAGGTCAGCGACACCGCCGAACGTGCCGACGCGTCCAAGAACGTCGGCTGTGCGGCGGTCACGTCGCTGCCCACACGGTCCCGCGGCAAGGTCGCGGGTGTCCTGCGCTCCGTGGTCCTGCGCCCGCGCGAGGGCGTGCCCACCCTGGAGGCGGAGCTGTTCGACGGCTCGGGCGCGCTCGATCTCGTCTGGCTCGGGCGCCGCACCATCGAGGGCATCGAGCCGGGCCGCCGCATCCGCGTCGAGGGCATGGTGTGCGACGTCGACGGGCGCCGCACGATGTTCAACCCGAGGTACGAGCTGAGGCCCCGGCCGGGCGAGGCACAATAGCCCCCATGAGCGATCCAGCACGTCATGACGTGCCCCCGCACGAGCAGACCCAGCAGAACGACCACGCGCAGACCCCCGCGCGCGGCATGCGCGCCCTCGCGGGCGAGGAGTTCTCGGCCGCGCAGGCCGTAGGCGGGGTGCGCGGCCTGGTCGAGGCGGTCCTGCCCGGCCTCGTGTTCGTGGTCGCGTTCGTGATCACCAACGACCTGACCGTCCCGCTGGTCGCGTCGGTCGTCGCCGCGCTGGTGCTCGTCGTGGCGCGCCTCGTGCAGCGCACGCCGGTCACGCAGGCGCTCGGGGGGCTGCTCGGCATCGCCGTCGGCGTGGTGTGGGCCTGGACCTCCGGCGACGCGGAGGACTACTACGCGGGCGGCCTGCTGCTGAACGCCGGCTACCTCGTGGTGCTGCTCGGCACGATCCTCGCGCGCCGCCCCGCCGTCGGCTACGTGGTCGAGGCGCTGCGCGCCGGCCTGACGCCGGAGGCCGTCAAGGCCGACGCGGACCGCCCGGACGACCAGCCCTCGGCGTTCGCCGCGCTGACCGCCTGGCGCTCCGACCCGGCCAAGATGCGCATGTACTCGATCGCCACCTGGCTCTGGGTGGGCCTGTTCGCCCTGCGCCTGGCCGTCAAGACGCCGCTCTACTTCGCCGGCGACGTCGCCTGGCTGGGCACGTTCCACCTGCTGCTGGGCGTGCCGCTGTGGGCGCTCGTGCTGTACCTGACCTGGTACGTCGTGCGCCGGCCCAAGCCGCGGCCCGCGGCCTGAGCTCGGCGCTGCCCGACGTTAGCCCTTCGGCACCAGCAGCTTCTGGAGGGCGTCCGTGTCGGCGTCCGCGCCGGCGACCAGCAGCAGCTCGTCGCCGGCCTCCAGGGTGTCGTCGGGGCTCGGCACGAGCGGGCGGCCGTCGCGCACGATCGTCGAGAGCGTGACGTCCGCCGGCCAGATCACCTGGCCCACGCGCGTCCCGGCGACCCGGGAGTCGGCGGGCAGCGTCAGCTCCAGGATGTCGGCGCGCGACTGGCTGAAGCTGAAGATCTTCACCAGGTCGCCGACGGCCACGGCCTCCTCGACCATCGCCGTCATGATGCGCGGCGTCGAGACCGCCACGTCCACGCCCCAGGACTGGTCGAACATCCACTCGTTCTTCGGGTTGTTCACCCGCGCGACGGTGCGCGGCACGCCGAACTCCGTCTTGCCCAGCAGGGAGAACACCAGGTTCACCTTGTCGTCGCCGGTGGCACCCACCACGACGTCGGCCTGCTCCAGCTCGGACGCCTCCAGGGCGGGCAGCTCGCACGCGTCCGCCAGCACCCACTCCGCCTCGGGGACCTGCGAGACCCGCATGGCCGACGGGTTCTTGTCGATCAGGGTGACCTCGTGGTCGTGGCTCAGCAGCTCGCGGGCGATGGAGCGGCCCACGGACCCCGCCCCGGCGATGACGACGCGCATCAGTCCTCCTCGGCGGTCGGTGCGGCGGTGAGGATGCGCTCGATCTCTGCGGACCGGTCGGCGGCCATGAGCAGGTGCAGCACGTCGTTCTCCTGGAGCACGACGTCGGCGGTGGGCAGGATCGCCGACGAGTAGCGGGTCACGAACGCGACCCGCGCGCCCGTCGCGGCCTCGATGCCCAGCACGGGCCGGCCCACCCAGCGCCGGTGGTAGTCGATCTGCGCGAGCCGGACCGTGCCGGACGGGTCGCGGTACTCGTCGGTGAAGCCCAGCGGCAGCATGCGCCGCAGCACCTGGTCGGCCGTCCAGCGCACCGTGGCGACCGTCGGGATGCCCAGGCGCTGGTAGATCTCCGCGCGGTGCGGGTCGTAGATGCGTGCCACCACGTTGTCCACGCCGTAGGTCTCGCGGACCACGCGGGCGGACAGGATGTTGGAGTTGTCGCCGTCGGACACCGCGGCGAACGCGTACGTGTCCTCGATGCCGGCCTGGACCAGGGTGTCCCGGTCGAAGCCCACGCCGGTGACCTTCTTGCCGGAGAAGTCCGCGGGCAGGCGCCGGAACGCGTCCGGGTTCTGGTCGATGACGGCCACGGAATGCCCGCGGCCCTCGATCTCCTGAGCGAGGCTGGAGCCGACCCGGCCGCAACCCATGATGACGAAGTGCACGGACGGAACGCTACCGCGCCGGGGGTGACGATGGTGCGCTGGGTGCGCTGGGTGCGCTGGACGCCATCGACGGGCATAGAGTCATCCAACGTGTCGGACATCGTCGATGCGGCCAAGCGCCTCCTGGTCGGCCGCCCCATGCGCAGCGAGAGCCTGGGGCACACGCTGCTGCCCAAACGCATCGCGCTCCCGGTGTTTGCCTCGGACGCGCTGTCGTCGGTCGCGTACGCGCCCGACGAGATCCTCCTGACTCTGTCACTGGCCGGTATCGCCGCCCTGGCGTTCTCCCCATGGGTCGGCCTCGTGGTGGTCGTGGTGCTGCTCATCGTGGTGGCGTCCTACCGGCAGAACGTGCACGCCTACCCCTCCGGCGGCGGCGACTACGAGGTCGCCACCACCAACCTCGGCCCGTCCGCGGGCATCGGCGTCGCCTCCGCGCTGCTGGTCGACTACGTGCTCACCGTGGCCGTGTCGATCTCGTCGGCCGCCCAGTACGCGTCCGCCGCCATCCCGGGGCTGCGCGGGCACGAGGCGCTCGCCGCGGTCATCGCGGTGGTGCTGCTCACCCTCGTCAACCTGCGCGGGGTCAAGGAGTCGGGCACCGCGTTCGCCATCCCGACCTACTGCTACATGGCGATCATCGGCGCGCTCATCGTCACGGGCGCGTTCCGGTTCTTCTCGGGCACGCTGCCGCAGGCGCAGAGCGCGGAGTTCGAGCTGTCCGCCGAGGCCGCCTTCGACCAGGGCCTGGTCGGCATCGCGGGCGCCTTCCTGCTGGCCCGCGCCTTCGCGTCCGGCTGCGCCGCCCTGACCGGCGTGGAGGCCATCAGCAACGGCGTGCCCGCGTTCCGCAAGCCCAAGTCGCGCAACGCCGCCACGACGCTGCTGCTGCTCGGCACGATCTCCGCGACCATGATCATGTCGATCCTGCTGCTGGCCCAGGCCACCGGGGTCCAGTTCGCGGAGGACCCGCACAGCCAGCTCACGCTGAACGGCGAGCCGGTCTCGGACCACTACGTGCAGATCCCGGTGATCGGCCAGCTCGCCGAGGCCGTGTTCTCCGGCTTCCCGCCCGCGTTCTACGCCGTGTCCGCCGTCACGGGCCTGATCCTGGTGCTCGCCGCCAACACGGCGTTCAACGGGTTCCCGGTGCTGGGCTCGATCCTGGGCCGCGACGGCTACCTGCCCCGCCAGCTGCACACCCGCGGTGACCGGCTCGCGTTCTCCAACGGCATCATCACCCTCGCCGTCGCGGCGATCGTCCTGATCGTGGTGTTCGACGCCGAGGTCACCCGGCTGATCCAGCTCTACATCGTGGGCGTGTTCGTCTCGTTCACGCTGTCCCAGCTCGGCATGCTGCGGCACTGGACGCGCGAGCTGCGCACCGAGCCCAACCCCGCGGTGCGCAGCCGGTACAAGCGCTCGCGGCTGGTCAACGGCGTCGGGTTCGGCCTGACGGGCATCGTGCTGATCATCGTGCTGCTGACCAAGTTCACCCACGGCGCCTGGATCACCCTGCTGGCCATGGGCGTGCTGTTCGTGCTCATGCGGGGCATCCGCAAGCACTACGACCGGGTCAGCCAGGAACTCGCGCTCGACGACGTCTCGGCGGCCCGCGCGCTGCCCAGCCGCGTCCACGCCGTGGTGCTGGTCTCGAAGGTGCACAAGCCGACCATGCGCGCGCTGGCCTACGCGCGGGCCGCGCGGCCGAACGAGCTGGAGGCCGTCAGCGTGGGTGTGGACCGTGAGGACGTCGAGCGGCTGACGGCCGAGTGGGAGGCCCTCGACCTGCCCGTGCCGCTGCGCATCCTCGACTCGCCGTTCCGCGAGATCACCCGCCCCGTGGTCAAGTACGTGCGCTCCGTGCACCGCGAGTCCCCGCGCGACCTGGTGATCGTGTACATCCCCGAGTACGTTGTGGGGCACTGGTGGGAGCAGCTGCTGCACAACCAGTCGGCGCTGCGCCTCAAGGGCAGCCTGCTGTTCACCCCCGGCGTCGTCGTGGCCTCCGTGCCGTGGCAGCTCGCCTCGACGCGCGGCCAGACGGGCCTGGAGGGCGACACGTTCCTGCGCGGCCGGCGGATGTGACATGACCCGTCCGACGGCCTGACCGCAGCGGCGAAGCCGGCCGGTGCGCGATACTTGAGCACATGCCCCGCAACTCCGATCGCCGCAGCGCGCCCGCCGACCCCGAGCAGGGCGCCCGCGTGCGCCGTCGTCCCCAGCGTTCCCCGCGGCCGGGCCGCGCCCGCCGGGTGAGCGACGCCGCCCCCGCACCCGAGGTGGGACAGGAGTTCGAGCTGGAGGTCGGCCCCGTGGCCCACGGCGGCCACTGCGTCGCCCGCCTGGACGGCCGGGTCGTGTTCGTACGGCACACGCTGCCCGGTGAGCGCGTGCGCGCCCGCGTCACCGAGGGCGGCACCGGCTTCTGGCGGGCCGACGCCGTGGAGATCCTCCAGGCGTCACCCGACCGCGTCGAGCCCGCGTGGCCCGCGGCCGGGGCCGACGGCGCGGGCGGCGGGGAGCTGTCCCACGTGGCCCTGCCCGCGCAGCGCCGCTGGAAGCAGGACGTGCTCGTGGAGCAGCTGCAGCGCCTGGCCCGGATCGACGCCGGCTGGCTCGCCGAGCACGTCACGGTGGAGGGCGTGCCGGGCGACGACGAGCGGCGCGGCCTGCACTACCGCACGCGGATCGACCTGGTGGCGGACGCCGACGGCCACGCGGGCATGCGCAAGCACCGCTCGCACGACGTCGTGGCGCTGAAGAAGATGCCGCTCGCCTCCGCCGAGGTCGCGGCGTTCACCGTCGCCGAGGACGTGTTCACGCGCTCCTGGACGCCGGGTACGCGGCTGGAGCTGGTCGCGCCGTCCGACGGCGACCCCGTGCTGCTCGTGGACGGAGAGCCGTGGCGCCGCGGGCACGCCGACACCCGGCCCAACGCCCGCCGCGCCGTGACCGAGGTCGTGACCGGGCCGTGGGGCACGCACCGCTACCGGGTGGCCGCCGACGGGTTCTGGCAAGTGCACCGCGCGGCGCCCGCCGTGCTGACCGGCGCCGTGCTGGAGGCGACCGGCGCGAGCGCGGGGGAGCTGGCCGGGGCCACCGTGCTGGACCTGTACTCCGGCGCGGGCCTGTTCACGCTCCCGCTCGCGGAGGCCGTCGGCCCGCAGGGACGCGTGGTGGCCGTCGAGGGCGACGCGCGCGCCGTCAAGGACGCCCGCCGCAACGCGCACGCGTACGAGCAGGTGGACCTGCGGCTGGGCGCCGTGGACCGCGTGCTCGCGGGCGGTCCGGGGGAGGCCGAGGTGCCCGCGGCCGACGTCGTCGTGCTCGACCCGCCGCGCTCCGGTGCCGGGCGTGCCGTGGTGGACGCGATCGCCTCCCGGGAGCCGCGGCGCATCGTCTACGTGGCGTGCGACCCGGCCGCGCTCGCGCGCGACGTCGGCTACCTGGCGGCGCACGGGTACGTGCTGACGGGCGTGCGAGGGTTCGACCTCTTTCCCCATACGCACCACGTCGAGGCCGTCGCTGTCCTGGACCGGCAGGGTTGACGGGACGATGGACGAAGCCCCAGGTCAGTGCGCATAGGATGCGCTCCGTGAAGCGGTGGCTGGTAAGCGGCGGGATCGCGGCGTCAGTGGTAGCGGCGTTCGCGGTCGCCGTCCTGGTGGGCATGGTGCTGGGAGCCGGCGGCATTGCCGTCGGCGGTACGGGCGGGGCCTCGGGGCCCGCGCCGAGGGGTGCGCCGTCGGTGTGGGCTCAGTCCCCGTCGCCCTCGCCGTCCCCGGTGGTCCAGCGGGAGCCGGTGGTGCTCTTCGTCGGCGACTCCTACACCGTGGGCCAGGGCGCGTCGTCGCCCGAGCTGCGGTGGAGCACCCTCGTGTCCGAGCAGATGGGCTGGCGCGAGCTCAACGTCGCCGTCGGCGGCACGGGGTTCGTCAAGGGGAACGCGAAGCGCGACAACTACCCGACCCAGCTCCGGTCGGTACCCCCGGGCACCGCGGACATCGTGGTGATCGCGGGCGGGCAGAACGACTTCAAGGGGCTGCGGAAGGACCCCGGCCGGGTCTTCCAGGCGGTCGCGGACACGTATGCCCTGGCCGTGGAGCGGTTCCCGGACGCCGAGATCGTCTCGATCGGGCCGTCCACGCCGCGGGCGATCGGCCTGGAGGCGCGGGCGATGGACAGCGCGGTGCGCGCCGCCGCGGCCGAGTCGGGGGCCACGTACGTGTCGCTGCTCGACCCCAACATCGTCCAGGGCTCCCTGGTGCACGAGGACGGGGTCCACACGACCGACGCGGGCAACGCCATGATCGCCCGGCGGGTGCTGCGGACGCTCCAGGCGCCGGCGGCCGGGCAGGACGAGACGGGCGCGCGGCCGACAGATATCTTGACGTCAAGATAAATGCGTTATGCTGGCTCCAGCAGCCCGGCCTAGGCTGGGTGAAGCCCCCTGGAACCCATGCGGCGGCTCCTTCGCGCGACGACCGCGCCTGTGAGAGCCGACGCACCGTCAGCCCCGCAGAAGGAGCCCGAGTGAGCACCGTGGACACGTTCGGATCAAAGGGAACGCTGGAGGTCTCGGGCAAGTCCTACGAGATCTTCCGGCTCAGCGCGGTCGAGGGAGTCGAGCGCCTCCCGTACTCGCTGAAGATCCTCGCCGAGAACCTCCTGCGCACGGAGGACGGCGCGAACATCACCGCCGACCACGTGCGCGCGCTGGCGTCCTGGGACCCGGACGCGCAGCCCGACACCGAGATCCAGTTCACGCCGGCGCGCGTGATCATGCAGGACTTCACCGGTGTGCCCTGCGTCGTGGACCTCGCCACCATGCGTGAGGCCGTCGCGGCCCTCGGCGGCGACGCGACGCGGATCAACCCGCTGGCCCCCGCCGAGATGGTCATCGACCACTCCGTGCAGATCGACGTCGCCGGCCGCGCCGACGCGTTCCAGCGCAACGTCGAGTTCGAGTACCAGCGCAACCACGAGCGCTACCAGTTCCTGCGCTGGGGCCAGACGGCGTTCGACGACTTCAAGGTCGTCCCGCCGGGCACCGGCATCGTGCACCAGGTCAACATCGAGTACCTGGCGCGCACCGTGATGACCCGCGAGGTGGGCGGCGCCCTGCGCGCCTACCCCGACACCTGCGTCGGCACCGACTCGCACACCACCATGGTCAACGGCCTGGGCGTGCTGGGCTGGGGCGTCGGCGGCATCGAGGCCGAGGCCGCGATGCTCGGCCAGCCGGTCTCGATGCTCATTCCGCGCGTCGTGGGCTTCAAGCTGAACGGCTCGATCCCGGCCGGCGTCACCGCCACCGACGTGGTGCTCACGATCACGCAGATGCTGCGCCAGCACGGCGTGGTCGGCAAGTTCGTCGAGTTCTACGGCGAGGGCGTCGCCCAGGTGCCGCTCGCGAACCGCGCCACCATCGGCAACATGTCGCCCGAGTTCGGCTCGACGGCCGCGATCTTCCCGATCGACTCGGTCACGGTCGACTACCTGCGCCTGACGGGCCGCTCCGAGGAGCAGCTCGCCCTGGTCGAGGCGTACGCCAAGGAGCAGGGCCTCTGGCTCGACGCCGACTCGGCCGAGCCGGTCTTCTCCGAGTACCTCGAGCTCGACCTCTCCACGGTCGTCCCGTCGATCGCCGGGCCCAAGCGCCCGCAGGACCGCATCGAGCTGACGAACGCCAAGGCCGCGTTCACGCGTGACCTGCCCACCTACGCGCCCGACGTCCTGGACCAGGTCGACGAGGCCGAGAAGGAGTCGTTCCCCGCGTCCGACTCGCCGGCCATCACGCCCAACGGCCGCAAGCACGTGCACGTCACCAACAGTGACGGCAAGGAGTTCGAGCTGTTCCACGGCGCGGTCGCGATCGCCTCGATCACGTCCTGCACCAACACCTCGAACCCCTCGGTCATGCTCGCCGCGGCGCTGCTCGCGAAGAACGCCGTCGAGAAGGGCCTCGTCTCCAAGCCGTGGGTCAAGACCTCCATGGCCCCGGGCTCGCAGGTCGTGACCAACTACTACGAGAAGGCCGGCCTCTGGCCGTACCTCGAGAAGCTGGGCTTCCACCTGGTGGGCTACGGCTGCGCCACCTGCATCGGCAACTCCGGCCCCCTGGACGAGAAGGTCTCCGAGGCCGTCAACGAGCACGACCTGTCGGTCGTCTCGGTGCTCTCGGGCAACCGCAACTTCGAGGGCCGCATCAACCCGGACGTCAAGATGAACTACCTGGCCTCCCCGCCGCTGGTCATCGCGTACGCCCTGGCCGGCACCATGGAGTTCGACTTCGAGCACGACCCGCTGGGTCGCGACGAGGCCGGCAACCCCGTGTTCCTGCGCGACATCTGGCCGTCGCCGGAGGAGGTCCAGGCCACGATCGAGTCCTCGATCGACCGCAAGATGTTCGAGGCGGACTACGCCGACGTGTTCAAGGGCGACGAGCGCTGGGCCGCCCTGGAGACCCCCGAGGGTGACACGTTCGCCTGGGACGCCGAGTCGACGTACGTGCGCAAGCCCCCGTACTTCGACGGCATGGGCATGACGCCGGAGCCCGTCACCGACGTCACCGGTGCCCGCGTGCTCGCCAAGCTGGGTGACTCGGTCACGACCGACCACATCAGCCCGGCCGGCTCGATCAAGCCGGACAGCCCGGCCGGCGTCTACCTCGCCGAGCACGGCGTGGCCCGCCGCGACTTCAACTCCTACGGCTCGCGCCGCGGCAACCACGAGGTCATGATCCGCGGCACGTTCGCGAACATCCGCCTGCGCAACCAGCTCCTGGCCTCCGAGAACAACGGCGCGGGCGTCGAGGGTGGCTTCACCTTCAACTTCGTCAAGAACGCGCAGGACACGATCTACGACGCCGCGCAGGACTACGCCGCGGCCGGCACCCCGCTCGTGGTGCTCGGCGGCAAGGAGTACGGCTCCGGCTCGTCGCGTGACTGGGCCGCCAAGGGCACCGCGCTCCTGGGCGTCAAGGCCGTCATCACCGAGAGCTTCGAGCGCATCCACCGCTCGAACCTCATCGGCATGGGCGTGCTGCCGCTGCAGTTCCCGGCCGGCCAGAACGCCGAGTCGCTGGGCCTGGACGGCACGGAGACCTTCGACGTCACCGGCGTCACCGCGCTGAACGAGGGCGTCACGCCCGAGACGGTCAAGGTGACGGCCACCAAGGGCGACGGCTCGCAGGTCGAGTTCGACGCCGTGGTGCGCATCGACACCCCGGGCGAGGCGGACTACTACCGCAACGGCGGCATCCTGCAGTACGTGCTGCGGTCGTTGGTCGCCTGAGCCGGAGGTGCAGTGCAGGGTGGGGGCCGAGGAACGAGGCACCCGCCTGTAGCGGAACCGCAGGCTCAGGCGACAGAAGGTAGAGCCTCCTGACCCTCTCTGGTCGAGCCTGCCGTGACCCCGGCGCCCCGTCCCTCCTCGCGGAGGGGCGGGGCGCCGTCGTTCCCGGGGTCAGCCGGCGAGCGCTCCGGCCAGCAGCCGGACGACGCCGCGCAGGCCCGCCTCGTCCGCGTGGTCGGGGTTGACCTCCACGCAGGTCATGGCGACCAGGCCGGGGTCGGCGGCGAGCGCGCGCAGCGCGCGGTCCAGCGTCGCCGGGACCAGGCCGCGGCCGTACGTCGGGACGTCGGCCACGGGGAGGGTCAGGAAGTCGAGCACGTCGACGTCGAGGTGCAGCACGAACGGGGTGCCGCCCACGGCCGCCAGGGCACGCCGCGCGGCGTCGTCCGGGTCGGCGAGCACCTGCGCCGCCGGGATCCGTACCGCGTTCACGAGCCCGTGGACGTCCTCCTCGTCGTCGGAGTACCCGAGGTAGACGAGCCGGTCGGCCGTCAGCAGGGGGCGCCGGTGGCCGACGGCGGCGAGCGGCCCCCAGGTGCCGGGCAGGTCGAGGAGGTGGGCCACGCCCATCGAGTCGAGGATCGGCTCGTCGGGGTGGTCGGGCGGCAGCTGGAGGTCCTGGCCGCCGTCGACGTACACGAGGGCCACGTCCGGGTACCGCTCGGCCACGGCGTCGACCACCCCGAGGGCGACCGTGCACTCCCCGCCGAGCACGAGGGCGCGCTCGCCCCGGGCCAGAACCTGCTCGACGCGCCGCCGCACGCCGCGCAGGCCGTCGATCACGCGGTCGACGTCGTTGGGCTCGCCCGGCCCGCGGTGCGCGCGCCAGGTCACGACCGGCAGGTCGCCGTCGTCCCGGACGTCGACGCCCGCGGCCCGCAGGGCGTCGAGCAGACCGGCCGCGCGCAGGGCGGCCGGTGCCTTCTCCAGGCCGCGGGAGTGGGCCGCGGCGCTGGACGGGACGCCGAGCAGGGCCCAGGGATCCGGGGACGTCATCCGACCAGTGTGCCGACGGGACGCCCAGGGCACCAGGCCGGAGGACGACGCAGGCCGCCTGCCCGGGGGCAGACGGCCTGCGTCGGCACTGCGGTCGTGCGGTGGTGTGGTGCTACCTCCCGACGTCGGACTGGCGGGCGGCCCGGATCAGCTTCGTGGCCTCCTGCGCGGTGATGACGTCGGCGTCGTCGAGCTGGTCGGCGACCTGGGTCACGTGGCTGACGAACGCGCTGTGGCTGACCCACCCGCCGTCGGCGTCGACCAGGTCGGCGACGGTGCACCCGTTGCCGGTGTCGTAGTTGGTCACCTTGCTGTCCTTGTTCCCGATGATCACCGTGGGGCGCTCGTCGGAGACGGGGCACGCGTCGATCTCGCCGCGGGCGACGTCGAACCGCAGGGTGCCGGTCCGGGTCACGTTGCCGGCGTTGTCGGTGGCCCGGTACGCGAACGCGTGCGACCCGGGCTCCGTGACCTCCACGGCGCCGGTGTACTCCCGGAAGGCGGGCGAGTCGAGCGCGTACTCGATGAACGCCACCCCCGACTCGTCGTCCCGGGCGGTGATGGTGACCGTGGCGGACCCGAGGTAGAAGCCCTCGTCGTCCTGGTCGCCGTCGACCTGCGCCGACGCGATGGGCTGCGTGGTGTCCGGCGGGTCCTGCCCGCCGACCACGACCAGGTCCACCGTGCCGGGCTCCGACGTGTTGCCCGCCGCGTCGGTGGCCCGGTAGGACACCGTGTGCGCGCCGGTCACGTCCACCACGATCGCGTCCGTGTAGGGCGCGTAGGCGGCGCCGTCGAGGCTGTACTCGACGGACTCGACGCCCGAGCCGGTGTCCTCGGCCAGGACCTGCACGGTCGCCGAGCCCACGTAGGCGCCGTCCGCGTCCTGCTCGCCGGTGACCTCGGCCGTCACCGTCGGCGGAGCGGTGTCCTCCGGCGGCGCCTCGACCACGGTGAACGTCGCCGAGCCCGGCTCCGAGACGTTGCCGGCCCGGTCGGTGGCCCGGTAGGTCACCGTGTGCTCGCCCGGCTCGTCGACGACGACGGGCGCGGTGTACGCCGCGTAGCCCGCACCGTCGAGGTCGTACTCGATGCCCGCGACGCCCGACCCGGGGTCCCGCGCCGTGAGGTTCACGGACGCGGAGCCCACGTAGGCGCCGTCGCCGTCGAGATCACCGGTGACCTCGGCGGTCACGACGGGCGGCGTGGTGTCCTCGCCGTCCGGCGCGACCACCGTGACGTGCAGCATCTCCGGCTCGGAGGTGTTGCCCGCCACGTCGGTGGCCCGGTACTCCAGCATGTAGGTGCCGGGCTCGTCGAGGACGACGGGCGCGGTGTACGGGGCGTACCCCGCGCCGTCCAGGTCGTACTCGACGCTCTCCACGCCGGAGCCGTCGCCGTCGTCGGCCGCGAGGTTCACGGTCGCCGCGCCGACGTAGGCGCCCTCGTCGTTCTGGTCGCCCTGGACCTCGGCCGTGACCGTCGGGGCGGTGGTGTCGTCGCCACCGCCGCCCTCGGTGACGACGAGCTCGCCCGACATCGTGCCGTGGCCCGGGATCGCGCAGAAGTACCGGTACGTGCCCGGGGTCAGGTTCACCTCGGCCTCGTAGCGGCCGCCGTTGGTGTCCAGGGGGTTGGCCAGGATGTCGAGGGTGACGTCCTGGTTGTACTCCGACGAGCCGGTCTCGAACGTCAGGGTGTGGGACATCCCGATGTTGTTGCCGGTCGCCGTGCTGTTCTCGAACACGATCGTGGTGGGCCCGGCCGCCGCCGTCGCGGGCGCGGAGGCATAGGCCGACACGCTCGCGCTGGCGGTGAAGGTCAGCACCTGGTCGGCCGCCTGGGTGGCGGCCTCCTTCGCGGGGCCGTCGGCCACCGGGGTGGCGGACGCCGGCGTGACCTCACCGGCGTACTCGACGGCGGTGGCGGGCGCCAGCGGCACCGCCACCAGGGCGCTGACCGCTGCCGCCGCCAGGAGGCGGGACAGTTTGTGTCTCATGGGTGTACCTCTCGTCTCCGCGGGCCTGGTCACAGGTCACGCACCCGGATGTTGCGGAACTCCATGGCGTCCGCGTCGCTGTGGTTCTGCAGGCCGATGTAGCCGCGCAGGAACTGGCGCAGGTCGGTCGGCGGGTCGCCGGCGCGCGAGGACTCCTTGCCGGGCGAGTTCTCGAACTCGTTGATGACCTCGCCGTTGCGGATGATCGTGTACTGCTGACCGACCACCTGGATCTCGTAGTCGTTCCACTCGCCCTTCGGGGTGACCCCGGCGTTCTCCAGGGTGTTGGGGTCGAAGTTGTAGACCGACCCCGTCTTCTGGACCTCGCCGGTGGGACCGTCGTAGAGCTGGATCTCGTGGCCGCAGTAGATCGCCACCCAGGCCTCGTCGGCGGTGCCCTGCCCGCACTCGGGCCGCTCGTCCCGCGGGACGCGCGGGTCCGGGAACCGGGTGAAGACACCGCTGTTGGCGAACCTGCCCTCCGGCGCGGAGTCCTTGAACTGGAGCTTCAGCGAGAAGTCGCCGAGCTCCGTCCCCGGGTGCCAGAGCATGCCGAGCCCGCCGGTGGCCAGGATCGACCCGTCGTCCAGCAGGTCGAACTTGCCGCCCGGGGCCTGTCGCCAGTCCGCGAGCTGCTCGGCCGTGCCGTCGAACAGCCACCGGTACCCGGTGCTGCCCTCGGCGCCGATCCCGGACGACTGCGCCGCGCTGATCAGCTTCTTGCGCTCGGCGACCGTGATGACCTTGTCGGCCCGGAGCTGGTCGGCGACGGCCGTGACGTGGTTGACGAACCGGCCGTTCGTGTCCCACTCCCGCTCGTCCTCGATCAGGTCGTTGATCGTGCAGCCGCCCAGGTCGTCGTTGGTGACGCCGCTGTCCTTGTCTCCCAGGAACACGGTGGCCCGGTCGTCCGGGATCGTGCAGGTGGTCCGGGCCGGAACCTCGACCGTCGACGTCTCGCCGTCGGCGTAGGTCACCGTCAGCGTCGCGTCGTAGCTGCCCACGCGGGCGTAGGTGTGCCGCGGGTTGGCCTCGGTGGAGGTGTGGCCGTCCCCGAAGTCCCAGGCGTACGAGACGCCGCCCGAGCGGTCACCCGTGAAGGCGACGGTCAGCGGGGAGCTCTGCACGCTCGCGCCGGACGCCGCCGGGACCGGGGTCGGGGCCCCGCCCTTGTAGCTGATCCGGACGAGCTTCTGGTTGGGGTGCAGGGAGAAGAACCCGCCCGCGTAGTCCAGCAGGTACAGGGCGCCGTCCGGGCCGAACTTGGCGTCCATCCAGCTCTGCACCTGCTCGTTGCCCGCGCCGCCCTGGATGATCTTGCGCAGGTCCTCGGCGAAGACCGGGGGACCGGCCTCCTCGACCGTGTCCGGGTTCACCGTGACGGCGATCCGGTTGCTGGCGTTGGACTGGTCGCCGATGAACCACTTGTTGTCCCAGTACGCGGGCCACGCGACGCCGCTGTCGGTGTCGACGTCGGACCGGTGGTAGGTGGGACCGTCCATCACGGCCTGACCGCCACCACGCAGGTACGGCAGCGTGTACGTGGCCTCCTCGTCCACGTACGACGGGATGCCGTTCTCACCCTCGGGGAAGACCGGGCCGCCACCGCTGGGGGAGTACCAGATCATGTTGTCCCGCACGGGCGGGAGGTCCACCAGGCCGGTGTTGCGCGGCGAGGTGTTCTTCGGGTTGTCGCAGTCGTACCAGCCCGTCAGCACCGTGGCGTCCTCGTTGCTGCGGTCGCGGTACGGCTGCCCGTTGCCCATGCAGTACGGCCAGCCCTGGTTGCCCGCCGAGGTGATGATGGTCGCGGTCTCGTACTTGGCCGGCCCGAGCTCCGGGTTCGGCATGCCCGCGTCCGGACCCACCCAGGCCGCCGTCAGCCAGTCGTTCTTCTTGTCGTAGGCCAGGCGCGAGATGTTGCGCACGCCCATCACGTAGATCTCCGGGCGCGTCTTGTCGCCCGGGTCGTCCGCCTCGGGGAACAGGTTGCCCTCGGGGATCGTGAACGTGCCGTCGTCCTCCGGGTGGATCCGCAGGATCTTGCCGTTCAGGTCGTTCGTGTTACCGGCCGTGCGGCGCGCGTCCTGGAACGACAGGCCCGCGTACTCCTGCGTCCAGTTGTTGCCGGAGTAGCCGTCCGAGCCGCCCGACGAGTTGCTGTCGCCGGACCCGATGTACAGGTTGCCGTCGTTGTCGAAGTCCATGCCACCACCCGCGTGGCAGCAGCTGTGGATCTGCGTGTCCCACTCCAGCAGGTCCTTGCGCGTGGACTGGTCGATGGTGTCGGCCGCGGCGTCATAGGTGAAGCGCGAGACCGTCCGCTGGCCCACGCGCCGCTCGACGTCGATCGACTCGTGCGGCATCCAGTAGACGTAGATCCACTGGTTCTCCTCGAAGTCGGGGTCCAGCGTGATGCCGAGCAGCCCCTCCTCGTTCTTGACCAGCTCGCTGCCGCTGCCACGGTTACCCATGACGTCCAGCGTGGTCAGCAGGTTGGTCTCGCCCGCCTCGGGGTCCCACCGGTGGATCGTGCCGCAGCCCAGGCCCACGTTCGGGTCGTCCCAGGAGACGACCGGCCCGGAGGGGCACGCGCCCTTGCCGATGTAGAAGACGCCGCCGTCGGGCGCGACCGTCAGGCCGTGCGGCTCGCCGATCTGGTCGAGCGTGCCGGCGGCGTTCGCCCCGGTCAGGCGCTCGGCCTCGTAGTTCGCCGCGATGGTCGCCTGGCAGTCGCCGCGCACCATGCCGGTCGACCACAGCAGGCCGCCCAGCAGGTGGTCGCGGAAACCCTCCTCGGCGTAGCTCGCCGCCGTGCCGCCCATGCCCGTGTAGAACGAGCGGCCGCCGTCGTAGTCACGGCACCACGAGATCGGGTGGAACGGGCCGTTGGCCGCCTCGCCCGGGTCGTAGTCCCACTCCTGCACCTGCGCGATCGTGTGCACCTCGCCGATCGGGTTCGGCGACCAGTTCAGCCACCGGTCCTCACGGGTCCAGTTCAGCGGCAGCCCGTCGTTGGCCGGGTGCGCGCGGTCGACGACGTTCACCGTCGCCTCCTGCACGGGGACCTCGGGGTCGGGCTCCTCCTCGCCCGAGGTGTCGAAGAGCTGGATCTCGGCGAGCTGGGTGAGGTCGTCACCCGCGTTCGCCGTGATGTCCAGGCGGTAGTGCTGGTAGGCCACGTCGTTGTCGAGGTCGTAGTCGTTCGTGGCGAAGCGGTCCGGGAAGTCCTGGTCCGTCTGCGTGTCCAGGTCGGTCCAGGTCTCGCCGTCCGTGGAACCCTGCAGCGTCCAGTCGGCCGGGTCGCGGCCCTCGGAGTCGTTGGCCGAGGTCAGCGCGTACCGGGCGGCCGCGAGCGGCTCGGCGAGCTCCAGCTCGATCCACGCCGTCGGCTCGAACGCCAGCCACTTCGTGCGCGAGTCGCCGTCGATCAGCTTCGAGGCCACCTCGTTCGGCGGGTTCTCGGCGCTCGCGGTGGCGCTCTGCACCGGCAGCGGGTCCGGCAGGTTGCCGGCGGGACGCGTGCCGATCAGGCCGGTGAACCACTGCGAGCGGGCCTGGGCCCGCGCGGCGTCGCGGATGCCGAGGAACCCGCCGCCGCCCTGCACGTAGGCCTTGAGCGCGTCCTCCTGCGCGGTGCTCAGCTCGACGCCCTCGGCGGACAGGAAGACCACGCCGCGGTACTCCGCGAGGGTCTCGGCGCTGAACACCGCCGGGTCGGTCGCCGTGTGCACGGCGAAGCCGTTCTCGGCGCCGAGCTCACGGATGGTCCTGCTGGCCAGGGTGACCGGGTCGGCCTGGTCGGCGGCCGCGCCGTGGAAGACGAGCACGGTCGGCTCGCCCGCCGCCGTGGCCTTGGTGTCCGTGGTCTTCGTGTTCGTGGCCGGCGAGGTCTTGGCCGTGGTCAGGGCCGTGGGCGCGGACGCCGCGGCGGTGCTCCGCTGGGCCGCCGCGGGGGTCGCCGCCATCGTGGCGACGAGGGCGGCGCCGGCCACCGCGGCGATGAGGCCTCTTCGTGTTCGTTGCATCACTGCTCCTTTGCGCGTGAACGGGGAGTCGTGCGGTCAGTGGTGCCCGGCATGGCTCGCCGCGCCCGTCTCGGTGTCGGTGGTGGCGGAACCGCTCGTCTTCTCGCTCGTGGTGCCGCTCGTCGTGTGGCCGCCGTGCTCGTGGAACCGGTCGATGGCGTCCTGGGCGCCGGCCGGCATGCTGCCGTCGGCGTTGCGCACCAGGAAGATCCCGGCCATGCCGCCGTCCGAGTGGAACTGGACGTGGCAGTGGTACATCCAGGCCCCCGCGCCCACGCCCTCGCCCGCGATGACCTGGAAGCCGAACGAGGAGCCAGGGTTGAGGTCGCGGGTGTCGATCACCCGGGAGGGGTCGTCGGGGCCGGTCAGCCAGCCGGTGCGGTTGTCCGCCCAGCGGTGCGCGTGCACGTGGAACGTGTGGAGCTGGTCCCCGTGCCCGATCGCGATGAACTCGACCTTCTCGCCCTTGTTCGCCTCCAGCATCGGGGTGTCGGGGGCGACCCTGTTGTTGATGGTCATGTCGTTGAACACGACGGTGTGCTGGCGGTCGGGCAACGGGTCGCCCTCGCGCCGCACCACGAGGGCGCCGTACAGGCCCGCGCGCAGCCCGGCGGTGCCGTGCTCGCCGCCCATCGCGTGGTCGTGGTAGTGCCAGTAGCCGGCGGAGCCGGCCATCCAGGTGCCGTCGGCGCGCTGCTTCGGCTTGTGGCTCTTCCAGACGTAGGTGCGGGTCTCGCCGGGCTCGTTGAACGAGTCGTTGAACGGGCTGCCGTCCGAGTCGGTCGCGTAGTCCACGCCGTGCGGGTGGATCGACAGGCGCTTGTCGGTGTTGTTCACCAGCTCGACCTGAAGGGTGTCGCCCTCCCACATCTCGAGCACGGGGCCCGGGATGGTGGCCTTGCCGGGGGTGAGCCCGTAGCCGTACTGGCCCCCGGGCAGGGCCTCCGCGTACACGGTGATGTGCCGGGTGGACGCGAGCGGCCGGACCGACGACGACACGGCCACCGCCGTGTCGGATCCGAGCGCCAGCGCCGCCGTCGGCGCCATGAGCCCGGCGAGGGTTCCGGTCAGGATCGAGCGACGGGACACGCCGCCGGGCAGGGGAGTGGCGTCAGTGCTGTTCTCGGGCATGAGTCTCCGTTCGACACCATCGGGCAGGCGGAAGTGCCCGTCCCGACGAGACTGAAGTGCAGGAGGGATCTGGCTCAGGCGTGCGACGCGGGCGGCGGCGACGCCGAGAGTGACAGCGGTGTCAGAGAGGTGGACCTCATCGTCGTTCCCTCCATGGGTGCGTCACGTGGTCGTCGGCGACGACGGCCACGCCCCCGGGGCAGGACGTACTCCACCGGGTGACTTTTCGAACATAGGAGGACTTATGGCGAGTGTCAAGCAAAAGTTGGACAAACAGCGACAGGCTTCGTCTATGTGACCAAGCAAAGATCCCGGTGGGTCACGCGGTTCCGGGCATTCACGCGGTCCCGAGCAGCAGCCAGACCGCCGTCGCGAGCAGGACGGCGCCCGTGAGCAGGCCGGTCAGCGGGTGGGCGAGGGCCACGGTCGGGCGGTGCCCGCGCGGGCTGGTGACCAGCCGTAGCAGCCCGCCGAGCGGCCAGGCCACGGCGGCGGCCACCAGCCCGGTGGCGGCGCCGAGGTACAGGTGCGGTACGTCCAGGGTGTTCGCGATCACCGCCACCTGGATCGCGGTGGAGACCGAGACGACGGTCGGGATCAGGTGCAGGCGGGACTTGCCGGTGGTGACGCTCGCCTTGTCGGCGTCCTTGGCCGCGGCCTTCGCCTTGCGGTACCTGCTCGCGATCGCGCCGGTGGCGAGCCGGGTCACCGCGCCGTGCACCAGCAGCGCGGCGACGTAGATGCTCACCACGCCGCCGGTCACCGACGTGCCGTCGGGCCAGGTGCGGATCGTGGTCAGCGCGCCGAGCGCACCGACTGCCACACCGAGGACCACGCCCCCGATCGGGAGGAACCGGGACCAGGGTCCGGAGTGCCGCACGGTCCAGGCGAACCACAGGATCCCCAGGACGCTGACCGCGGTGGCCGCCAGTGCTCCGTCGCTCGTGTGCTCCATCGTCTTCCTCCCGTCCGAAAAAAGTACAAATCGGACGGCAGAGTACGGTGTTCTCCCAGGTCAGGGAAGGTTTCTGGTATCCATCTCGTGATGTCGGCAGGAGTTCACGCCGAGTTCACCGCGCCGGTGCGGCGAGGTGGTCCAGAATCCTGGACCGCACCGCGCGGTCGCCCAGGATCTTGTTGTGCCCCAGACCGGTCGTGGTGAACAGCTCGCTCGAGTCCGCATGGGCCTCGTGGAGCTGGACCGACAGGTGGTGGGGGTTCACGCGGTCCCCGTCGTCGTGCAGCCAGAGGGTCGGCACGGCCGCCGGGACGGTGCGCCCCAGCAGGTCGAACCGCTCGTAGACGTCCGCGTGGTCGGGCAGCCCGTACCGCTGGACGGCCGTCGCGAAGGCGTCGCGGAGCGCCCAGGGGAGCCCGGACCCGCGGACGAAGCCGTCGGTCGTGACGCGGACCGACGTGAGGCCGGAGATCGCGGTGAACCGCTCGGCCGCGACACCCTCGTGCAGCGCGATGCCCGCGCCGAGCACCCCGAGCGAGTGCCCCACGACCGCGGCCCACGGGGCGTCCTCGGCGTCGGACAGCCGGCGGATGATCGCCAGGTCGTCGAGCCCGGTGCGTCGCTGCCCGCCGGAGGCGCCGTGGGCGGGCGCGTCGTAGGCGACGACCCGGAGCCCGGCGCCGACCAGGTCCTCGATGACCCGCCCGAACGCCGACGCGCGGGACTGCCAGCCGTGGACCAGCAGGACGCCGGGCGCGGCCGGGTCTCCCCAGGAGTAGGTGGCGACCGTGACGGTGCCGTCGACGCCGGGGCGCCCGTCCCGGCCGCGCCGGAACGTGGAGCGGTGCTCGAGGGGGGTGCGCCGCGCCGCGTCGTGGACGGCCTGGTCGGCAGGCCGGACCGGGGTCCGTGCGCCGACGTGCCAGTAGGTGGCAGCGCCGAGCGCCAGGGCGGCGGGCGGCGCGACGCGGCCGAGGGTGCTGAACAAGGTGCGCACGGCGCGCGGGGGCTGGGGCACGGGGACCTCCGGGGTGTGGTGATCAATCTGTACGATCGTTCGCACACTATCTGATGAACGAACGGTCGTACACTTGGTTTCGTGACCGAGCTGACCGAGCCGACCGACCTGCGCCGCCTCCGCGGTGACCGCACGCGCCGTGCCGTGCTGGACCACGCGGTGCAGGAGGCGTCCGTACGCGGCCTGGACGCGCTGTCGTTCGGCACGCTGGCCGAGGCCGTCCCGGTGAACAAGAGCGGGATCGCCGGCCTGTTCGGATCCAAGGAGAAGCTGCAGCTCGCCGCCGTGGAACGGGCCGTCGAGATCTACACCGAGCACGTGATCGTCCCCGCGCGGTCGGCCGGGCGAGGGCTGCCGCGACTCTGGGCGCTGGTGCTGGCCTGGACCGAGTACTCGCGGTCCCGCGTGTTCCAGGGCGGCTGCTTCTTCCGCACCGTCGAGGTCGAGTTCGACATGCGCGACGGCGCCGTGCACGACGCCGTCGTCGCGGCCCAGCGGTCCTGGGAGTCGTACCTGGTGCACCAGGCGCGGCTCGCGCTCGAGCAGGGCGAGCTCGCTCCCGGCACCGATCCCGAGCAGGTCACCTTCGAGATCAACGCCCTGCTGAACGCCGCGAACGACCGGTCCCTGCTGCTGCGCGACGATGCGGTCTACCGGCGGGCACTGGAGGCCGCGCGGTCCCTGCTGGGGGCTCGTGGCGCGGATCTCGCCGCCCTGCGGTAAAACGGGCAATTGTTTCAAGCCGGTATACATGTGCTCGTTACCCTCTGTTCATGGCGATGTGGCACGAAGTTCCGGGCGGCACTCCCCAACCACCTGCGGCCGTCGCGCTCGCCACGACCAGGTGGGGCACCGGCCCGGGCCGGGTGCTGCTGCTGCACGGCATCGTGTCCGCCGGGGCCACCTGGTGGCGCCTCGCCGAGACGCTCGCCGACGACGGCTACGAGGTCGTGGCCCCCGACCTGCGCGGGCACGGGACCAGCCCGCGCGCCGACTCCTACCTGCTGGCCGACCACGTGGCCGACGTGCGAGCCCTCGGCAGCGGCTGGGACCTCGTGGTCGGGCACAGCCTCGGCGGCCTGCTCGGCGCACTGGCCGTCGACGCCGACCGCCGGTTCACCCGCCGCCTGGTGCTGCTCGACCCCGCGCTCGACGTCGAGGAGGAGCGGTTCGAGGCCGTGGCCAAGGCCGAGATCCGTGACGCCACCCACCCGCCGTCGGCCCGGACGGTGCAGGGCGCGCACACGGCCTGGGACCGTCGGGACGCGGCGGCGGTCGCCGCGGCCGCCAAGGCCGCTGACGCCGCCGCCGTGGCGCACACCCTGCGTGACAACGCGCCCTGGCGGCACTCCGCCGTCGTCACGCGGCTGACCGTGCCCACTCTCGTGCTGGGCGCCGACCCTGACCGGGGCGCGCTGTTCCACCCCCGCACCGGCGTCGAGCTGATGATCCGCAACCCGAGCGTGCGGGCGCGCGTCGTGGTGGGCGCCGGGCACGCGGTGCACCGGGAGCGGCCCTCGGCGGTGGCGACGGCGGTGCGGTCGTTCCTCTGGTGAACGCCGCCCGCTGACGTCCGCCGGCCGGTTTCCGGCGGCGTCGCCGTGCGGGGTTAAGGTCGGGCGGTGAGCTCCTCCGCATCCGCACGCAAGCAGCTGATCGCCCTCGCCGAGCGAGGCTTCGAGGGGCCGTGGCCCCACGCGCGCGGCGAGTTCACCGGCGGCGCGCGCCCCGCGTCCGTGCTCGTGCTGTTCGGCGTGCTCGACGGGCTCGCCGCCGAGCGCGGTGACCACGACCTGGCCGTGCCCGCCGACCTCGACGTGCTGCTCCTCGCGCGCGCCGCCACGCTGCGCAGCCACGCCGGGCAGGTCGCCTTCCCGGGCGGTCGCGCCGAGGACGGCGAGGACGCCGTCGCGGCCGCCCTGCGCGAGGCCGTCGAGGAGACCGGCCTGGACGCCGCCGGCGTCGAGGTGCTCGGTGCGTTCGGCGAGCTGCCCATGCCCGTCAGCAACCACGTGGTCACGCCCGTGCTCGGCTGGTGGGCCCGGCCCACGCCCGTGCGCGTGGTCGACGTCGCCGAGTCCGCGCACGTCTTCCGTGCCCCTGTCGCCGACCTGCTGGACCCGGCCAACCGGTTCACCACCGTCCTGCGCCGCGGCAACCAGACGTGGCGCGGCCCCGGGTTCCACGTGCACGACGGCGACCTCACGCACCTCGTGTGGGGGTTCACCGCCGGGATCCTGGACGCGATGTTCGACCAGCTCGGCTGGACCGAGCACTGGGACCGGGACCGAGAGCTGGGGATCGCGTGAGCCGCAGGCTCACGCGAGAGGACGGCACGAGCTGATGGAGGATCGATGACGGACGTATCGACGACAGAGGTGACCCGGGACGCCATCCGTGCGGCGGAGGCGCTGATCCGGCCGCACGTGCGGCACACGCCCGTGCTGGAGGTCGACCTGGCCGACTTCGGCCGGCCGGCGCAGCCCGTGGCGCTCAAGCTCGAGTGCCTCCAGCACTCCGGCTCGTTCAAGGCCCGCGGCGCGTTCACCAGCCTGCTGACCCGCGACGTGCCCGACGCCGGCGTGGTCGCCGCCTCGGGCGGCAACCACGGGGCCGCCGTCGCATACGCCGCGGCCCGGCTCGGCGTACCCGCCACGATCTTCGTGCCGAGCGTGACCACCCCCGCCAAGGCCGAGCGCATCCGCGGGTACGGCGCCAAGCTTGTCGTGGGCGGCGACCGGTACGCCGACGCGCTGGCCGCCAGCGAGGAGTTCGTCGCCGGTACCGGCGCCATGACCGTGCACGCCTACGACCAGCCTGCCACGCTGACCGGTCAGGGCACCCTCGGCCTGGAGATCGGCCAGGACCTGCCCGACCTCGACACCCTGCTGGTCGCCGTGGGCGGCGGCGGGCTGATCGGCGGCATCGCCGCCTGGTTCCGGGGCGACGTGCGCGTCGTGGCCGTCGAGCCCGAGGGCGCGCCCACCCTGCACCGGGCGCTCGCGGCGGGCGAGCCCGTCGATGCGCCCACCGAGGGGATCGCCGCCGACTCGCTCGCGCCCAAGCAGGTGGGGCGGCTCATGTTCCCGCTGGCCCAGCGGTTCGTGGAGCGGTCGGTGCTGGTCACCGACGACGCCATCGCCTCCGCACAGCGCTCCCTGTGGGACGCCGCCCGCGTGGTGGCCGAGCCCGGCGGCGCGACGGCGCTCGCGGCGCTGCTGTCCGGGGCCTACGTGCCCGAGCCCGGTGAGCGGGTCGCGGTGCTCGTGTGCGGAGCGAACACCTCGGCCGTGCAGCTCTGAGGCGGTTCCGTGCGGCCGCCGGGCTGCGCCGTCAGTCGTCGGCCTCCGCGGCGTCGTCCTCGTCGTCCTCCTGCTCGTCGTCGTCGGGCCCGGCGACCAGGAGGTCGATGTGCACCCCGAGCAGGGTGCCGTCGGCGGCGTGCGTCGTGACCACGGGGTAGAACCCGTCGCCCCAGCCCGAGTGGCTGAGCACCACGTTCTCGCCGGCGGTGGCCAGCGGCATGGCGATGTTCGCGCTGCCCTCACGGTAGTGGTCGGGGCTGTCCATCAGCTCGAACCACGACGTGGGCTCGCCCGAGTCGAACAGCAGGTCGTACCAGTCGGTCGAGTCGTCCTCCGGCGGCATGCACCGCACGATCGCGTCGGCGTCCGCGAACCCGACCGTGCCGGCGTCCACGCCGACCCCGTAGTGCTCGCCGTCGTCCGCCGGCTCGGCGCCCTCCGGGGTGACGCCCCGCACCTCGGCGACCGGTGCGTCGTCGGACAGCACGAGCGAGAGGTACGCCTCCCGCAGGTGGCTCCCGTCGCGCTCCTCGGACACGTCGGCGACCGTGACGAACGCGGGGTAGGTGCCCGGCTCGACACGGACGACCAGCCCCTCGCCGAGCGTGACGTACGGGTCCGACGCCTCGATGCGGCCGGAGGGGACGTGGAGCAGGCCGAGGTCGTGCACCTTCTGCGGGTACGGGGTGCCCTCGGGCGTCCCGTCGATCAGGGCGAAGAAGGGGAGGTCGTAGGTCATGGCAGGAACCTAGCGGCAGCCACCGACACTCCCGCCCGGCCCCTCAGGCGAAGAGCTGCTCCACGGCGTGCTCCCCGACACGCACCATGATCGGGTGGGTGTCCGGGTAGGCGAAGCAGATGGACGTGAACAGCACCGCCCAGCCCTGGGCGCGGCGCCAGATCCCGGCGTCCCAGCCGCGCCCGTCGCGCGCCTCGGCGTCGATCACCGCACGGAACCGCTCCCGACCCGCCGCGTCGAAGGTGAGCCACGCCATGCCGAGGTCCGACGCCGGATCGCCGCTGGTCACGTCGCCGAAGTCGATGACGGCCGACAACCGGTCGCCGTCGGCCACGAGGTTGGCCGGGTGCGGGTCGCCGTGCAGCCAGACCGGCGCGTCGTCGTACACCGGGGCGGCGACGGCCTCGGCCCAGAGCTCCCGGGCGCGCGCGTGGTACCGCTCCGGCAGCAGGGGGATCCGTTCCTCCAGGCTCGCGGACCGCTCGGCCACCGGGACCCCGCGGAACGTGTTCTCGGGCGCGTCGGCCGGTGCGGGCCGGTGCAGCGCCACGAGCACGCGCGCCAGGTGCTCGGCCCAGGGCGTGCGGCGCGCCGCCGGGACGGTCGCGGCCGCGACGCCGTCGGCCCAGCGCACCACGCCCCACGGCCACGGGTAGCCGAGGGCCGCGCTGGGCTCCCCGGTGCGGACCGGGGCGGGCACGGCGACGGGCAGCCGGGGTGCGAGCAGGGGCAGCACCCGGTGCTCGTTGCGCATGAGCCGCGCGCCGATCTCGCGGCGCGGCAGGCGCAGGGCGAGGTCGTCGCCGAGCCGCAGCATGACGTTGTCCCAGCCGTTCGCGACCAGCCGCAGCGGGCGGTCGGCGAGGTCGGGGTGCTGCTCGGCCAGGAGGGACCGGGCGAGGTCGATGGTGACGTCGAGGTCGGCGGCGACCACGGGGGCTCCTTGTCTCCGTGTGCTGGTTCCGGGCCACGCGCTGGGCTCGTGACCGGATGGAGAGCCAAGGCTAATGGTCGCCGGTGCGGCCGCGGTGACTGTGGCGTCCGGATCCCGCCAGTAGTCGGCCGGGATTGTTCCTAGGGTCGCTGTCGTGACCACCGAGCTCGCGGACAACTCCACCAGCGCCACCGACCTTCGTGCCCCGGTCGTGCTCTTCATGGCGATCGCGGCCGCGCTGGGGACGGCGGCGATCTACCCGCTGCAGCCTGCGATCGCCGATGTGGCCGGCTCGCTCGGGTCGTCGACAGCGGCGGTCGGCCTGGCGCTGGCCTGCGGACCGGCCGGCTATCTGATCGGTCTCGGCCTGCTCGTGCCGCTGGTCGACCGGTACCCGCCGCGGTACGTGCTGGCCGCGCAATTCGTCGCACTGGCCGCCTCGATCGGCGCGACCGCGGCCGTCCCGAACGCTTGGCTGCTGGGCCTGTGCGTCCTGTTGAGCGGGCTGTGCTCCTCGGTCGGCGCCGGCCTGAGCTCGGTCGCCGGGCGGCTGTCCAGCGCCCGGCGCCGCGCGACCGTGCTCGGCACGGTGACCGCCGGGATCTCGGCCGGGATCCTGGCCGGCCGCATCCTCGGTGGCTGGTTGGCCGACACGGTCGGCTGGCGCGGGATGCTCCTCACCTTCGGCGCCGCCTGTCTGGTGGTCGCGGGCGGCGCACTGCTCCTCCTGCCCGGGGTTAGCGGAGGCGCACGGAGCGGATACCTGGCAACCCTTCGCTCGATGCCGGGCCTGTTCCGGCGGTTCACGACCCTCCGGCTGGCCGCCGCACGAGGGGCGACCTGGTTCTTCGCCTTCTGCGCGATCTGGGCGGCCATCGCGGTCGCGTTGTCCGGGCCGCCGTACCACTACTCGGCCGAGCGGATCGGCCTGTATGCCCTCGCCGGACTCGCCGGGATCCTCGCGACCCGGATCGCCGGGGCGCAGACCGACCGGCTCGGGGCCCGCCCGGTGATCCTGGCGGGGCTGGCGCTGGCCGGCATCGCGGCAACGGTCATGGGCTTAGTCCTGGGAGAGCCTGGTCCGATGCTCGTCTGCCTGGCACTGTTCGACGGCGGGCTGTTCGCCGCCCAGGTCGCCAACCAGAGCACCGTGCTGGCGATCGACCCACGAGCACCCGCGCGTTTCAACAGTGCTTACATGATCGTCTACTTCGTCGGCGGGAGCCTGGGCACCGCCTTCGGCGCCGCGGCGGTCAGCTGGATCGGCTGGACGGGCACCACCGTGGTCGCAGCGGCCGCGATCGCGCTCGGCGCGGCGGTCACGCTCGCGTCGAAGCCCGTGCGGTGACCCACGCGCGGCCGTCGGCGTGTTGGTGCTTGCCAACGAGGGAGCTAGGTGGCCGGGAACGTTCCGTGATTCCTTTGCGTTGACCCCAGGCCAACAAGAAGGAGACCCGGTGCAGCCACGCCAGACCGAGCAGTCCGCCGAGCAGCAGCACGTCGACGCCCTGTACGCCCGGCTCGACGGCGAGGCCCGCCGCGTCCGGGCCGACCTCGGCGACGCCGTCCGCGCCTCGTCGACCGACCCGGCCGAGGCCTACACACGCGAGGTCCGCGTCGCGATGCTACGCCGCCGGGAGCGCACCCTGGACGCTGCCGAGCACCACCTCTGCTTCGGCCGGATCGACGACGCCGAGGGCCGCACGCTGCACATCGGCCGCACCGGGCTGAGCGACGGCGACGACCAGCTCCTCGTGGACTGGCGCGCCGAGGCCGCCCGCCCGTTCTACGCCGCCACGGCCGTGCACCCGATGGGCCTGCGCCGCCGCCGGCACCTGGCCCTGGACGGCCGCCGGGTCTCCCGCGTGAGCGACGAGATCCTGGACGGCACCGAGCCCGGGCCGCACGACGTCGTCGGCGACGGGCCGCTCCTGGAGGCCATCAGCGCGCGGCGCACCGGCCGCATGCGCGACGTCGTGGCGACGCTCCAGGCCGAGCAGGACGCGATCATCCGCTCGGCGCACCGCGGCCTCACCGTGGTGGAGGGCGGCCCCGGCACCGGCAAGACCGTGGTCGCGCTGCACCGGGCCGCGTACGTCCTGGCGGGCTTCGACGAGGCGCGGGCCGACGGCGTGCTCGTGCTCGGCCCCGGCACGCGGTTCCTCGACTACATCGCCGAGGTGCTCCCGTCCCTCGGCGAGAACGATGTCGCCCTGAGCACCGTCGACCGCCTGGTCGCCGACGCTCTGGGACTGCCCGAGGCACCCGCGGCCGGCCACGCGCTGCGCCGGGCCGCCGGCGACCCGCGGCTGGCCGACGCGCTGGCCGAGGTCGTGCGCGGGTACCAGGCGCCGTCCGGCACCCTGACGGTGCTGGTCGACGGCGACCCCGTCACCCTCGACGAGCACGCGCTCGCCGAGGCGCGCGAGACGGCCGGCGGCGCCGGGCTGCCGCACAACCAGGCCCGGGCCATCTTCAAGGACCTCGTGGTGGACGTCGTGGCCGACGAGGTCCAGGCCCGCGCCCGCGTGTTCCTCGCGAAGCTTGACGAGGACATCGAGGTGCTCACCGGCGGCGTGGACGTCGACAAGGCCGCGGCGGGCGACCTGGCCCGGCTCGGCTTCGCCCCCGACGACGGCGGAAGGTTCGGCCACGCCGCCGCCGTGGCCGAGCTGGACCCGGGCGCGCTCGCCGCGGAGCTCGGAGAGGACGTCGCCCTGGAGCGCGCCGTCGAGGAGGCGTGGCCCTACCTCGTGGCCCAGGACGTGGTGCTGGACCTGCTGGACACCCACCCGGAGCTGGCGGTGCCCGACGCCGACACCCCGGCCTGGACCGCAGCCCACCTGCCCCTGCTCGACGAGGCCGAGCACCTGCTGAACGGCCCGCCCGCGCGGATCTACGGGCACGTGGTGGTCGACGAGGCGCAGGAGCTGACACCGATGCAGTGGCGCTCCGTGCTGCGCCGCTGCCCCGGGCGCTCGATGACCGTCGTGGGCGACCTGGCGCAGGCCGGCCCAGCGACCGGCGCCCGCACCTGGGCCGACGCGCTGGGCGCCGACCTGGCCCGGCGCGCCGACGTGCGCACCCTTACCGTCTGCTACCGCACCACCGCGGAGGTCCTCGCCGAGGCGGCGCCCCTGCTCGCGCGGATCGCCCCCGACCAGGCGCCGACGCGCGCGGTGCGGCACGGCGACGCGCCCCGCCAGGTCGCGGTCGCCGCGCCGGGCGATCTCGTCGCCGCCGTGGCCCAGGAGGCGGGGGCGCTCGCGGCCGCGGAGCCCGACGAGCTGGTCGCCGTCGTCGCGGCCGACGCGCGCGTCGGTGAGCTCGCCGCCGCGCTGGCCGCGACCGACGTCCGCGTGGTGCCCGTCTCCCAGGTGCGCGGCCTGGAGTTCGACGCCGTCGTGGTGGCCGACCCGGACGGGATCACTGCCGCGCGCCCGGGCGGGGAGCGCGACCTCTACGTCGCGCTGACCCGCCCGACGCGCCGGCTGGTCGTGGTCGGCTGAGCCGGGGGCCGAACCGCGGGCTCGGCCGACCGAGGGCCCGGCCGCCTGAGCTGCCGCCTCACCAGCTCGTCGCGACCGGCATGCCCTCCTGGTACCCGGCGGCCGACTGGATGCCCACGACGGCGCGCTCGGAGAACTCCGCCAGGGACCGGGCGCCCGCGTAGGTGCACGAGGACCGCAGGCCCGACGTGATCTCGTCGAGCAGGTCCTCGACACCCGGCCGGGCGGGGTCGAGGTACATCTTGCCGGTGGAGATGCCCTCCTCGTACAGGGCCTTGCGGGCCCGGGCGAACGCCGTGCCGCTCCCGGCGGTGCGGGCCGCGACGGCGCGCGCGGAGGCCATGCCGAACGAGTCCTTGTACAGGCGGCCCGTGCCGTCGTCCTTCAGGTCGCCGGGGGACTCGTACGTGCCGGCGAACCAGGAGCCCACCATCACCTGCGACGCGCCCGCGGCCAGCGCCAGGGCGACGTCGCGGGGGTGGCGCACCCCGCCGTCGGCCCAGACGTGCTTGCCGAGCTCGCGCGCGGCGGCCGCGCACTCCAGGACGGCGGAGAACTGCGGCCGCCCGACGCCCGTCTGCATGCGCGTGGTGCACATGGCGCCCGGGCCCACGCCGACCTTGAGGATGTCGGCGCCGGCGGCCACGAGGTCGCGCACGCCGTCGGCGGTCACGACGTTCCCGGCCACGACGGGCACGTCCGGGTCCACGGAGCGCACGGCCTCCAGCGCGGTGAGCATCTTGGACTGGTGGCCGTGGGCGGTGTCGACCACGAGCACGTCGACGCCCGCGGCCAGCAGGTCCTTCGCCTTGGCGGCGACGTCGCCGTTGATCCCCACGGCGGCGCCGATCCGCAGGCTGCCCGCCGCGTCCAGGGCGGGGCTGTAGATCGAGGAGCGCAGCGCGCCCTTGCGGGTCAGCACCCCGGCCAGGAGGCCGTCGCGGACCACGGGCGCGAGGTCGAGCCGCGCGGAGTGCAGCACGTCGAACGCCGCCTCCAGCCCGCCCGGGCCGTCCAGCAGGGCGGCCTCCAGGAGCAGGGGCTCGGCGGACATCACCTCGGCCACGCGGGTGAACCGGTCGACGTCGGCGCAGTCCGACTCCGTGACCACACCCACGGGCCGGCCGTCCTGCACGACGACGGCGGCGCCGTGCGCCCGCTTGCCGAGCAGCGTCAGCACGCTGTGCACGGTGTCCTGCGGGGCGACGACGACCGGCGTCTCGATGACGGGGTCCTTGGCCTTGACGTCCGCGACGACGCCGGCCACGACGTCGGCCGGGACGTCCTGCGGGATGATCGCGAGCCCGCCGCGGCGCGCGACGGTCTCGGCCATGCGCCGGCCGGCGACGGCGGTCATGTTCGCGACGACCACAGGGATGGTCGTCCCGGTGCCGTCGTCGGAGGACAGATCGACGTCGAACCGTGACGTGACGTCCGAGCGCGACGGCACGAGGAAGACGTCGCCATAGGTGAGGTCGGTGGCCTGGGACTGCTCGTGGAGGAATCGCACGTTCACCAAGAGTAAAGAGTTTGCCTGCCTGTGCCTATGAGTCCTGCCACATCGTTGTGGAGGTATCGGAGACAGGCATGGGAGGCGACCCTGACGTGGCACAGTGGAGTGGTCGGTTCCCCTTAGAGTGGGGCCCCGATTCGCCCCTCACCGGGCACGACGAAAGGACGCGCATGGGCTTGCTGAGCGACATCCGCTCGCCGCAGGACGTCCGGGCTCTCACGCCCGGCCAGATGCCGGAGCTCGCCGAGGAGATCCGCCGTTTCCTGGTGGAGAGCGTCTCGCGCACCGGTGGGCACCTCGGGCCCAACCTCGGCGTCGTCGAGCTGACCATCGCCATGCACCGGGTCTTCGACTCGCCGCGCGACTCCCTCGTGTTCGACACGGGCCACCAGTCCTACGTGCACAAGCTGCTCACGGGCCGCCAGGACTTCTCCGACCTGCGCAAGCGTGGCGGCATCTCCGGCTACCCGAGCCGCGCCGAGTCCGAGCACGACGTCGTGGAGAACTCGCACGCCTCCACCGCCCTGTCCTGGGCCGACGGCATCGCCAAGGCCAACCAGGTGCGCGGCAAGGACGACCACGTGGTCGCCGTCATCGGCGACGGCGCGCTCACCGGCGGCATGGCCTGGGAGGCGCTGAACAACATCGCCGAGAGCCGCGACCGCAAGCTCGTGATCGTGGTCAACGACAACGGCCGCTCCTACTCGCCGACCATCGGCGGCCTGGCCAACCACCTCGACACGCTGCGCACCACCAGCGGTTACGAGGCGTTCCTGAGCTGGGGCACCCGCGCCCTGCACCGCTCCGGCCCGCCCGGACGCTTCGCCTGGCGCTGGCTGCACGGCCTGAAGAAGGGCCTCAAGGACGTCGTCGCGCCGCAGGGCCTGTTCGAGGACCTGGGCATCAAGTACATCGGCCCCGTCGACGGCCACGACACCGAGGCGCTCGAGCGCGCGCTCGGCCGCGCCAAGGCGTACGGCCGGCCCGTGATCGTGCACGCCATCACCGAGAAGGGCCGCGGGTACAAGCCCGCGGAGGAGGACATCGCCGACCGGTTCCACGCCGTCGGCGTCATCCACCCCGAGACCGGACTGCCCGTCGCCGCCAGCCGGTTTGGCTGGACCAAGGTCTTCGCGGACGAGATCGTCAAGATCGGCCGCCGCCGGTCCGACGTCGTCGCGATCACCGCCGCCATGCTGCACCCCGTGGGCCTCGCGCCGTTCCAGGAGCAGTTCCCGGAGCGCACCTTCGACGTCGGCATCGCCGAGCAGCACGCCGCGACGTCGGCGGCGGGCATGGCGTTCGCCGGCCTGCACCCCGTCGTCGCCGTCTACGCGACGTTCCTGAACCGCGCGTTCGACCAGGTCCTGATGGATGTCGCCCTGCACAAGGCGGGCGTCACCTTCGTCCTGGACCGCGCCGGCATCACGGGTGACGACGGCGCCAGCCACAACGGCATGTGGGACATGGCGATGCTGCGCATCGTGCCCGGCCTGCGCCTGGCCGCGCCCCGCGACGAGACGACGCTGCGCGCCGCCCTGCGCACCGCCGTCGACGTCGACGACGCGCCCACCGTGGTCCGCTACCCGAAGGGCGCCCTCGGCGACGACATCCCGGCCGTCGAGGAGCTCGACGGTGTCGACGTCGTGGGCCGGTTCGCGCCGGACCCGACCCGGCAGAAGGGCGCCGTGAGCCGCCGCGTGCTCGTGGTGGGCGTGGGGTCGATGGCGGCCTGCGCCATGGAGACCGGTACCGCGCTCGCGGCGCACGGCGTCGAGGTCACGGTGGCCTCCCCGACGTGGGTCCTGCCCGTGCCGGAGAACCTGGTCAAGCTCTGCGGCGAGCACGACCTGGTGGTCACGCTCGAGGACGGCGTGGTCGACGGCGGCGTGGGCGACATGCTGGCGCAGCGCGCCGGGGAGCAGGGCATCGGCACGCCGCAGGTGCACATGGGCCTGCCGGTCCAGTTCCTCGACCACGCCAGCCGGGACCACATCGTGCGCGCGCAGCGGATGACCGCGGCCGACGCGACCCGGGACGCCCTCGCGGCGCTCGCCCTGCTGTGACGCCGCGGTGACGACGAACAGGCGCACAGTCGGCGTCGAGGAAGAGCTCATGCTGGTCGGGCAGGACGGGGCGCCGATCGCGCGCGCCCAGGACGTGCTCGGCACGGCCGAGCCGGACGACGGCCCGCTGGAGCACGAGTTCATGGAGGAGCAGATCGAGACGGCCACGCCGCCGCGCTCGACGCTCGAGGACGTCGCCGCGGCGATCCGGGAGGGCCGGGCAGGCGCCCAGGCTGCGGCCGAGCGACACGACGCCCGGATCGCCGCGCTGGGCACGTCGCCCCTGGCGTTCGCGGGGACCACGGTCGGCAAGCTCCGCTACCTGCAGGCGCGCGCCGAGTTCGGCCTGACGGCGCGCGAGCAGCTCACGAGCGGCTGCCACGTGCACGTGGCGGTGGCCGACGACGCCGAGGGCGTCGTGGTGCTCGACCGGATCGGGCCGTGGCTCGCGCCGCTGCTGGCGCTGTCGGCGAACTCGCCGTACTGGATGGGCGACGACTCCGGGTATGCGAGCTTCCGCTCGCAGGTCTGGTCGCGCTGGCCGACGGCGGGCCCGACCCGGACCTTCGGGACGCCGGAGGCGTACCACGCCGCCGTCGAGGGCCTGGTCGCGACCGGCACGATCCTCGACCAGGGGATGGTCTACTTCGACGCCCGGCTCTCGGCCAGGTACCCGACCGTGGAGATCCGGGTCGCGGACGTGTGCCTCTCGGCGGACACGGCGACACTCCTGGCCGCGCTCGCCCGGGGCCTCGTCGAGACGGCGGCGCGGGCGGGCGACGAACCGCCGCCGGAGGTGCCGGTGGAGATCCTGCGCACCGCCCTGTGGCGGGCGGGCCGCTCCGGCCTGTCGGGCGCCCTCGTGGACCCGCGGACCTGGCGGCCGGCCCCGGCGCACGACGTCGTCGGCGCGCTCGTGGAACACGTCCGCGACGCTCTGGTGGATCTCGGCGATCTCGACACCGTGACCGAGCTGCTCGGCGGGCTCTGGTCCCAGGGCAACGGCGCGATGCGCCAGCACGCCTGGGCGGTCCAGTCGGGCGGCAATCTCGGCGCGGTCGCGCTCGAGGCGGCGGACGCGACCCTGATGTGAGCCCGGGGTGCGCCGGCCGCCGGCCGCGGTCCCGCCGCGGCCGGCCCGGCGCTCACCGGTAGTTCCCGGCGAGCTCCCGAACGGGCTGGCGTGGTTCCGTGACCAGCACGGAAGGGTCGCAGCCGAACAGCATCGCGAGCCTGCCCACCTGGTCGAGCGTCCAGGCGGTCCGGCCCCGGAACCGGGCTGAGACGGCGGCGCGCGACAGGCCGACCTCGGCCGCGATCTGCTGCTGGCTCAGGCCGCGCCGCGCGGCCTCGAACCGGATGGCCGCCGCGCACACGAGCGCCAGCCCGTCCCGGTACAGGTTGGGCGCGGGTCGCGGGGTGACCCCGGCGTCGTCGGCCTCGACGTCGTCGTCGAGATCGGGGTCCAGGGTGCCGTCGAAGATCGGGTTGCGGTCGAGCGGGTCGTAGTTGGTGCGCGCCATGGACCCAGCCTGCCCGCTCCCGGGAGCTCGGGAGCGCTGTCCACAGGCCCGGTTTCCGACTCGACGCAGCGCGTGCACGGTCGCCTGTTGCGGCCGATGTGCGAGTACCTCTCGGGGTCAAGCACGGTCGGGTGGGAGGTGCCGGCTGGGCCGCATTTCGTTCACGCTGCTACCGAGATTTTCGGCTCAGCCGAACTGTTCAGCACACGTGGATCACCCGTGTCCCAGGTGAATGAAATGCAGCCCAGCCAGCACCCCTCGTCCGGGTGTGGGTTGCTCCGGAGCGCGACACGCCGTCGGCCGATTTCAGGTTGCCCCGGCCCGGCGGCACCTGGAACGGTCGGGCGATGGATCTCGCGAGCGCCTTCCCGCCGTTCGGGCTCCGGGTCACCTCCGATGACCTCGAGCTGCGCCTGCCCGACGACACCGACCTCGTCCGGCTGGCCGACCTCGCCGTCGCGGGGATCCACCCGCCCGAGCGCAGCCCGTTCCTCGTCCCGTGGAACATCGGCGAGCCGGACGAGGTGCGCCGCGGGCTGCTGCAGTACCACTGGGCGTCGCGCGGCCGCATCGCGCCCGAGGCCTGGGCGCTGGAGCTCGGCGTGTTCCTCGACGGCGAGCCCGTCGGCGTCCAGAGCGTGGGTGCCAAGGCGTTCGCCGCGACGCGCTCGGCCGGGACCGGCTCCTGGCTGGGCCTGGAGCATCACGGCAAGGGCCTCGGCAAGCGCATGCGGCTGCTGGCGCTGCACCTGCTGTTCGAGGGCTTCGACGCCGCCGACGCCACGACCGAGGCCTTCGACGACAACCCGGAGTCCAACGGCGTGACGCGGTCGCTCGGCTACGCGCCGAACGGCGTCGCGCTCGTGGACCGGCAGGGCACGGCGGCCACGGAGAACCGCTACCGGATGACCCGCGAGATGTGGGCGGCACGCCCGGACCTGCACCGGCCCGACGTCACGCTCGCGGGGGTGGCGCCGGTCCGGGCGATGCTCGGTCTGGGCGCGTGACGCACTACTTCTTGGCGAGCGCCCACCAGATGATGCCGCCGATCAGGAGCAGGAAGCCCAGCCCGCCGATCAGGAGGCCGAGCAGGAGGACGAGTCCGCTGCCGCCGATCCCGGCCACGCTCTCCGCGTTGAAGGGGCCGCTCACGGCGATGCTCACGTCGTCGGTCGCGACCTGCGGGTCGACGACGATCGCGTGCGTCCCGTCCTCGTCGGGGACCATGATCCCGACGGGGTGCACCGCCCAGCCGTTGACCTCCAGGGAGCCGGGCTGGTCCGGCCGGCTCATGCGCACCGGGCCGCTCGGTCCCTGGGCGCTCACCGACGAGGTGGGCAGGCTGGTCGACGAGTCCCGCGAGACCTCGACGACGAGGTAGGCGCCCCGCTCCTGGACGTCGAAGGCCACGGGAGTGGTGGACGGTCCCAGGGCCAGGGCGTCGCTGCCGGCGGTCCCCTCGCTGGTGACGAGGTCGGTGGGTACCAGCTCGACGATGCCCCGGGCGGCTGCCGCGAAGCCCACCACGGCCACGATCATGCCCACCAGCAGGACGCCGAGCGCGGTGAACGTGAGCACCTTGGGGCCGGTCCGCCGCGGGGCAGGGCCGGGGGCGGGCGGTTCCGGAGGAGGCACGGACATGTTCGCATCGTCCCTCCGTGTCCGGGGACTGCCAACCAGAGCGGCGAAGTTCACCCCGGCCCGCGCGCTCAGCCGTAGATGGTCTCGGCGTACCGCGGCCCGTAGTACGCGTCGAGCTCCTCCAGGCTGTCGTTCCTGCGCTCCAGCGTGCGCGAGATGACGGCGCGGCGCGGCACCTCGTCCTGGCCCCAGGTCTCCGGGTCCCAGGCCCTCGAGCGCAGGAACGCCTTCGAGCAGTGGTGGAACACCTCCTCGACGTCCACCTCCAGCGCGAGGACCGGCACGTTGCGGCGTACCTGGAGCTCGGCGAGGTAGGGCGCGTCGCGCACCAGCCGGGCGCGGCCGTTGACCCGCAGCGTGTCGCCGCGGCCGGGGATCACGAAGATCAGTCCCACGTGCGGGTTGGCGAGCACGTTGAGGAACCCGTCGGTGCGCCGGTTGCCGGGCCGCTCGGGGACGGCGATCGTGCGGTCGTCCAGCACCCGTACCAGGGAGCCGGCCGGGTCCCCCTTGGGGGAGACGTCGAGGTTGCCCTCGGCGTCGGACGTCGCGACCAGGCACAGCGGCGAGGCCGCCAGCCACTGCCGGTCGAGCTCGTGCAGGGCGGGACGGACCTTGTTCGCCGCCGTCTCCAGCGGCGGCGGGACGATCTCCCGGAGCTCCTCGACCGTCGTGACCGGTGTCCCGCCGAACTTGCTCTGCTCGTTGGTCATGCCCTCAACATAGCCCCGGCGTAAATGGGGCATGTCAGACCATCCGGGTACGCTCGCAGCGCCATGACCGAGCAGACGACCCTCCCCAGCCCTGCCGACACCCCGGCCGCCCCCACCGGCCCGCTCCGGCCCTGGAAGGCCCGCGCGGCCCGCCGCGTCCTGGAGCAGGCCGAGGCGCTGCTCGACGACGCCCGGCTGCTCACCACCGCGGACCTCGGCCTGCGCGAGCGCGTCCGCGACGCCTACACGGCAACCCGTGAGGTGCGGGTCCACGCGGACCTGCGCGCCGTGTCCGTCACGGCGCTGGAGGAGCGGCGCAAGAAGCTGCGCGTCGCCGTCCTGGAGAAGGCCGGCTACCAGCACGTCGCCCAGGTGCTGGTGGCGGGTACCGACCGGCTGGTCGAGGCCGGCATCGGCGCCGGCACCGCGAAGCTCGCCACGTCGGCCGCCCGTGAGCTGGCCGACGAGGTCGACGCCGACCTCCGGTTCCGCATCGACGTGGACCCCGACGACCCGTACGCCACCGTGCTGGTCCAGGCCCTGTACGCGTTCGGCCTGGCGACCGACGCCCGGCACCGGCACCTCGACGAGGCCCGCCGCGTGGCCGACGTCGTCCCCGGGAACCTCGAGCCCGCCCAGCTCGCCACGAGCGTCTGGCGGCGCCTGGTCGCGCCCGCCGACAAGAAGGCCGCCGCCTTCGCCGCCGTCTCCGTGCTCGACGCCCAGGTGCGCGCCGCCCGGCTGGCGGACGACGCGCGGGCGGTGCGTGCCGCCGTCGGGCAGCCGCCGGAGGGCGGCGAGGTGTGGGCCGACTTCGAGGCGCGGTCCGCCGAGTACTACGGCCTGCTCTCCCAGGTCGTGGACCTGGGCGACGACCACGAGGCCGCCGAGGGCGGCCTGCCCGCCGACGTCGTGCGGCGGGTCGAGGCGCAGCCCCTGGACCGGTCCCTGCTGCGCGCCAACCTGCGCGGCTACCAGCAGTTCGGCGCGAAGTACGCGCTGGTGCAGCGGCGCACGATCCTCGGCGACGAGATGGGGCTCGGCAAGACCATGCAGTCCATCGCGGTGGCCGCGCACCTGGTGGCCACGGGAGGCACGCACGTGCTGGTGGTGTGCCCCGCGAGCGTGGTGACCAACTGGAAGCGCGAGGTGGAGCAGCACTCCGACCTGAGCGCCGTGGTGCTGCACGGCACCGACCGCGAGCAGGCCGCCGCGCGCTGGGTGACCGGCGGCGGCGTCGCCGTCACGACCTTCGAGGTGCTCGGCCGGCTCGACCTGCCCCACGACCTGCGGCCCGCGCTGATGGTCGTCGACGAGGCGCACTACGTGAAGAACCCCGAGACGCTGCGCGGCCGCGAGGTGCGGCGCTGGGCCGACCGGTCCGACCGCGTCCTGTTCCTGTCCGGCACCCCGATGGAGAACAAGGTCGCCGAGTTCAAGAACATGGTGGCCTACCTGCAGCCCGAGGTGGCCGGCCAGCTCGACCCGAACGCCGGCCTGTCGGGCGCCAAGGCGTTCCGCCGGATCGTCGCGCCCGCCTACCTGCGCCGCAACCAGGAGGACGTGCTCACGGAGCTGCCCGAGATGGTGCAGGTCGAGGAGTGGGAGCAGTTCGGCCCCGTCGACGGCGCCGCCTACCGCGACGCCGTGCTGGCCGGGAACTTCATGGCCATGCGCCGCGCGGCGTTCGCGGTGTCGGACGCCGGCGACTCCGCCAAGCTGGTGCGCCTGCGCGAGCTGGTCACCGAGGCCGTCGACGCGGGCCGCCGCGTCATCGTCTTCTCCTACTTCCTGTCCGTCCTGGAGCAGGTGATGGACCTGCTCGGCGACCTCGCCGTCGGGCCGCTGACCGGCTCGGTGCCGGTGCCCGAGCGGCAGACCATGGTGGACGCCCTGTCCACCCCCGGCGGGCCGTCCGTGCTGGTCAGCCAGATCACCGCCGGGGGAGTGGGCCTCAACGTGCAGGCCGCGAGCGTCGTCATCTTCTGCGAGCCGCAGGTCAAGCCCACCATCGAGGCCCAGGCCGTCGCCCGTGCCCACCGCATGGGCCAGACCCGCACCGTCCAGGTGCACCGGCTCCTGGTCGAGCAGTCCGTGGACCAGCGGATGATGGAGATCCTCGGGTCCAAGTCGGCGCTGTTCGAGGAGTTCGCCCGCCAGTCCGAGATCACCGACGCCTCGCCGTCGGCCGTGGACGTCGCCGCGCCGACGGAGACCACGCTGTCACGGACCATCCTCGCCGAGGAACAGGAGCGGCTGAGCCGCACACCATGACCTGACCCTTCGCCGCCCATTTAAGTGTGATATCCGCATCAAGGGGGATTCGGGTTCACTGACGGAGTGTCCACGTTGTCGTCAAGGCCCCGGGCGGGGGCCGCACACACGACGTCGCCGGGGCGGCTGCTCGCGCCGGAACGACGCATCGTCCCGTTCGTCGGGCGCACCGCCGAGCTCGCGTCGCTCGCCGTGTGGTGCACCAGCCCGGACCCCGTCGGGATCCGGCTGGTCACCGGTCCGGGCGGCGTCGGCAAGACCCGCCTCGCCCGCGAATTCGCACACCACATGGCCCGCGCCGGCTGGACCTGCCTGAACGTGCCCGACGGCGCGGAGAGCCAGACCCTGGCCCTCGTCCCCGACGGAGCCCCCGCCCTCCTCCTCGTCGACGACGCCGGCACCCGCGGCCCGGCGCTCGCGGACCTCCTGGCCGCCGCCGCACGGGGGCGCAACGGCGCGCTCCGCGTCCTGCTGGTCGAGCGGTCCGCCGGCCCGTGGTTCGACCGGCTCGGGACGCTCGACCCGGTGCTCCGGGAGCTGCTCGAGGACGGCCGCGCCCCCGCGGGCCTGCCGGACGCCGTCCTGCCCGGGCAGGTCGACGCGCGGGTCGTGGCCGCGTTCGCCGAGCCGTACGCGCAGGCCCTGGGCCTGGCCGTGCCGCAGGTCTCGGTCGCCTCCGTCCCGGGCGGCGCCCGGATGCTCGACCTGCACACCGCGGCGCTGAGCGCCGTGCTGCGCGCCCAGGAGCAGGGACCGCGGGGCGTGCTGCCCGTCGACGTGTCCGACACGCTCGACGAGCTCCTGGAGCACGAGCGCTGGACCTGGTTCCGCTCCGTGGAGGAGGCCGGGCTGCTCGGCGACGCGGGCCTCGGTCCGGCAGCACTGGACGGGCTGGTCGCCGCTGCGACGCTCACCGGCGTGCGGACGCCCGGCGCGGCCGAGCGCCTGGTGCGCAGCGTCGCCGCCGTCCTGCCGGGCGTACGGGCGGGCGCGGAGCACGCCGTCGGCCGCTGGCTGCTCGACCTGGACCCGCACCGGGCCCTGCCGGGCGCCCTGGTGGACCCGCACCTCCTGGGGGAGCTCACGGACGTGCCGGAGCTGCTCGGGGCGGCGCTGCGCGGTGCGGGCGCGCCGTCCTTGCGCAGGGCCGCGCTGCGCACGGCCGGGATGGTCGCCGACCGGCTCGACGGCCGCACCGGCGACCTCGACGCCGCGCTCGACGGCCTCGGCGCCACGCTCGCGATCCTGCCCGGCGACGCCGACACGCTGCGCACCGTCGCGGGCGTGCTCCCGCGCCCGTCGCTCACGCTCGGCGAGCTGCGCACAGAGGTGACGCTGCGGGCCCTGGCCGCCACCGGCCGCGACGACGCGGCGCGGTACGCCGACGCGCTGGGCGAGGCCGGGACCGCGCTCGAGGAGGCGGGCCGGGCCGCCGACGCGGAGCCCTACCAGCGGGAGGCGGTCGCCCTGCTGCGCGCGGAGGCCGAGGTCGACCCCGACCGGTTCCGGCCGCGCCTGGCGGGCCTGCTCGCCGACCTCGGCGCCACGTGCGCGGTCCAGGGACGCCCGGCCGAGGCGCTGCGCCACGCGCAAGAGGCCACGGCGCTGGTACGGCTGGCCGCCGCCGACCATCCCGCCACCGCCCGGTTCGACCTGACGGTGGCACGGCACACCCGCGCGGCGCTCCTCACCGACCTGGGGCAGCCGTCGGCTGCGCTCGAACCGGCCCGGGAGGCCGAAGCCCTCTGGCGCGAGCTCGCCCGCCGGCGTCCCGACCAGTGCGCCCCGTACCTGGCCCGGTCCCTGACGGGCGTGGCGCGCGTGCTGCGGGAGCTGGGGTTCGGCGCGGAGGCGCTGGACCCGGCCGAGGAGGCACTGGAGCTGCAGCGCCGGCTGGCCGCTGCCGACCCCGACCGGCACCTGCCCGGTCTCGCCGACGCGCTCCAGGCCATGGGCGACGCGCTGCTCGACCTGGACCGGGCCGAGGAGGCCCTGGCCCACCTCGGGCAGGCCGTCGCGCTGCGCCGTCGGACCGCCCTGGAGAACCCGGGCCGGTACCTCACCGACCTCACCCGGTCGCTGCGGGCGTTCGGCACGGGGCTGTCCGACGTCGGCCGGTGGGAGGAGGGCGCCTCGCTCCAGCAGGAGGCCGTCGAGGTGCTGCGCCGGCTCGCGGCCGAGGACCCGGCCCGGCACGTCCCGGAGCTCGCCGAGGCGCTGTCGGCCCTGGGCGTGACCCACTCCCGGCTGCACCGGTCGCAGGAGGCGCTGGACGCCGAGCACGAGGCGGCCCTGGTCTGGCGGGACCTCGTCGACGCGGACCCGCAACGGTACCGGCCCCGGCTGGCCCAGTCACTGAGCAACCTTGGTGCGATCTTCACGGTGCTCAAGCTCGGCGACGAGGCCGTCGAGCTCGTGCGCGAGGCCGTGGCCCTGCTGCGCGAGCTCCTGGCCGAGAACGCCGCGCGGTACCGGCCGCGGCTCGCCGAGGCGCTGCGCACGCTGGCACTCACGCTCCACGACCAGGAGCGGTTCGACGAGGCCCGGCGGGCGCGGGCGGAGGCGCAGGAGCTCGGGGGACTGGTGGCGGCGTAGTTTCGCGACACGGAAATTGAGCAGTCTGTACCAAAGTGTCCAGAACCCGCTAGACTTTGCAAAAATTTGACAAGGCTTGAATCTCCAGCGGGGCTGGCGGGCCTTCGGTTGAGCCTGAGGTGGTCCAGGTGAAGCGATGGGCAAGTGCTGATCTCCTGACATCGGGTACCGGTGCTCGTGGTCGCCGCGGGGCTGCGAACCTTCCCGAGTTCCTGGTCGCGGATCGGCCGGCAGGCCGGACGGCGACCGGTGGGCGTGGCCCGGGGCGTCGGTGGGCTGGCGGGGGCCTTCTGGTCGTCGTGCTCGGTGTCTCGATGAACCTGCTGCTCACGTTTGCTCCTGACGTCGTGCCGGCGTGGGTCGCGAGTGCGGTGGTCGTGTGCACCTCGGCGACGCTCGTGCTCGTGGCGGCCGCGGTCCTCGTCCGGCGCATCAGGCAGTCGCTCGGCGTGGCGGCGGCCGCCGCGCGGGCCGAGGAGGAAGCGGAGGAGGCCCGGCGCGAGCTGCGAGGCGTCGTGTCGGCGGGTCGCGAGCGGGTCCGAGGCGCGGAGTTCTCGGAGACGCTGCTCGGCGCGCGCCGTCGGCTGATCGTCCACGGCGTGGGTATGACCAACGTCTCGCGCGAGGGTGACTTGATTCGTACGGCGGCGTTGAACGGCCTGGAGATTCATTTCGTGATGGTCGACCCGCGCTGGCTGCGCTGGCGCGTGGGCATGGCAGGGGTGGTCGGACGCTTCTACGACGAGCCCAGGATGTTGCTCCGGATCGAGAAGGCGCACCGTGACCTTCAGGCGATCGCGCGCGAGGTCAACGCCGAGTGCGCCGAGGAGAGGGTGCGGGTGCATACCTATCGTGCGATCTCCACGTTCGGAGCGACGATCGCTGAGCCCGGGACGCCGGAGGCGAACGGATTCGTCGAGTTCCACGTGACAGGTCGACTTCTCCGGCGTATCCGGTTCGGCGTCCGCTATTACCGGGACGGGCCGCGGGACCGGTCCGTGGTGTCGCAGATCGTCGACGCGATCTCCGACCTGAGCGGATACGACTTCTCCGCGACGGTCCCTATCCGACCCTTGCGCGCCGTGCGGCGATGGTGAGCCAGGACCTTCCTCGCATGTCTGTTGAGGTCGCGTCCTGCAGGTCGAACGGCTCGCCTGCTGCGTCTCGGATCAAGGCCAGGAACTCGTCCTTCGGATAGTGCCCGCGCCACCGGTCTACGCCCGTCCCGTCGGATCGGTACTTCACGAAGTACCCCTCCTCGCGGCTGTCCTCGATGGTGGTGGAGAACAGCGCCGTGCCCTGGAACGCGACAAGATCGAGAGCCTTCTTCACCACGGCGCGGTCGTAGGGCCGGGGGAAGAGGTGGACGAATGCGTTGGCGACCACCAGGTCGAACTGGCGGTCGCCGAGAAGTTCGGTACGGCCTGCCGCATCGTGGAACGTGCCGGCGTGGAACTCGCCGGTGAGAAAACGGGGGCGGTGATCCTTTCGGAGCCGGAACCGTTGCAAGCGCCACCTGGCTATCTGAATCATGCGTGGGGAGAAATCGACCCCGGTGACGTCATAGCCGTGTGCTGCGAGAAGATAGGCGTGCGATCCGTCGGCGCACCCAATGTCGAGCGCCTGCAATCGTCTGCTGCGGGTATTTCGCTGGAACACAACGGCCAGCCATTCAGCGGCGTGCTTCAAGCGTTGTCTCGACGTGACACGGTACTCGCTCGCGAGTGCCTGGTATGCGACGAGGTTTGTCGCAAGTATCGAGGTGAGGTCTGCCTCCAGCGCAGGCTCTGCGCTGGCGGGTGCAGCCGGCATTCGGCTCCTCGGGCGTCGTTGACGGGATCGATCGTGAAGATTCTGTAACTGGGTGGGATCTTGGCAGAGATCGCAAGTTCATGCACATCCATGTTCGCTGCCGGAGTGTGCCCGAGCGTCATGGGCATGTGGCACGATCCAGTGTGCCTTTAGAGCGGATTGCCCTCATCAGTGACGTCCACGGCAACCTCACCGCACTGGACGCGGTGCTCGATGACATCGAGACGCGTGAGGTCGATCAGATCATCAACCTGGGCGACTTCGTCGGGAAAGGGCCCCGGGGGAGTGAGGTGGTGGATAGGTGCGGCAAGGTGTGCGACGTCAATATCCGCGGTAACTGGGACGACTTCCTGCCGACGCTCGGCGACGATGCGTCCCCCGGGATGGTCTGGTGGCGTGACGAGCTGCGCGCCGACCAGCACGAGTGGCTGCGCAGCCTCCCGCTGAGCCACGACCTGCTGCTGAGCGGGCGGCACATCCGGCTGTTCCACGCCTCGGCCACGAGCCCCCACGTGCGCGTGCGTGCCCGGCACACCGCCGAGGAGTTCGACGGCATGTTCCGGAACACCCCGATGACGGGCGACGGCACGCCGCCGTCGATGGTCGGCTACGGCGACATCCACGAGGCGTTCCTCGAGATGAACCAGGGGCGCACGCTGTTCAACGTGGGGAGCGTCGGCAACCCCCTGGACGAGCCCGTCCCCGGGTACGTGATCCTCGAGGGCGTGGTCGGCGAGCCGGGGCCGGCGCCGTTCGGCCTGCAGTTCGTGCGCGTGCCGTACGACGCCGAGGCCGAGATCGCCGTCGCCGCCCGACTGGGCATGCCGGAGCTCGCGCCGTACGCCACGGAGCTGCGGACCGCGGTATATCGGGGGCTCCAGGCGCCGTGACCAGCGGCGTAGCGAAGGGCGCGCGATCAATGCCAGGAATATCCCCGCGACAGGCGTGAGTAATTGCCCGGCGCATCGGTCTTGCGGAGAAAAGAATCATCGGTGGATATCGAAACTCGCACCGATTCGACTGGACTCTGGGCACCGGAACGCGCAAGACTGGCCGTGTGAACGAGATCACATTGGAAGCCGAAGCCAGCAATCAGCACAAGGACCTCACGACGCTCGAGGCCGCCCGCATGCTGGGCGTGTCCAAGCTGCACGTCATCGACCTGCTCGAGGCCGGTGAGATCGACTATCACATGGTCGGGTCGGACCTGATGTTCAGCGCCGCTGAGATCGAGTCCTACAAGTTCGACCGTGAGCACCGCGACTCGGAGTCGCTCGTATCGGCATGACCCCCGCGCGGCGGCAGACGCCCTGGCGCTTCCGCTGACGCAGTGCGTGCGGCCCGCGAACCTGCGAAGCCACGCACCCTGACGCCTGAGCGCACGTTCATCACCGCGAACGTGCGCTCTTGTCATGTCCGGACCGCGCCGAACCGGGCCGGCCTCACGCCCAGCCCAGCGGCTCCAGGTCGCGCGGACCGGCGGCGATCAGCCCCGCGATCGTCGCGTCGGAGACGGGCCGGCCGCCCCAGGCGTCGACGCCGACGTTGATCTGCCGCCCCCGCTGCCGCCAGGTGTCGTGCACGTGGCCGTGCACCACCCAGCCGCCTCGGTCCGCGAGCCGGTACTCGACGAACCGGTCCGCGCCGTGCGAGTCACCCTCGTAGGGGAAGTGGGACAGCTCGACGGTCCGGTCGCCCACGACGACCGGCTCGGGCCGGTCGTGGATCTCGGCGAAGCCCGCGGCCAGGTAGCGCTCGTGCTCCGTGGCCCGACGCCGCTCGCGCGCGTCCGGCTCGCCCTTGCGCAGCGCGCGGTCGCCCTCCCAGCAGCGGTCGTGGTTGCCCGGCACGAGGATCTTGTGCCCGGCGAGCCGCCCGATGTTGGCGAGGGAGTCGGCCAGGGAGCCGAGGGCGACGTCGCCCAGCACCCACACGGTGTCGTCCTCGGTGACGGTCTCGTTCCAGAGCCGCACGAGGGCGGCGTCCATGTCCCCGACGCCCGCGAACGGGCGGTCGCAGAACCGGATGATGTTCAGGTGTCCGAAGTGCAGGTCGGACGTGTAGTACGTAGTCATGTCAGGGCGTATTCAACCGGGCCCGGGCCGCCGAGGGAACCGAATTGGGCGGCCCGGGCGTGGCGGGTCCCGCCGTCAGTACCGGTACGACCAGGTGCAGAACCCGCTGTCGGCGGTGAAGGACACCTTGTCGACGCCGTCGTCCTCCCACCCGAGCACCGTCTTGTCACGGCGGGTGGCCGTCAGGTAGTCGCCGGCCGGGATGGTGATCGTGGTGCTGGGGAGGGTCAGCGAGTAGCCGCTGCACACGGGCTGCTCGCCCTCCGGGAGGTACTCGCAGTCGTCGCACGCGTCGATCTTCACGACGCCGGTCGCCGGCCCGGTGAAGACCATCTCGAACGGGTCGGGGCTGTAGTTGTAGACGGTCAGCGTGACCGTACCCTCGGGCTCGTCCCGGGCGGGGAGCCGGACGCCGGCCTTCGGATCCACCAGCGCTATCCCCGCCGCGATCCGCACGCGCTCCGCGTAGTCGGCCTCCTTCGCCCGTGGGTACGACTCCACCAGGCCGTTCAGGGCCTGCACCGCCGTCGCGTACCGCTCGCGCTCGAACTCCTGCAGCCCGCACTTCAGCAGCCCGGCGGGCACCTGTTCGCGAGCCTCGTCGGCCAGGGAGCTGACCTTGCCGGAGTCGAACTTCGCGAGGAAGCCCGCCGACGCCGCGGCGGCGCCGGTGTCGGTGCAGCGCTTCGCGCCGCTCAGCTCCTTGAGCACGCCGTCGCGCCACTCCGCGAGGTCCCCGGGCACCGCCGACGCCGGCCCGCTGGCCGGGTGGTCCGCCAGGAGCTCGGTGAGGTAGGTCCGGGACATGTCGAAGTTGCCGGCCTCGGCGGAGCGCAGGCCGCAGTCGTGCAGCGCGCCCGGGATCTCGCTCTCGGCGACCCCCTGCAGCGGTCCGGGCGTGCCGGGCTCGGCGAAGTGCCGGACGACGACGAGCCCCGTGCACGGGTCGTCGGTCTTGGCCTGCGCGTACAGGTCGTCGATGAGACCCGGCACCCGGTCGGCGGCGCGCGTCGCGGGGTGGTCCGCCGCTACTGCCAGGTAGGTCGCGTACGCGGCGTCGTACGTCTTCCTGAACGGGCCGAACGCCGTGCCCGTCGACTCCAGGCTCGCCTCGGCGCGCTCCAGGTCAAAGGCCAGGTGGGCCTCCAGCACCTCGTGCTGCGCCACGGCGTACCCCGCGCCCAGCAGCGGCACGATCGCGAGCGTCGCCCACGCGAGCCGGCCCGCGGTGCGCGGCGACCAGGTCGTGCGGCGCCGGTTCGCGGACCCGGCCGTGCGGCGGGCGCGGTGCCGGGCGAGCAGCGCGGCGTCGAGGGCGAACAGGGCGAGCGCGCCCGCGTACCCCACGGCCCACCAGGCGGCGACGGGTTCGCGCCCGATCGGCAGCGCGACCCAGGCGAGGCCGGCGGTCGCGGCCAGGGCGACGACCAGGCGGGGCCACGCCCGCAGGTGCAGGTAGCCCAGCCCGAGGCCGCTCAGGTTGAGCAGGGCGGTGGTCAGCGGGCGGGTCGACGGCGGCAGGTCGCCGGGCGCCTCGTCCGGCACGCCCGGGTCCGGCGTCGCCGCGGGGGCCGCCTCAGGCGACGGGCCGGGCGTGGTGTCGGGCGCGAGGTCGGACCTCGCGTCGGGCGTCGCCTCGGCCGTCGACGACGCCTCAGACGTCGTGTCGGACGACGCCTCGGTCGTCGCCTCGGCCCCGGTCGGGGACGCGGCCTGCGCCCTCCTCGGAGCCCCTGCCCCCGTGGCTGCCGCCCGAGCCGTCGCCGCCCACGCCGCCGCCCGTGCCGCCGCCTCGGACCTCGGCTCGGAGACGACCTGTTCGGCCGCGTCATGGCCCTTGGATGTCGCGCCGGCCGGCTCCCCCGTCGGGGCCGCGTCCGGTGCGGTATCGGTGCTCATGTGCCGGGATGCTAGATCCGCGACGGGGGCGAAAAGCCCGAAAACCGCCGGTTGACCGGGTGATTTATCCGCTGAGTCCGAACTGTGACGAGCGGGCGCGCCCGATGCGTCATGATCGGCGGATGGATCTCGCCGTGGAGCTCAGCAGCCGCACCGGACGCACGGACGCGATCTACCGCGCCCTGCACTCGGCACTGACCACGGGCCGCGTGCCGGCGGGGGAGCGGCTGCCCTCGACCCGTGACCTCGCGCGCGACCTCGGCGTCTCGCGCGCCAGCGTCGCCACGGCGTACGAGCGCCTCGTCGCGGAGGGATTCCTGGAGACCCGCACCGGCGCCGGGACCTTCGTCACCGCGGCGGCGAGCGACGCGGCGCCCGCACGCCCCCGCAACCCCGGCGTCCTGCGGCCCCGGGCCGGCTGGCGCTGGCAGGTGCGGCCCGCGAGCGGCGACCGGCCGGCCCCCGCCCACGACTTCCGGGTGGGCATCCCCGACGCGGGCCTCTTCCCGTTCGACACCTGGCGGCGGCTGCTGGCGACCGAGTCACGTGCGGGCGGCCCCGTCGCGGGCTCGTACGGCGGCCCGGCGGGCCTGCCCCGGTTCCGCGCCGCGGTGGCCCGGTACGCGGCGGGCCACCGCGGCGTCCGCGTGGGGGCCGACGACGTCGTGGCCACCACCGGCGCGCAGCAGGCCCTCGATCTCGTCGCCCGCGTGCTGCTCGAACCGGGCGACGTCGTCGCCGTCGAGGACCCTGGCTACCCCGAGGCACGCGAGCTCTTCGCGCTGCACGGGGCCGAGGTGGTGCCCGTGCCGGTCGACGCCGACGGCCTGGTCGTGGACCAGATCCCGGCGCGTGCCCGGCTGGTCTACACCACGCCGTCGCACCAGTTCCCGCTCGGGATGCCGCTGTCGCTCGCCCGGCGCCGTGCCCTCCTGGCGCACGCGGCCCGGTACGGCGCTGCCGTGGTCGAGGACGACTACGACAGCGAGTTCCGCCGCGTGAACCGCCCGCTGGAGCCGCTGCAGGCCCTGGACCGCGACGGCCGCGTGGTCTACGTGGGCACCTTCTCCAAGTCGCTGCTGCCCGGCTTGCGCGTGGGGTACCTGGTGGCGCCCCCGTCGCTGCGCGACGCGCTGCTCGCCGCCCGGCAGCTCACCGACGGGCACGGGGCCGTGCACGTGCAGGGGGCGCTGGCGCGCCTGATCGACGACGGCCTGCTGGCCCGGCACGTCCGCAAGGCGTCCGCCGTCTACGCCGAGCGGCACGAGATCCTGCTCGACGCCCTGGCCGGGCTGCCGCTCGAGGTGGTCCCGTCGGCCGCCGGCCTGCACGTGGCGGCCTACCTCGCGGGCGGCGTCCCCGTGGGCTCGCAGACCCTCGTCGCCCGGGCCCGACGCCGGTCGGTCGGCCTGGAGTCGCTGGCCGCCTTCGCGACCGGGCCCCACCGCGACGGGGTGGTGCTCGGCGTCGGCGCCGCGGTCACGAGCTCGATCCGGCCAGGGATCCAGACGCTGGGGCGGCTGCTGGAGACGTGACGGGCGTCGCGGTCCGCGCCCGGCGCCGCCGCCACGTGGTCCAGGCGAGCCCGCCCAGCGCGGCGAGCACCGGCCCGGTCATGTGCGCGCCCGTCATCACGAGCAGGCCGAGCGCCGCCGCGAGCGACACCGCCGCGCACCACCAGGACGCGCGCCAGCGGGGCAGCAGCCGCAGCGCCGCGGCGGTGCCCACCACGTAGAGCAGCGAGAACGTGGCCGTCGCCATGAGCAGGATCGCGTCCGTGGACAGGTGCAGCAGGGCGAGGGTCGCCGTCGTGCCGAGCGCCACCACCGTGATCAGCGCCAGGGAGCGGCGCGGCGTGCGGCCCGGCGCGGCGCCCAGCCAGGCCGGGAGCGCGCCGTCGCGGGCCAGCGCGGCGCCCATCCGGCTGCCACCGGCGAAGTACACGTTGATGGCCCCGACGGTCAGCAGCACGGCCACCACCGTGGTCACGGGCCGGGCGTGCTCGCCGAACCCGAGCACCAGCAGGTCCGAGAGCGGCGCAGGCCCCGGCGTCGGGCCCAGCACGGCGACCGTCGCGAAGGCGACGCCGAGGTACAGCACGCCGACGGCGGCCACCGCGATCGCCGTGGCCCGCGGGATGTCGCGGGCCGGGTCCCGGTACTCGGCCGACAGCGAGCCCAGGATCTCCCACCCGGCGAACGCCCAGACCAGCAGCGCCGCCGCCGAGCCCACCGCGCCCCAGCCGTGCGGGGCGAACGGCGTCAGGTTGCCGGGCTGTGCGTGCGGCAGCGCCACCACGACGGCGACGGCGAGCAGCAGCGCGACCGTGCCCGCGATGACGAGCTGCGCGGTGCCGGAGACCCGCAGGTCGAACCAGTTCATGACGGCGCAGACCGCGATGATGACCACGGTGGTGGTCAGGGCGGTGCCGACGCCGCCGCCGGTCGCGTCGGCCACGTAGGCGCCCGCGAAGCCCGCCGCGGCGGGCGCGCCCACGCCGATGGTCGCGTAGAACGCCCAGCCGACCATCGTCGAGGCCCGCTCGCCGAACGCGAGCCGGGCGTACGTGGCCACGCCGCCGCCGTCGGGGTGCCGGGCGCCCAGGGCGGCGAACGTCGTGGCGAGCGGGACGGAGAGGAGCACGAGAGCTCCCCAGGCGACGAGCGAGGCGGGGCCCGCGACGCCGGCGGCCAGCGCCGGGAGCGAGATGACGCCGGTACCGAGCATGGCGCCGAGGGTGAGCGCCGCGCCCTGGGGGACGCTGAGACCGTTCTTCATGACCTAGAACCTAGGGTCGTAATGGACCGGCGAACGGGCCGATCCCGGGTCAGTCGTTCAGGCCGATCGGCGCCCGCGCCAGGGCCGCCGGGCTCACCGGTGCCGCCGCCGCCAGCTCGCGCAGGTGCAGCAGCCCCGTCGTGGTCGCGATGGCGAAGACGCGGTCACCCGGGTTCAGCGGGCGGCCCTGCGACGGCTCGAACATGCGCCCGCCCCCGCCGCTCGAGTGGGTCACCGTGTCGAACGCCAGCAGGCGGCTGCGCGCCGCGCCGGGCTCGTCGAAGCTGACGTCGCTGCTGTGCGCGCCGTCGAGCGCGCTGCCGCGCTCGACCCGGATCTCGGCGAGCACCAGCACGCGGTCCCGGTACGGGATGGTGGCCTTGACCTCCTGGCCGATCATCGCGGCGGCGAAGGACGGCGCGGCGAGGAACGACGAGCTGAGACCCACCGAGTCAGGGATCTCGCGCCGGATGCGCCGCGCGAGGTCGCGGTCGAACACGCGCAGCACCGTGCGCAGGCTCGGCGGCGCGTCCTTGGCCCGGGGGACCGAGCGGGCCGCGAAGCCGACCCCGATGGTCGTGGCGCCGCCGCTCGTGACCACGACGATGGCCTGGGCGGCCCCGACGTACGCGCTGCGCAGGGTCGTGGCCCGCCGGGCGTCGCCGATCACCACGGGCACGTCGCGGGCGCGCGCCACCGCGATGCCCCGCGCCGACTCGTCGACGTCGACGGCGACGACCGGGACGCCGCGCCGGTCCAGGGACCGCACGATCCGGGTGCCGAGGTCGCCCATGCCCACGACCACCACGTGGTCCGACATCGCGTGCAGCGGAGAGCCGGTGTCGAGCAGCCGCTGGGTGCGCACCACGCCGTCGACCACCACACCGGTGACCCACGGGATCACGGCGACGCTCACGACCGTCAGCGCCACCTGGGTGACCTTGACGACCGGGTGCGCGTCGTGGTCGGGGTCGCTGCCCGCCAGGGACGGCAGCACCGCCTCGTACAGCGCCCCGAGGAACGAGGCGCCGGTGGCCAGCTTGATGGTCACCGCACCGACGAGCACCACCACCAGCAGCACGGCGGCGGCCAGCAGCAGGTTCCAGCCCGACGTGATCGCCAGGGTGCGCAGGTAGTCGCCGAACCGGCGGCGCCGGTGCGGGTCCACCTCGTCCTCGTCGGGCTCCAGCTCCGCCTTGACCTCCGGCAGCACGTCGTCCGGGCCGGCGTCCGCGAGAAGCACCTTGGGCGTCAGGCCACCCAGCTCGCCCTCGGTCGGCAGGGCCACCACGTCGTCGCCGTCGTCCGACGCGAACAGGACCATGCGGGTGGGCAGGGCCTCCTCCTCGTCCGACACCGTGACCAGGCGACGGTGCCGCACCGGGAGGCGGACCTGGCGGCGCAGCGCCGCGCCCACGATCTCGGGGGCGGAGAACGCCGAGGACGACAGGACCGTGCAGCGGTCGTGCTCGAGGTGCCGGCCGAGCGACTCGTCGAAGATGCGGACCACGACGCGCAACCCGGGCCACCGCTCGCGCAGCAGGAGCGCGAGGGCGACGTTGCCGCCGTCGTCCTGGTCCACGAGCGCGGCCGCCGCGGCGCGCTCGACGCCCGCCGCCTGCAGGGCCTCCTCGTCGACCCGGTCCGCCTCGACGAGGTCGACGTCGTCCAGCGCGACCATGTCCTGCGCGTACCGCGAGGCGCGGTCGGGCACCACCACCGTGACAGTGCCGCGGAAGCGGCTGGCGAGGGCCCGGGTGAGGCGGAAGGCGAGGGGGCCGTCGCCGACGACGACGTAGTGCGCTCGCGTGCCCGAGCTGGCATCCGTCATGTGCGCGAGCGTAGCGGGACCCTCCGACAGTCGGCACGCATGATGCGTGTCGCCGACGGAGGGTCCCGGTAGTGCGTCCGGCCCGGGTCGGGCCAGGTCAGGCGCTGCCTGTCTGCTGCCTAGACGGCGGGCACGTTCGCCACGCCGTCGGGCAGGAACCGCCTGCCCAGCACCTTCTCGCTGTAGCCGGTGCGGTCCAGGTACGGCGTGATGCCGCCCGTGTGGAAGCCCCAGCCGGCGCCCAGGATCATCGCGAGGTCGATCTGCTGCGGCGAGGGCACGACGCCCTCCTCCAGCATGAGACCGATCTCGGTGGTCAGCGTGGTGAGCACCGCGTCCAGCACGCCGTCGCCGTCGAGCACGACCTGGCCGTGGCGGCCCGTCTCGCCCGCGACGAGCGCCTCGCCGAACACGGCCTGGATGGCCGGGTCGACGGGCTTGGGCAGGCCCTTGGCGGGTGCGTCGAGCACCACGCGGGTGCCGTCGGCCACGAGCTTCTGCAGGCCGGGGGAGGCCGGGATGCGGTCGCCCAGGTCCTCGCGCAGCGAGGTGAGCACGTGCAGGCCGACGGCCGGGCCCACCAGGTCCAGCAGCTCGAACGTCGGCATCGGGAAGCCGAGCGGCGCGAGCGCGCGGTCCGCGACGTCGACCGGCGTGCCGTTCTCGATGGCGTCCATGACCTTGCCCATCACCAGCAGCAGCAGCCGGTTGACCACGAAGCCCGGGCGGTCGCCCGCCAGGACCGCGGTCTTGCGCAGCTTCTTGGTGACGGCGAACGCCGTGGCCAGCGCCTCGTCGGAGGTGTGCTCGGCGTTGATCACCTCGACCAGCGGCATCTGGGCCACCGGGTTGAAGAAGTGGATGCCGACCACGCGCTCGGGGTGGGCCAGGTCGGCGGCCATCTCGGTGACGGACAGCGCCGAGGTGTTGGTGGCCAGGATCGCCTCGGGCGAGATGATGCCCTCCAGCTCGGCGAACACCTTCTTCTTGAGCCCCATGACCTCGGTGACGGCCTCGATCACGAAGTCGCACGCGGCGAACTCGCCGATGTCCGTGGTGCCGCTCACCGAGGCGACGATGCGGGTGGCGGCCTCCGGCGTCAGGCGCCCGCGGCCGGCCAGCTTCTCGGCCGTCTCGCGGACGAAGGCCAGGCCCTTGTCCACGCGCTCCTGGTCCAGGTCGCGCATGACGACGGGCACGCCGAGCCGCTGCGCGAACAGGAACGCCATCTGCGCGGCCATCAGTCCCGCGCCCACGACGCCGACGCGGGTGATGGGCCGCGCGAGCTTCGGGTCCGGCGCGCCCGCGGGCTTCTTGCCGGCGCCCACGAGGTTGAACGCGTAGATGCTGGCGCGCATCTCGTCGGACATGATGAGGTCCGCCAGCGCCTCGTCCTCGGCCGCGAACGCGTCCGTCTTCGCGGCGTCGCGGGCACCCGCGATCAGCTCCAGCGCGCGGCCCGGGGCGGGGCGCGAGGTGCCGACAACGGCGTCGAGCTGCGCCTTGGCGGCGCCGATCACGGCGTCCCACACGGGCTGCGGGTCCAGCTCGCGGCGGGGCACCTCGATCTCGCCGGTGACGACCTTCGCGGCCCAGATGATGGACTGCTCCAGGAAGTCGGCGGCCTCGAACAGCGCGTCCACCAGGCCGATCTGCAGGGCCTCGGCCGGCTTGTACGGCTTGTTCGCCGCCGGGCGGGTCAGGATGACCTCGATCGCCTTCTCCACGCCGACCAGGCGCGGCACGAGGTAGGCGCCGCCCCAGCCGGGCACCAGGCCGATGCCGGTCTCGGGCAGGCCGAGCGCGGCGGCGTCGGACGCCACGGTGCGGTAGTCGCAGTTCAGTGCGACCTCGAGGCCGCCGCCGAGCGCCAGGCCGTTCACGAACGCGAAGGTCGGCACCCCGGTGGTGGCGCGCAGGTCGCCCAGGATCGTGTAAGCGGCGTGGCCCATGCGGCCCAGCTCGACGGCCTCGTCGTGGCCGCTCAGCGTGGTCACGCCCTTGAGGTCGGCGCCCGCCGCGAGGAAGTACGGCTTGCCCGTCACGCCGACGGCGGCGATCTCGCCGGCCTCGGCGCGGCCGCGCACGGTCTCCAGGGCGGCCCGCAGCTCGGCCATGCCGCCCGGCCCGAGCGTGTTCGGCTTGGTGTGGTCCAGGCCGTTGTCGAGCGTGACCAGCGCGAGCACGCCGGCGCCGCCGGGGAGCTGGACGTCGCGGACCAGCGCGTGGGTGACGCGCTCGGTGAACGTCGTCGTCGAAGAGTTCTCGGTCACGGGTCAGTTCTCCTCGTCCGTGTGGCCGGAGTAGTCGGCGTGGTGCGGGTTCTCCCAGATGACGCTGCCGCCCTGGCCCAGGCCCACGCACATGGCGGTGAGCCCGTACCGGACCTCGGGGTGCTGCTCGAAGTGGCGCGCGAGCTGCGTCATGAGGCGCACGCCCGAGCTCGCCAGCGGATGACCCATGGCGATCGCGCCGCCGTACGGGTTCACGCGCGGGTCGTCGTCGGCGATGCCGTAGTGGTCCAGGAACGAGAGCACCTGCACGGCGAAGGCCTCGTTCAGCTCGAACAGGCCGATGTCGTCGATGGTCAGGCCCGCGGCCTTGAGCGCCTTCTCCGTGGAGGGCACCGGGCCGTAGCCCATGATCTCCGGCGGCACGCCGGCGTACCCGTAGGAGACGAGCCGCATCTTCGCGGGCAGGCCCAGCTCGGCCGCGACGTCGCCCGAGGCGAGGATCGCGGCGGTGGCGCCGTCGGTCAGCGGGGACGACGTCGCCGGAGTGACCCGGCCGCCGGGGCGGAACGGCGTCTTGAGGCCCTGGATGGACTCGAAGGTGGTCTCCGGGCGGGGCAGCTCGTCCGTGGTGGCCAGGCCCCAGCCCAGCTCCGCCGAGCGGACGGCGACCGGCACCAGGTCCGGGTCGATGTTCCCGTTGGCCAGCGCCTTGGCGTACTTGGCCTGCGACTCGACGGCGAACCGGTCGGCGCGCTCCTTGGTGAGCTGCGGGAACTTGTCGTGCAGGTTCTCCGCAGTGACGCCCATGTTCAGCGACTGCGGGTCCACGAGCTTCTCGGCCACGAACCGGGGGTTGACGTCGGCGTCGAAGCCCATCGGGTGGCGGCCCATGTGCTCCACGCCGCCCGCGATCACGACGTCGGCGGCGCCCATGGCGATCCCCGCGGCGGTGGTGGTGGCGGCCGTCATGGCGCCGGCGCACATGCGGTCGATGGCGTAGCCCGGCACGGACTGGGGGAGGCCGGCGAGCATGCCGACGGTGCGGCCGAGGGTGAGCCCCTGGTCACCCTGCTGGGTGGTGGCGGCGATGGCCACCTCGTCGATCCGCTCCGGGGGGAGCTCGGGGTGGCGCCGCAGCAGCTCGCGCACCACCTTCACGATCAGGTCGTCGGCACGCGTCTGCGCGTACATGCCGTCGGGCTTGGCCTTGCCGAAGGGCGTGCGGGCGCCGTCGACGAAGACGACGTCGCGGACGGCGCGGCGGGCGCGCGGTGTTTCCGGGGCTGCGGTCATCAGCAGGACTCCTGGGGGTTTTCGGGACGGCGGCGTCCGATGTGCGACGCCGCTGGATCGAGATACACGCTACCGCGAGTACCGGTAAAAAGCACGCACGATGTGAGACCCGGTCCGGGGGCTTCTGAAACGCGGTCTCGCGGGGTGTGCGGCGGGCGCGGCGGGTGCGGCGGGGCGCGCGGGGCGCGCGGGGCGCGCGGGGCGCGCGGCGGGTGCGGCGGGTGCGGCGGGTGCGGCGGGGCGCGCGGCAAGGCGCGGCCGAGCGGTCGGCAAAAGGTCAGGTGGTCGGCAGCCCGAGCTACCGACCACCTGACCTTCTACCGATCACCCGGCCTTCTACCGATCACCCGACCGAGGCGTGCCGGCGCGCGCCGCCCGGCGGCACGCCTCCTCAGTTGCCGCGGAGCTTGCGGACGACCTTCTTGGCCGTCGGCAGCGCGCTGTTCCACGTCGTGTACCAGCGCGAGAACGAGACGTCGATCGAGCCCACGAGCTCGTCGGTGTGCTTCGCGAAGCTCTTCTTGAAGTCGCTGATGCCGTCGTTGAGCAGGCCGTTCATGTCGTACCGCACCAGGCCCTGCTCGCGGGCGATCTCGATGGTGCGCCAGTACGTCGGCGCGGTGGCGGTGGCCTTGCGGCCCGCGTCGTTGCCGCCGCCGTACAGCAGGAACGACGTGCTGGCCGAGTTCACGCACCACGCGAAGCACGCCGGCGCGTCGTCGATGTAGGTGGCCACCAGCACCGACTTGTCGCCGAGCTTCCGGTTGACGTCCAGGTAGTACTCGTCGGCGTGGATGGCGAAGCCCGCGCGCTGGGCGGTCTCCTTGTAGACGTCGAGCACACGCAGCACCTCCGCGTCCTCCGTGACGCGGCGGATGTCCAGGCCCGCGCGGCCGCCCTTGCGGATCTCGTACCGCGTCGACTTGCGCATGTCCGCCATCAGCTCGTCCGCGGGCCGGGTGAGGTCCAGGATGAGCGTGCTCGGGATGAGGATCTGGTTGGGCGCGTAGCGCCGGCCGTTGAGGTCGAGCTGGGTGCCCGCGGGCCAGTCCGGCTCGATGGTGATGCCGACGCCGCCCACGTTCTCGCGCGCCCACTCCACCACGGTGTTGGTCACGGCGTTGCGCGTGGCGGTGTCGCCCACGCCGAACACGGCCTGCGCGGTCTCGCCGTCGTGGTGCGCGACGACGGGGCCGCGCGGCACGTAGGACAGCGCCCGGAACTGGGCCGGCAGCGGCCGCACCAGGAGCTGCGCGAGGCCCACGGTGGAGCCGTCCTCGGTGACGCGCAGGCGGTGCGCACGCCAGTTCCCGGCCGCCTTGACCTCGCCCCAGCCCCACAGCTGGAGGGGGTGGCCGCCGAGGGCGAGCACCTCCCGGTCCCAGGTCGAAGGATCGGTGACGACGTCGACGGCGAGCGTGATGGGCTCCGACAGGGCTGGCATGGGGACGACTCTACTGGGGTCGGCGTGGGGCTTTCACACCGGCTCCTGTGCGGCTTGCGCGAACGCCCGCTCCAGGGGCTGTGCCAGCAGCCCCGTCTGCCACTCGCGAGCGCCCCGGCCCTGCAGGAACTCGGCGATCCCGGCGGCGTCGGGGGTCGCGGGTGGTGTCCAGCACAGCCGGCGCAGCGCGTCGGGCTGCAGCAGGTTCTCCACGGGGACGTTCAGCTCCGCCGACAGCGCCGTGACGAGCTCGCGCGCCAGGCTCAGGCGGCGCGCCGCGACGGCGTCGCGGTCGCCCCAGGTGCGTGGCGGCGGCGGGCCGTCGGAGCGCGGGCCCCGCACGGTCGGCAGCTCGGCGTCCGGCAGGGCGCGCGCCTCGTCGATGGCCTTCTGCCAGTACGCGGCACGGCGCTTGGTGCCCTTGCCCGCGAACTCGGGCAGCGCCACGAGCTGGCCCGCGGTCTTGGGCATGGCCTTGGCGGCCGCGACGATCGCGCGGTCGGGCAGCACCCGGCCCGGAGAGATGTCGCGCGCCTGCGCGCTCGCGTCCCGCGCCACCCACAGGGCCCGCACGGCGGCGACCTGGCGCGGGTTGCGCAGCACGTGCATGCCTGACGTGCGGCGCCACGGGTCCACCCGGGGCGCCGGGGGTGCGGCGGTGCGCACCGCCTCGAACTCCTGGGCGGCCCACTCCGACTTGCCGGCGGCCTGCAGCCGCTCGGCGAGGCGGTCGCGCAGCTCGACGAGCACCTCGACGTCGAGCGCGGCGTACCGCAGCCAGTCCTCCGGCAGCGGGCGGGTGGACCAGTCCACGGCCGAGTGCTCCTTGGCCAGACCGAGGCCGAGCACCTCGGCGACGACGGCGGCCAGACCCACGCGCTCCATGCCGAGCAGCCGCGCCGCGAGCTCGGTGTCGAAGACCCGCGCCGGGTGCAGGCCGTGCGCGGCGAGCCCGGGCAGGTCCTGCGAGGCGGCGTGCAGCACGAACTCGGCGTCGCCCACGGCAGCGCCGAGCGCCGACATGTCCGGCACGCCGACCGGGTCGATCAGTGCCGTGCCCGCACCCTCGCGTCGCACCTGGACCAGGTAGGTCGCCTGGCCGTACCGGTACCCGGAAGCCCGCTCGGCGTCGGCGGCCACGGGCCCCGACCCTCCGGCGAACGCCTCGACGACCCGTGCGAAGGCCCCTGGTGTCGCCACGACGTCGGGCAGCCCGTCGGCGGGCTCGGTCAGTGGGGTGACGGGTGCCGGCACGGGCGGTGATGTCTCCGCAGGGACTCCTCGCTCCGTGGTGGTCATGGACCTACCGTATGGCGTTGCCTGGATCGGTCGGTAAAACGCCTGGTGAGAGCCGCGACGCCCTCGGGCAGCGGAGGCACGCCCGCCGCCGTCGTCAGCAGCGCCGCCCACGCCCGCAGGTGCGTGCCGAGCCGCGTGCCGACGGGCGTCCACGACGCCCGGATCTCCAGGTCCACCGCGCCCGGCGTGCCCTCCAGGGCGCCGTAGCTCTGCGACAGCACCCGGGTGACGGTGCCGCCGTCGGCCAGGGTGTCGGTGCCCGGGGTGAGGCCCGCGGTCTCGAGGCACTCGCCCACCCAGGACCAGGCGACGTCGGCCAGCAGGGGGTCGGCGGCCATCTCGGGCTCCAGCGTGGCGCGCACCAGCGTCACCACGCGAAAGGTGCCGTGCCACGCCTCCTGGCCCGCGGGGTCGTGCAGGACGACGAACCGGCCCGTGGCCAGCGGGTCGACGTCGTGGTCGTGCTCGTCGCGCAGGTCCGCGCCGCGGGGTCCGGGCGGCGCGGCGGGCAGGACGTCGCCCGACAGGGCCACGCTGAACGGCGCCACCCGGCGTGGTGCGGGGATCTCCGTGAGGCGCACCTCGGCACGCAGGGCCGCGCTCCGCAGGTCGGCGAGGGCTGCTGCGAAGTCGACGGGTACCCCGGTGGGCGGGCCGCTGGTCACCCGTTCACCGTACGTCGGCCGCGGGGCCGGCAGGCGGAGGCGCGCGGTCGTCGCCGCATCGTGATCTGCGCGGTGGCGAAGTGAGCCAGGGCACTAGGCTGGCAGCGGGTCGCGGCGCGCGCTCGGCGCACGCCGCTCCGTTTCCACTGCAGAAGGAGCAAGAACGTGTCTGGCACAGCACAGATCGGCGTCACCGGCCTGGCGGTGATGGGTCGCAACCTCGCGCGCAACTTCGCACGTCACGGGTACACGGTGGCTATCCACAACCGTTCGTACGCGAAGACCGAGTCGCTGGTCGCGGAGCACGGTGACGACGGCAACTTCGTCCCGTCCGAGTCGATGGCCGACTTCGTCGCCTCGCTCGAGCGGCCCCGCAAGGTCGTCATCATGGTCAAGGCCGGCGGTCCCACGGACGCCGTCATCGACGAGCTGATCCCCCTCCTCGAGGAGGGCGACATCGTGGTCGACGCCGGCAACGCCCACTTCCCGGACACGATCCGGCGCGAGGCGGCGCTCAAGGAGCACGGCCTGCACTTCGTCGGCACCGGCGTGTCCGGCGGCGAGGAGGGCGCGCTGAACGGCCCGTCCATCATGCCGGGCGGCACCCGTGAGTCCTACGCCTCGCTCGGGCCCATCCTGGAGGACATCTCCGCGAAGGTGGACGGCACCCCGTGCTGCACCTACGTGGGCTCCGACGGCGCCGGGCACTTCGTCAAGATGGTGCACAACGGCATCGAGTACGCCGACATGCAGCTCATCGCCGAGGCGTACGACCTGCTGCGCCAGGGCCTGGGTGCCTCGGCGGCGGAGATCGGCGAGATCTTCGCGCAGTGGAACACGGGCGACCTGGAGTCGTTCCTCATCGAGATCACCGCCGACGTGCTGCAGCACGTGGACGCCGAGACCGGCAAGGCGTTCGTCGACATCGTGCTGGACCAGGCCGAACAGAAGGGCACCGGCCGCTGGACGGTGCAGAACGGCCTCGACCTGGGCGTGCCCATCACCGGCATCGCCGAGGCCACGTTCGCTCGTGCCCTGTCCGGCTCGGTGCCGCAGCGCGCGGCCGGGCGGGCCAGCCTGCCCGCCCACGTGCAGGCCTGGGAGGTCAAGGACCGGGACGCGTTCATCGAGGACGTGCGCCAGGCCCTGTACGCCTCCAAGGTCGTCGCCTACTCGCAGGGCTTCGACCAGATCGCCGCGGCCGCCGCGGAGTTCGGCTGGGACATCGACCGGGGCGCCATGGCCCGCATCTGGCGCGGCGGCTGCATCATCCGCGCCCGGTTCCTCAACCGCATCACCGAGGCCTACGAGCGTGACGCGGACCTGCCGCTGCTGCTCGCCGACCCGTACTTCACCGACGCCGTCGCGAGCGGCCTGCCCGCCTGGCGCCGCGTCGTCGCCGGCGCGGCACAGAACGGCGTGCCCACGCCCGCGTTCTCCTCGTCCCTGGCGTACTACGACGGCGTCCGCGCCGAGCGGCTCCCGGCTGCCCTGGTGCAGGCGCAGCGCGACTTCTTCGGCGCCCACACCTACAAGCGCGTGGACCGCGAGGGCACGTTCCACACCGAGTGGTCCGGCGACCGCACGGAGGCCGAGGCGTGAGGGGTTTCCCCGCGGAGCAGGGGCAGGTAGGCGGAGGGGAGCAGGCCGCTCCCGAGATGCTGGTGGTGGGGATCGGCGGCGACGTCGGGATGTACGCCCTGGTGCGCGCGTTCCACGAGCAGTACCGCACGCGCGCCGTCGTGCTGTCCAAGGTCGCCACCCGCGCCATGCAGGACTCGGCGATCGCCGAGAACGTGGTGGTGCCCGGCCTGGACGAGGTGGACGTGTTCCTCTCCACGCTGGAGGGCATCGCGCAGCAGCACCGGGACAAGACGCTCGTGCTGCTCACCAATGCCGACTGGCACGTGCGCACGGTCATCCTGAACCGGGAGCGGCTGGAGGCGGCGGGCTATGTGCTGCCGTACCCGTCGCTCCCGGTGCTGGAGCAGGTCAGCAGCAAGGAGGGCTTCGCCCAGGTCTGCGACCAGCTCGGCATCCCGACGCCGCGCACCGTGCCGGTCGACGTCGCCAAGCTGGTGGCCGAGGGCGGCCGCGCCGCGCTGCCGGCGCTCGCGGTGGACCTGCAGTACCCGGTGGTCGGCAAGCCGTCCAACAGCGCCGAGTGGTACTACGTGGACTTCCCGGGCAAGGCGAAGATCCACCACATCGACTCCCGCGAGGAGCTCGACGTGATCCTGGGCCACCTGGCCGACGCCGAGTACCCGGGCACGTTCCTGGTGCAGGAGTTCATCCCGGGCGACGAGACGCAGATGCGGTCCCTGACCGCGTACCGCGACACGTCGGGTGAGGTGACGCTCCTGGCGACGGGCCGGGTGCTCCTCGAGGAGCACACGCCGGGCACGCTCGGCATCCCGGCGGCGATCCTGGTCGAGCCGTACGACGACGCCATGGACGCGGCCACGAGGTTCCTCGACCTGACGGGCTACGTGGGGTTCGCGAACTTCGACTACAAGCTGGACCCGCGCACGGGCAAGCACGTGTACTTCGAGGTGAACCCCCGGATCGGGCGGAACAACTACTACGTGACCGCGGGCGGGGCCAACGTGGCCCGCGTGCTGGTCGAGGACTGGGTGCTGCGCCGCCCGATCCGCGCCGTGCGCGCGGTACGCGAGGTGCTGTACACCGTGGTGCCGTTCGGTCTGCTGTCCAAGTACGTGCTCGACCCCGAGCTGAAGTCACGGCTCAAGGCGCTCAAGGCGAGCGGCGACGTGGTCAACCCGCTGAAGTACGACGCCGACTCCGGCCTCAAGCGCCGGCTCATCGTCGAGGCGATCACGCAGAACTACCGCCGCAAGTACGCCCAGTACTACCCGGAGCCGACCGCGACGGGCTACTGAGCCGCACCAACGTGTCAGACGCTCAGGTCACCATGGTGACCTGAGCGTCTGACGTGTTCCGGGACTTTCTCACCCATGGGTACTTCTGCCCAGATTTAAGCCTTGCGTACCGATTGACGGATCGGGACACTATGTGCGCACTTGCTGGAGATTTCCGGTAAGAACCGTGAGAGAGGCTTTTTCCTGATGTCGTTCATCGAGTCCATCCGGACCGTGCTGTCGAAGTACGCCACGTTCAGCGGCCGTGCCCGGCGCTCCGAGTTCTGGTGGTACTACCTGGCCGTGGCCATCGTCGAGAGCGTGCTCTACTTCGCGCTCATCGTGCCGGGCCTCACGGCCTACACGACGGCCACCATGGAGTACGCCATGGCCGGCGACCCCGCCGCGCCGATCCCCGCCATGCCGGGCTCCCTGACCGCCGGCTACCTCGTGGTCTCGCTGGTCGCGCTCGCGCTGCTGCTGCCGACGCTCGCCGTCATCGTGCGCCGCCTGCACGACACCGACAAGCCGGGCGCCCTGGCGTTCCTGCTCCTGATCCCGGTCGTCAACTTCATCCTGATCATCGTGTGGGGCGCCTCCGCCGGCACCCCGGGCCCGAACCAGTACGGCCCGGACCCCAAGGCCGTCGACGCCGCCGCGGCGGTCTGACCCACGTGACCCTCGTCGAGGCCGTCCGGACCTGCCTGCGCAAGTACGGCGTCTTCACCGGCCGGGCCCGGGCCGCCGAGTACTGGCTCTTCTACCTGGGGCTAGCGATCGTGAACGCCGTGATCTTCGTGGCGCTCCTGCTCCCGGCCCTGATCATGATGGACCCGGTCACGCAGGAGCCGGGCGTGCTCGGTTCGATCGGCTCGGCGCTCGTCGGGGTCGTGGCGCTCGGGGCGTTCGTCCCGCTGGTCGCGGCCGGCGTCCGGCGCCTGCACGACACCGGGAAGTCCGGCTGGTTCTACCTGCTGTGCCTCGTACCGTTCGTGGGCGGGATCGTCATCATCGTGCTGCTGGCCCTGCCGGGCGAGCCCGGACCCAACCGGTTCGGGCCCGACCCCAGGGCAGTGCCGCGGCCGGTCACGGTCTGACCTAGTCTGAACCGCATGACCAGCCCCCGCCCCGTCCTCGTCGTCGGGGCCAGCGGATACGTCGGCAGCCGGGTCGCACGCGGCCTGGCTGCCGGCGGGCACGCCGTGCTCGCCGCCGCGCGACACCCGCTGCCGGACGCCGGCGACGGCGTCGTGCCCGTCGGTTACGAGCGGGCCGCCACCCTGCCCGACGCCGTCCGCGACGTCTGCGCGCGGGACGGCCTGCCGCTGCCCGGCGCCGTCGTGGCGTCGATCGGCGGCTGGCACAAGGGCGCCGCCCTGCTCGACGAGGACCCGGACCGGTGGACGGCGACGCTGGCCTCCCACCTCACCGCACACCTCGACGTCGCCCGCGCGCTCGCCCCGCTGCTCGGGCCGGGCGACCCCTACGTGGTGCTCAACGGCGCCGCGTCCCGGGAGCCCATGGCCGGGTCCGGCGCGATCTGCGTCACCGGGGCCGGGCTCGCGATGCTGGTCCAGGTGCTGCGCCTGGAGGCGGAACAGGCGCCGTCCGGTGCCGTCCGGTTCCATGAGCTCGTCATCGACCACGCCGTCGCGGGCGATGACCGCAACGCCGACCCGGCCCAGACCCGGACGACGGCCCAGGTGGTCACGGCTCTGCGCGGGGTGCTCGACGACGCCGCCGCGCCCCCGGTCACGCACGTGTGACGTTGCTCTCGTGGCCCGCCCGGTGACCCCGGGCGCCGGTAATCTTTGGCTTCGTGACAGCCCCCGCCGACACCCAGACCGCCCGGACCACCGAGGCCGCCCGCACCACCCGGGCAGCCCTCAGCGCCGTCCGGCCGCAGGTCCCCGTCGACCGGCTCGTCACCGACCTCGTCCCGCCGCGGCACTTCGCCGCCGCCCGCTTCGCGACCTACCGCGCCAACCCCGCGCACCCCAGCCAGGGCCGCGCGCTGAACCGGCTGCAGGAGATCGCCCAGCAGATCGTCGCCCCCCGGCGCGGCCTGTTCGCCCGCCGCCAGCCGGCCCCCGCCGTCTACCTCGACGGCGGCTTCGGCGTCGGCAAGACGCACCTGCTGACCTCGCTCGCGCACGCCGTGGGGGAAGCTGCCGGCCCGGCCCTCGGATCGGGTGCTGCCGCGTACGGCACGTTCGTCGAGTACACCAACCTGGTCGGCGCCCTCGGGTTCCTGCCGACCGTCGAGGCGCTGGCCGCGAAGAAGCTGGTCTGCATCGACGAGTTCGAGCTCGACGACGCCGGCGACACGACCCTGATGTCCCGCCTCATGCGCGAGCTGGCCGACCGCGGTGTGGCGCTCGCCGCGACGTCGAACACGCTGCCCGGCGCCCTGGGCGAGGGCCGGTTCGCCGCGCAGGACTTCCAGCGCGAGATCAAGGCCCTGTCCGACCGCTTCGAGACCCTGCGGGTCGACGGCGAGGACTACCGCCACCGCGACGTCGTCACCGACCCCGAGCCGCTGAGCGCCGCGGAGGTCGCGGCCGCCGCGGCCCGCCCGGGTGCCACCCTCGACGCGTTCGACGACCTCCTGGAGCACCTCGCCACGGTGCACCCCAGCCGGTACGGCGCGCTGCTCGACGGCGTCTCCGTGGTCGCTCTGACCGGTGTGCACCCCGTCACCGCCCAGGCGGTCGCGCTGCGCCTCGTGGTGTTCGTGGACCGGCTGTACGACCGCGACGTGCCCGTGCTGCTCGCCGGCTCCGGCGACACCCGCGGGCTGTTCACCGAGGAGATGCTCGCCGGCGGGTACCGCAAGAAGTACTACCGGGCGCTGTCCCGGCTGGGCGCCCTGGCCGAGGAAGGGCGCAGGCTCGTCCCTGGCCCGAACTGAGCCGGGTCAGGTCGCAGCGAGCCGTGCCTTCTCCGCCGCCACGTCGAAGTCGGCGGGCGGCCAGCCCAGGTCGAGCGAGCGCAGGGCCCCGGCCAGCAGCTCCGTGACGGCCAGGCGCGAGTACCACTTGCGGTCCGCGGGCACCACGTACCAGGGCGCGACGTCCGTGGACGTGCGGTCCAGCATCTCCTGGTAGGCCGCGAGGTACTCCGGCAGCTTGAGCCGCACGTCGATGTCGCTCGGGTTGTACTTCCAGTGCTTGTCCGGCCGGTCGAGGCGCTTGGCCAGGCGCTTCTTCTGCTCGTCGGACGAGACCATGAGGGCCACCTTGACGATCTCGGTGCCCGAGCTCGCCACCTCGGCCTCGAACTCGTTCAGCTCGCCGTAGTGCCGGCGCCAGGTCTCCTCCGGCTCCAGCTTGTCCACCCGCACCACCAGCACCTGCTCGTGGTGCGACCGGTCGAAGACGCCGACGTAGCCGGGCCGCGGCAGGGCGTTGCGGATGCGCCACAGGTACCCGCGCTCGCGCTCCTCCTGAGTCGGCACGCCGAACCCGCGGTGCATCACGCCCTGCGGGTCCACCATGCCCACCACGTGCCGCACGATGCCGCCCTTGCCCGACGTGTCCAGGCCCTGGAGCACGAGCAGCACGGATCGGTCGCCGCCGGTGCGACCGTGCGCGAAGAGGCGCTCCTGCAGATCTGCGAGCTCGTCGCCGCGGTCGGTCATCTCCTTCTCGCCGTCGGCCCGCGTGCCGGTCCAGCCGGGCGTGCCCGCCGGGTCCAGGGTGGTCAGGTCGGTGCCGCGCACCCACCGCAGCGCCTCGTCGGCCGGGGTCGTCCAGCGGCCCGCCTTCCGTGCCGGATCCTTCGCCATCGGACGCCTCCTCGAGCCCGGCCGGCGGCCGCCGGTCACCGAACCTCAGAATCCCAGGTCAGACCTCTGCGCGCAGCACGGCGGTCATGCGCGGCGGCACGGTCAGCGTGTCGCCCACCAGGCGGGTCGCGCCGGGCTCCCACGCCGCCGCCAGCCGGAAGGCACCCGGCAGCGGTGCCCGGCTGGCTCCCTCGGCCGGGCGCAGCAGGCTGCCGAGCCGCAGGGCGGCCAGGCCGTGGCCCGTGTTCAGCACGAACGCCAGGCTGCCCCGCAGCACCGCGATGACCGACCGGTCGGCGGTGGACCGGATCTCCAGGGGGAGGTCCAGCTCGTCGGCGATGGCGTGCCGGATGCCGATCAGGTCGTGCGCCCAGCGCACCAGGCGCTGCTCGTTGGCGCTGCGCGGCACCACCGGCACGTGCACGGTGTCCAGCACCAGGGGGTTGCCCGCGAGCAGGACGGTCGCGAGCACGCTGGCCCGGATGTCGACGTCGTCCACGCCCAGCAGGGCCGTGGCGGGGCTCTCCTCGCCCGCCCACGGCACAGTGAGCTGGGCGGCGGGCAGCCGGGTGATGTCCTCCACCACGCTTGCCCCGGCCCGCACGCGGTTGCGCCGTCCACCGTTCTGGCGGGTGGCGCGGCGCACGGAGGGGTGCACCAGGTCGGCGAGCATCTGCAGGGCCTGGATGTCCTCGGTCTTGCCGGGACCGGACAGGATGCGCAGCAGGATCGAGGTGAGGCGGTCGCTGCGGCCGGGGCCGTCCACGAGCAGGCTGAACCGGCGGTCGAGCTGCTCGCCCAGGCCCACGACGTAGTCGGCGAGCTCGCCGAGGAACGGCGTGGGGGAGCGGTCCACGAGCGCGTCGACGTCGAGCACGAGGCCGTCGACGTGGTACTCGCGCAGCCAGTGCCGCGCGTCGTCCACGAGGAAGTCCCGTGGCCCGCGGCTGCCGCTCCCGTCGAGGTTGATGCGGTCGCCCACGTAGTCGGTGCGCACCGTCGGCGAGGACGGCACCTTGCCGGCCCGGGTGCCGATCGTGGGCACCTGGCCGGTGCGGAGCTGGATGGGGCCGGTACGCGGCCGGTCGAGCGGCACCTGGCCGGTGCGCGGGCGCATGGCCTGCAGGGCGTGCTCGCCCGCGTCGCCGAAGTCGGGCCGCTGCACGCGCGGCCGGCCACCGCCGCCCGTCAGGTAGGGACCGTAGGCCTCCAGGCCGAGCTCGTCGGCCACGGCCCAGCGGTACGGGATGTCCAGCACGACGGCGAGCCGCTCGGCGTGCGCGGCGTCGACGAACCGTTGCAGGGCGCGCGGGCCGCCGTACGGCTCGTGCACGGAGTAGAGGCGCACGCCGCGGGCCGGGCCGCGTGCCGGGTCGAAGGCCGCGACCGGCGCGAGCTCGACGCCGTCCACGCCGAGCCCTGCGATGGTGGGCAGCAGCTCCGCCGCGGCGTCCAGCGTGCCGTCGGGAGTGAAGGTCTCCACGTCCAGGTGCATGAGCACGCTCGTGGACAGGTCGGGCGGCGACCAGGAGCCGTCGGTCCACTCGAAGGCGGGGTCGAACACCCGGGTGGGCCCGTGGATGCCCTGCGGCAGCCACACGCTGCGGGGGTCGGGCAGCAGCGGGCCGCCGTCCACGGAGTACCCGTAGTCGGTGCCGTGCCCGAGCACGCTGTCGGCGCCCCAGTACCCGGGCTCGCCCGCGCCCACGAGACGCAGCGGCATGTGCTCGGGCTCCTCGTACGGGTCGTACGGCACGAGCACCTCGATGATGCGGGCGCGCGGTGCCCACACCACCGGTCTGGGCCCGGGAACAGGCATGTCAGGGCCAGGTCGGGGCGGTGGGGTGCTGCCTCCGGTTCCACTCCTCGGTCCGGTCACGGCCGACAGCCTAGCCCGGTGTTCCGGATGGGCGAGTCAGTACGACCACGCTGCGAGCAGTCACGGACAGACCCGTGCCGGCCTGGAGCGTGGTTCCCGGCTCGGCGCTGCCGTCCGTGTCCAGGACCACGGTCCAGGACGACCCGTAGGCGGCGGGCGGCAGGGTGAAGCCCAGGTCCTCGTAGTGGGCGTTGAGCAGCAGCAGGAAGGAGTCGTCGACCACGGCCTCGCCGCGCCTGCCGGTCTCCGTGATCGCGTCGCCGTTGAGGAACACGGTCACGGTGCGGGCGTAGGACTGGTTCCAGTCCGTGTCGTCCATCCGTGCGCCCGTCAGGTCCAGCCACTCGATGTCCGCCGGGCCGCCCGCCGCCCCCGGGGAGACCTGCCCGTCGAAGAACCTCCGGCGGTGCAGGATCGGGTGCTCGCGACGTAGGCGGACCGCCTGCCGGGCGAAGTCCAGGAGCGCGGCGTGCTCGGCGTCCAGCCCGTCGGGGCCGCCCCAGTCCACCCAGGAGAGCTCGTTGTCCTGGCAGTAGGCGTTGTTGTTGCCCTGCTGGGTGCGTCCGAGCTCGTCGCCGTGCGCGATCATCGGCACGCCCTGGCTGAGCATGAGGGTCACCAGCAGGTTGCGACGCTGGCGGGCGCGCAGCTCGGCCACCTCGGCGTCGTCGGTGGGGCCCTCGACGCCGCAGTTCCAGGACCGGTTGTGGTTCTCGCCGTCCTGGTTGTCCTCGCCGTTGGCCTCGTTGTGCTTGTCGTTGTACGAGGTGAGGTCGGCGAGCGTGAAGCCGTCGTGCGCCGTGACGAAGTTGATGGACGCGCTGGGCATGCGGCCGCTGTGCTCGTACAGGTCGCTGGACCCCGTCAGCCGGGAGGCGAACTCGGGCAGCGTGGCCGGCTCGCCGCGCCAGAAGTCGCGCACTGTGTCGCGATAGCGACCGTTCCACTCCGTCCACAGCGGCGGGAACCCGCCCACCTGGTAGCCGCCGTCGCCCAGGTCCCACGGCTCGGCGATCAGCTTGACCTGGGAGATCACCGGGTCCTGGTGCACGATGTCGAAGAATGCGCTCAGCCGGTCGACCTCGTGGAACTGCCGGGCCAGCGTGGCCGCCAGGTCGAAGCGGAACCCGTCGACGTGCATCTCCTCGACCCAGTACCGCAGCGAGTCCATGATGAGCTGCAGCACCGCGGGGGAGCGCATGAGCAGCGAGTTGCCCGTGCCGGTGGTGTCGAAGTAGTGCGCCTCGTCGCCGTCGACCAGCCGGTAGTAGGCGGCGTTGTCGATGCCGCGGAAGCCCAGGGTGGGGCCCAGGTGGTTGCCCTCGGCGGTGTGGTTGTAGACGACGTCGAGCAGCACCTCGATGCCGGCCTCGTGCATCGCCTTGACCATGGCCTTGAACTCCATGACCTGCTGGCCGCGGCTGCCGTAGCCCGCGTACCCGTTGTGCGGGGCGAAGAACCCGATCGTGTTGTAGCCCCAGTAGTTGGTCAGCCCCTTGGCGGCCAGCGACGGGTCGGTGACGAACTGGTGCACCGGCATGAGCTCGATGGCCGTGACACCCAGGTCGGTCAGGTGCTCGATGATCGCGGGGTGGGCCAGCCCCGCATACGTGCCGCGCAGCTCCTCCGGTACGTCGGGGTGCCGCATGGTCAGGCCCTTGACGTGCGCCTCGTAGATCACGGTCTCGTGGTACGGCGTGTCCGGCGGGCGGTCGTGCCCCCAGTCGAAGAACGGGTTGACCACCACGGAGACCATCGTGTGGCCCAGGGAGTCGGCGGCGTCGGGCGTGGTGCCCGTCGTGGCCTGCTCCACGTCCGAGAACGGGTAGGAGAACAGCGACGGGTCGGCGTCGAGGTCGCCGTCCACGGCCTTGGCGTACGGATCCAGCAGCAGCTTGGCCGGGTTGCAGCGGTGGCCCGACTTCGGGTCGTACGGCCCGTGCACGCGGTACCCGTACCGCGTCCCGGGGCCGACGCCGGGCAGGTAGACGTGCCACACGTGCGCGTCGGCCTCGGTGACCTCGATGCGGGTCTCGGAGTCGTCGTCCGCCAGGAGGCACAGCTCGACCCGCTGCGCGACCGAGGAGTAGAGCGCGAAGTTCGTCCCCGTGCCGTCGAAGGTCGCGCCGAGGGGGTACGGGCGGCCGGGCCAGGTTTGCATCGGACGATCATGGCACCCCCGCGCGGCGGGCGGGGGGAGATGCTGTGGTGGGCGTGCCGTGGTCGTGGAGGCTTTGACGAGAATTCAAAATACTGTGCCAAGCGGATGTGCGAATCGGCCGATCCCTGCGAAGATGAGGCCATGATCACGGCGGAACCCCAGTCCACCAGTGACTCTGCCGATTCGGTCCCGACCGACCTCATCGACGAGTCCAACGCCTCCTACGCCCACATCGCGCCGTCGGCCGTCCGCCGCGTCGCGACCCGCCGCGGCCTGCTCGGCGGCGGCGACGTCTCCAAGGCGCCGCGCAACCTGGCCGGCTGCGAGCTCGACCCCATCTCGGGCGCGTCGAGCGGTGTCTCCTGGGACGACCCTGACGAGCTCTGAGGCCCGGTTCTGAGGCGGTTCGCCTCAGCGGGGCAGCCGTTCCGGTCCCACCGGGATGAGCCGCGGCATGCCCGCGGGCGCCACCTCGCTGAGCGCGAGGTAGCGCGCCTCGGCGCGGTGCAGCCGGATGTGCTCGTCGAGCGACCAGTGGGGGCCGTTCGTGAGCGTCATGCCGCAGGAGCAGTCGATCTCCTCGCGGGCGCCGGGCAGGTGCCGCACCTGCCCCACGGTGACGTGGGAGGCGCGGGCGTCCGCCTTGGCGCGGTGCATCACGGCGCTCACGGGGGCATGTTCGGTCACGGCCCCCACCTTAGTTCGGCCGGGCGGGCTCAGTGGGCCGCGTGCGTGCGGTCCAGGGCCTGCAGCACGTCGTCCAGCAGGTCCGTCACGTCCTCCAGGCCCACCGACAGGCGCACGATCGACGGCGAGACCTCGGCCTCCGTGCCCCGCACCGACGCGTGGGTCATCGCGCTCGGGTAGTTGACCAGCGACTCCACGCCGCCGAGCGACTCGGCCAGCAGGAACACCTCGGTCGACTCCGCGAACGTGCGCGCGGCGGCCTCGCCGCCCGCCAGGTCGAGCGAGATCATGCCGCCGAACCGTGACATCTGGTGCGCCGCGACCTTGTGCCCCGGGTGGTCCGGCAGGCCGGGGTACAGCACGCGCGCGACGGCGGGGTGGTGCACCAGGCGTTCCGCGAGGGTCTGCGCCGTCTCGGAGTGGCGCTGCATGCGCACCGACAGCGTCTTGATGCCGCGCGTGGTCAGGAACGCGTCGAACGGGCCGGAGACGGCGCCCGCGGCGAACTGCACGTAGCGCACCTGCTCCGCGAGCTCGTCGGCCCCCGCCCCCACGACGACGGCGCCGCCCACGACGTCGGAGTGCCCGCCGAGGTACTTGGTCGTGGAGTGCACCACGACGTCGGCGCCCAGGTCGAGCGGGCGCTGCAGCGCGGGGGAGGCGAACGTGTTGTCGACCACCAGGAGCAGGCCGTTCTCGTGCGCCAGCCCGGCGAGCGCGGGGATGTCGCTGATCTTCATCAGCGGGTTCGACGGCGTCTCGACCCACAGCACCTTGGACTCCGGCCGGATCGCGGCCCGCACGGCGTCTAGGTCGGCGGTGTCCACGGTCGTGTGCGCCACGCCCGCCTTGCCGTGCACGGTGCGGATCAGGCGGTGCGTGCCGCCGTAGACGTCGTTCGGCACCAGCACGTGGTCGCCGGGGGCGACGACGGCGCGCAGCAGCGCGTCCTCGGCGGCCAGACCGGACGCGAACGAGATGCCGTGCGCGCCGCCCTCGATCGCCGCGAGCTGCTCCTGAAGGGCCGTGCGCGTCGGGTTGCCGCCGCGCGAGTACTCGTACCCGTCGCGCAGGCCGCCGATGCCGTCCTGCGCGTACGTGGAGGTGACGTGGATGGCGGGGATCGCGTCACCCGTGGTCGGGTCGGTGTGCTGTCCCGCGTGGATGGCGAGCGTGTCGAAACGGCTCGGTCGGGCGTCGGTCATGGTCAGGTCTCTCTTCGAAGGTGTGCGAGCGGTTCAGACCGCGAGGTAGTCGAGCAGGTCGGAGCGGGACACCACGCCGAGGGCCTTGCCGCCGTCGGTCACGAGCAGCGCGGTCTCGTCGGCGAGGGCCGCGCGCAGCGTCCCTACCGGTTCGTTGACGCCGATGAGCTGCAGGGGGCGGCCGATGAGCCCGCCCACCTCGTCCGACAGGTTCGCCTTGCCGGCGAACACCCCGTCGAGCAGCTCGTCCTCGTGCACGGCGCCGGCGATCTCGCCGAGCACCACGGGCGGCTCCGCGGTCAGCACGAGCAGCTGGGAGACGCCGGACCGGGTCATCCGGTCGATGGCCTCCCGCACCGTGTCGGTCCGGTGCACGTAGAGCAGGGGCGGGGTGCGGTCGGCCTTGGCGGCCAGCACCTCCGCGACGGTGTGGTCCTCGATGGCGGGCGCGAACCCGTAGGACCGCATCCAGGTGTCGTTGAAGATCTTGCCGAGGTAGCCGCGGCCGCCGTCGGGCAGCAGGACCACCACGACGTCGTCCTCGGTGAGGTCGCGGGCGGCCCGCAGGGCGGCGACGACGGCCATGCCGCTGGAACCGCCCACGAGGATGCCCTCCTCGCGGGCGAGCCGGCGGGTCATCGCGAACGACTCGGCGTCGTTCACCGCGATGATCTCGTGCGGCACGCTCGGGTCGTAGGCGGACGGCCAGAAGTCCTCGCCCACGCCCTCGACGAGGTACGGGCGGCCGGTGCCGCCGGAGTAGACCGACCCCTCGGGGTCCGCGCCGACGATGCGCACCCGGTCGCCCGAGACCTCTCGGAGGTAGCGGCCGGTGCCGGTGATGGTGCCACCGGTGCCGACGCCGGCCACGAAGTGCGTCACGCGGCCGTCGGTGTCCCGCCAGATCTCCGGGCCCGTGGTCTCGTAGTGCGACCGGGGGCCGTTCGGGTTGGAGTACTGGTCGGGCTTGAAGGCACCGGGGATCTCGCGCACCAGCCGGTCGCTCACCGAGTAGTACGACTCGGGGCTGTCGGGCGCGACCGCCGTCGGCGTCACGACCACCTCGGCGCCGTACGCCGTCAGGACGTTGCGCTTGTCCTCGCCCACCTTGTCAGGCAGCACGAAGATGCAGCGGTAGCCGCGCTGCTGGGCCACCAGGGCGAGGCCGACGCCGGTGTTGCCCGACGTGGGCTCGACGATGGTGCCGCCGGGCAGGAGCTTGCCCTCGCGCTCCGCGGCGTCGATGATGCGGCCCGCGATGCGGTCCTTGGAGGAGCCCCCGGGGTTGAGGTACTCGAGCTTGACCAGCACGGTGGCGCGGGTGACGCCCTCGGTCACGTGGGTGAGCCGGACCAGCGGGGTGTTGCCGACGAGGTCAACGACAGAATTGACGTACTGCACCTGTTTCTCTTCCTGTTCTGCACGCGCGACGGCGCGCGTGGGGGACTGACGAACCGGGGTGGGTGGTCAGTGACAGCAACAGGAGAGGTGTGCGAGCACGCCGCAACTGTAGCGGCGAGGGCCGCTCAGTGCGAGTGCGCGATGCCCAGCTCGTGCATGCGTTCGTGCTCCTCACGCTCCTTGATGCGCTGCGCGATCCGCGCCTGGACCTCGGCCCGGCGGAGCGGCGGCACGGTCTTGGGCGGCTGGCGGCGCTCGGGCAGCTCGTCGAGCAGGCGCGTCACGATGTCCGCGATCTCCTCGGTGGCGCGCTCCACCGGGTCGCGGGTGGCGTCGCTCACCTTGGTCACGCCCGTGACCTTGCGCACGAACTGCAGCGCGGCGGCGGTGATCTCCTCGTCGGTGGCGGCCGGTTCGAGGCCGCGCAGCGTGGTGATGTTTCGGCACATGTTTAGACCGTACGCCGGACGGCGCCCCCGAGGGAGGGGGGCGCCGTCCGAGGGGCGGGCCGAGCGCGGCCTGCGCTCAGTGACCGCCGGTGACCTCGCGCAGCCCCTTGACCGGGATCGTGGCGGCGATCGCCGCGGACACCACGGCCATGCCGCAGCCGAGCAGCAGGGCCACGCGGAACCCGTCCTCGGTGGGCAGGGCGTGCTCGCCGAAGGTGGTGCTCATCCGGGCCAGCACCACGCCGATCACGGCGGCCGACACCGAGGTGCCGATGGACCGCATCAGAGCGTTGAAGCCGTTCGCGGCGGCCTTCTCGGAGGCGGGCACGGAGCCGAGGATGATCGCGGGCAGCGCGCCGTAGGCGAAGCCCACGCCGGCCGCCGCGACGAACGCCGTGGCCGACAAGCCCACGAGCGTGTCCATGAACAGCGTGGACAGACCGTAGCCGAGCGCCATGACGAGGCCGCCCAGCACCAGCGTCGTCTTGGGCCCGCGGGCCCGGGTGATCCGTGCGCCCACCGGCGACATGAGGGTCATCGCGATGCCCGACGGTGCCATCCACAGGCCCATCTGCAGCATGGACTGGCCCAGCCCGAACCCGGTCGCGGCCGGCGCCTGCATGAGCTGCGGCAGGATCAGCGACTGCGCGTACATGGCGAACCCGATCATGATCGAGGCCAGGTTGGTGAGCAGCACGGCGGGGCGCGCGGTGGTGCGCAGGTCGACCAGGGCGTCGCGCGTGCGCAGCTCCCACCAGCCCCACGCGAGGAGCACGACCACGGAGCCGGCGAACAGGCCGAGCACCAGCGGGCTCGTCCAGCCCCACTCGGCGCCCTTGGAGACGGCGAGCAGCAGGGCCACCAGGCCCGCGGCCAGGCCCAGCACGCCGACGTAGTCGAACGGGGCGCGCACCTTGGCTGCCGCGGCCGGGGCGGGGATCGTCCGCCAGACGACGACGCCGACCACGACGGCGCAGACGGCGATGAGCCAGAACAGGATGCGCCAGCTCGCGAACTCGGCGACGGCGGCGGCGAACGGCAGGCCGAGGGCGCCCCCGATGCCGAGCGACGAGCTCATCAGGGAGATGGCGCCGGCGGTGCGCTCCTTGGGCAGGAGGTCGTGCAGCATGCTGATGCCGAGCGGGATGAACCCGGTGGCCAGGCCCTGGAGGCCGCGGCCTGTGACCATGACGGGGACCGTGGTGGCCACGGCGCAGATCGCCGACCCCAGGGCCAGCGGCACCAGCGAGACCAGGATCATCCTCTTCTTGCCGTACAGGTCGCCCAGCCGCCCGGAGACGGGGGTACAGATGGCGCCGACGAGCAGCGTGACCGTGATGATCCACGACGTGTCGGAGGCCGGGGCGTCGAAGATGGTCGGCAGTGAGGCGATGATCGGGACCACGAGGGTCTGGGTCATCGCGACCACGATGCCGCCGATCGCGAGGATGGCGACGATGCGGTTCGGGTGGATCGCCGGGGCGGTGGACCCGGTGTCGTGGGGTGGCGCTGGGCGGGACGCGGTGGTCGTCACGAGTCTCCTCGAAAGATTGCTGTGCATCATGCACATTGGGGTTCGGCCCCAGGATGCCATATCTTGTGCATCATGCATAGGCAATAGCCGGTGCAGGATCGGAGGAAGACGACGATGACGTCCGCGATCGACGAGATCGAGTACGAGGGCATGCTGTTCGGGCGGCACCTGGCCGCGCTGCCCGCCGGCCGCACGCGCCGCAAGGGCGGGCAGCTCGACCAGAGCGCGTACACGCTGCTCAGCCTGCTCGACGCCGGGGGACCTGCCAGCCTCGCCGAGCTCGCGGCCGCCACCGGCCTCGACGTCTCGACGCTGAACCGGCAGACGGCGGCGCTGCGCCGCTCCGGGCTGGCCGAGCGCTTCGACGACCCGGACGGCGGGCAGGCCCGCAAGCTGCGGCTCTCCGCGGAGGGCGCCCGGCTGCTCGGCGAGGAGCGCGCGGCCAGCCGGGCGCTGCTGGCCGAGCTGCTGCACGACTGGTCGGAGGCGGACCGCGCCCGGTTCGGCGAACTGCTGGGGCGCTACAACCGCGTCATCGAGGACCGCTCGAAGCGCCACTGGCCGCGGCCGTGACGCCCACCGCCCCGGTCCCCGGGCGGTGTCGAGCACAGCAGTCGCTGCCAGGAGACGGCCCACGTGGCAGGAACTGCTGTGCTCGACGCCGAATCGACGTGGCGGCGTCGGGCGGGCGTGCGGCAGGGTGAGGGGATGAGCGCACCCAGTGATGCAACAGCGGGCTCCCGCCCTGACGCCGTGCCCGACGCCGGGGCCCAGCCCGTGACCAGCGTGCGCGAGGCAGGCGCCGAGGACTGGCCCGCCATCTGGCCCATCGTCGAGGAGGTCGTCCGCGCCGCCGACACGTTCGCCTACGACCCCGCCATGGGCGAGGCCGACGCCCGCGCCGGCTGGCTGGAGGTACCGCGGCGCGTGGTGGTCGCGGTGCGCGACGGCGTCGTGGTCGGCACCGCGAACATGTACCCCAACCGGCCGGGACCGGGCAGCCACATCGCGTCGGGCAGCATCATGGTCGACCGTGCGGTGCGCGGCTCCGGAGCCGGCCGCGCCCTGGTGCGGGACATGATCGCGTGGGCGGCCCGCGAGGGGTTCGCCGCGATCCAGTTCAACGCCGTGGTCGACACGAACGCCGCCGCCGTCCACCTGTACGAGAGCCTCGGCTTCGTCACCCTCGGCGTCGCGCCGGGAGCGTTCCGGCACCCGGAGCTGGGCGACGTCGGGCTGCGGATCATGTGGCGGCACCTGAGCGACCTGCGGGACGCCGCCACCGGGGGCGAGGGCTGATGCGCTTCTCGGTCAACGTTCCCAACTTCGGCGACTTCGCCGACGCCCGCGCCGTCGCCACCGTGGCCCGCGCGGCCGAGGACGCCGGCTGGGACGGCCTGTTCGTCTGGGACCACGTGGTGCACAACAAGGCGGCGCGCCGCGGCCAGCCATTCGGCGACCCGTGGATGCTGCTCACGGCCGCGGCGCTCGCGACGTCGACGATCCGGCTGGGCACGCTGGTCACCCCGGTGGCACGGCGCCGGCCCGAGCAGCTCGCCCGGCAGGTCGCCACGCTGGACGTCCTCAGCGGCGGGCGCGTGGTCTTCGGCGCGGGCCTGGGCGGGCCGGTCGAGGACGAGTTCGGCAGCTTCGGCGACGAGACCGACCCCGTGGTGCTCGCGGAGAGACTCGACGAAGGCCTCGGCCTGCTGGCCCGCTACTGGGCGGGGGAGCGGGTGGATCACGACGGTCCGCACTACCGCGTGCGCGACGTCGAGATCCTCCCGGCCACCGTGCAGCAGCCCCGGCCGCCGGTGTGGGTGGGCGGGTTCTGGCCCGCGCGCCGGCCGTTCCGGCGCGCGGCGCGGTGGGACGGCGTCGTGCCGCTGTTCGCGTCCGGGCACGGCGAGCCGCCGACGCCCGAGGAGGTGCGCGAGGTCGCCGAGTACGTCACGGAGCACCGCGAGGCGACCGGCCCGTACGACGTCGTCGTCGGCGGGCTGACCGCGCCGGAGGCCGCGGCCGACGTCGTGGGTCCGCTCGCCGCGGCCGGGGCGACCTGGTGGGACGAACGCGGCCGGTACACCGCGCCGGAGCTGTACTCCCTGCCGGCGGTGCTGCGCCGCGTCGAGGCGGGCCCGCCGCGGCTCTGAGCGGACGCGGCAGTTTGCCCCGCAGGCGCGGCAGTTTGCCCCGCGGACTCGGCAGTTGGCATCGAGATCGGTCCAGGCCTGAGCCGATCTCGATGCCGACTGCCGACTGCCGACTGCCAAGCCTGCCGAGCCTGGTGCAGCCTGCGAGCCTGGTGCAGCCTGACCCAGCCTCAGCCCGCCTGGCCTGGGTTCCAGCGGGCCCTGTCGGCGTCGGTCACCTCGACCGGGCCCGTGGCCGGCTGCGTGATGCGGATGTGGTTGCCGAACGGGTCGCGCAGCGCGCAGTCGATGCCGTACGGCTGTTCGACCGGCTCCTCGGTGAACTCGACACCCTTGGCGCTCAGGTCGGCGTACGTGCCGCGGCAGTCGTCGGTGGTGAGGATGCACGCGACGCCGAGCGCGCCCTTGGTCACCAGGTCCCGGACCTGGGCCGCGACCTCCTCGCTCAGGGACGGCGGGCCCGGCACCTCCAGGAGCAGGTGGCGGTCGGGGTCCCCGGGCAGGGAGATGGTCAGCCAGCGCATAAAGCCCATGTCGACGTCGTTGCTGACCTCGAACCCGAGCTTGCCCACGTAGAAGTCCAGGGCCTCGTCCTGGTCGAGCACGGTCACGGCGGTGATGGAGATGTTCTTGAACATGCCCGCCACGCTAGGGCCGGCCCCGCGGGGCGCGCTTCTCCGAAACTGCTCAGCCCGCGGGCCGCATCCAGCTCTTGACGAAGCAGACGGGCGCGGCCACGGGCCGCGTCCGCCGCCGGTACACGGTCGGGGAGACGCCGACGACGTCGCGGAACGTGCGGCTGAACGTGCCCAGGCTGTTGGAGCCCACCTGCAGCGCGATCTCCGTCACCGGCGTGGCCGTGTTGCGCAGCAGCGCCATCGCGCGCTCCAGCCGCCGGCGCTGCAGGTAGCGGTGCGGCGTCTCGCCGAACGTCGCCCGGAAGCTGCGGCTGAAGTGGGACGGCGAGACGTGCGCGATGCGGGCCAGCGTCGGCACGTCGAGGGGCCGGGCGTAGTCCCGGTCGATGGCGTCCCGGGCGCGCAGCAGCAGCCGGTTGTCGCGCTCGCGCGGGGACATCAGCTGGCCTCCCCGAGGAACGCCGCGTACCCGTCCAGCAGGCGCGCGAGGCCGAACTCGAACAGCGTGTCCAGCGTGAGGTCGATCTCGGTGCCCGTGGCCGCCGCGAGGTGCGGGTAGCGGCGCGCGTCGGCGACGGCCTGGAGGCCGGGCAGCGTGCGGTCCATCCACTCCTCGTCGGTCAGCCCGTCGTCCTTGCGGGCCTGCACCGCCGGCTCGATGCCCACCCCCAGCCCGCGCACGAGCTGGAACACCGAGACGGTCAGGTGCATCCGCGTGTCCAGGTCCAGCCGCCGTCCGCCGACGTCGCCGAACGCGGACAGCAGCGCCTCGGTGTGCGGCAGGCCGTGCGGCAGCACCTGCGGCCGCGTCATCGACATCACGTGCGCCGCCCACGGGTGGCGCTGGAACGCCGCCCACATCGTGCGCGCGCAGACCTCCGCACGGGCCCGCCAGCCGTTCGGCAGCGGGTCCGGGAGCGGGGAGGTCGCGTACACCGTGTCGAGCATCCGGGCCAGGAGATCCTCGCGGCCGCGGACGTAGCGGTACAGCGTCATCGTCGGGATGCCGAGGTCGGTCGCGATGCGTCGCATGGAGAGCCCGCCCAACCCCTCGGCGTCGGCCGTGGCCATCGCGAGGCGCACCACGTCGTCGACCGTGGGGGCGCTCGCGGGTGGCCCACCCGCCGCTGTGCCGCCCGCCACCGTGCCGTCCGCGGCCCCGGCCGCCACCACGGTGCCCACCCCGCGCCGCACCTCGACGAGCCCGTCGCGGCGCAGGGCGTCGAGCACCCGGCTCGCCGTGGCCATGGCGACGCCGTGCTCGGCGACGATGCGGCGTGTGGACGGCACCGGAGCGCCGGGGGCGAGCTCGCCCGACCGGATGCTCGCGCGGATCTCGTCGGCGATGCGCTCGGACGTGCTGGTCATCTGCGGCTCCCTGTACTCGCGCTGTACTAGTGCACCCGGGCGGCTTCTCGCTGGCGTGCGAGCCGCTGAACTGGGCGTTCGCGAAGTGCACTACCTGGTGCACTACCGCTTCCTTTACCCAGCATAGGACGGTTCGTACGGTGTACGAAACCGCTCGCCGAACCCGGCGGGCCCAGTCTTCGAACAGGGAGAGCCATGACCCACGTCCTCGTCTCCGGCGCCAGCGTCGCCGGCCCCGCCCTCGCCTTCTGGCTCCGCCGCTACGGCTTCGACGTCACCGTGGTCGAGCGTGCCCCCGCGCCCCGCCCGGGCGGCCAGGGCATCGACGTGCGGGGCGCCGCCCGCGCCGTGCTGGACCGCATGGGCATCACCGAGCAGGTCCGCGCCGCCCACACGGGCGTGAAGGGCATCGCCTACCTCGACGCCGCGGGGCGGCGCACCATGGAGCTGCCCGCCGAGATGTTCGGCCACTCGGGCGGCGTGATCGCGGACATCGAGATCCTGCGCGGCGACCTCATGCGGATCATCATGGACGCCGCCGACGGCGTCGAGTACCTCTTCGACGACAGCGTCGTCGCGCTCGATCAGCGGCCCGACGGCGTCGACGTCACCTTCGAGCGGTCCGCCCCGCGCCGGTTCGACCTCGTGGTGGGTGCGGACGGCGTCTTCTCCACCACGCGCCGTCTGGCCTTCGACGGCGCCTGGCGGGCCGTCGACTCCGGGTACCACCGCGCGGTGTTCACCGCCGAGCCCGCGGGCGGCGCCGACACCTGGGGCCTGGACGGCTGGGAGCTGTTGTACCCGATGCCGGCCGGCAACGGCGTCGGTGGGCGCAACGTGCTCCTGTACCCGGCGCACGGGGGTGCCCGCGGCATGGTGCACTTCGCGGGGGACCCGCTCGAGTACGACCGGCGCGACGTCGCCGGGCAGAAGCGTCTGGTCGCCGGCGTGCTGGCGGGGGAGGGCTGGGAGGTGCCGCGCCTGCTGGCGGTGATGGAGCGCGCCGACGACTTCTACTTCGACCGGCACGTGAGGATCGAGATGCCCTCGTGGCACCGCGGGCGCGTCGCGCTCCTGGGCGACGCGTGCACCGCCGGGTCCGTCGGCATGGGCACCTCGCTCGCCCTGGTGGGCGCGTACGTGCTGGCGGGCGAGCTCGCGCGGGCGGGCGGCGACCCCGCCGTGGCGTTTCCCGCGTACGAGGCGCTGGTCCGGCCGTACGCCGCCGTCAACATGAAGCAGCTCCCGGGCGGCGCGCGGGGGTTCCTGCCGCCGTCGCGGTTCGAGATCCGGGCCCGCACGGCGGTGATGGGTGCGCTGCTGAGGACGCCGCTGGCGAGCATGATGATGGGCGGCATCGACAAGGCGGTGGACCAGATCGCCCTCCCGGACTACGCGGCCCTGGCGGTCGGCCGCTAGCCGCGTGGTTGACCACAGCAGGTGCTGCCGGAGGAGGCCCAGTTCTGGCAGCGACTGCTGTGGTCAACCTTGACCCGATCGGTGGTTAAGTGATTTAGTCACTTCCATGACTCAAGGTAGAGCCTCCTTCTCCGAGCAGCTCGCGGACGACATCGTCCAGCTGATCCGCTCCGAGAGCCTCGGCCCCGGCGACGTGCTGGAGTCCTCCCGCGACCTGGCCAAGCGCTTCGCCGTCACGACGCCCACCGTCCGGGAGGCGCTGCGGCGGCTGGAGGCCACCGGCGTGGTCGAGCTGCGGCACGGCTCCGGCACCTACATCGGCCCGGGCATCGAGCGGTCCGTGCTGGCCAACCCCCACCGGCCGCACATCACGCGCTCCTCGGTGATCGAGCTGGTCCAGGCCCGCCTGGTGATCGAGCCCGGTATCGCCGCGCTCGCCGCGAGCGCCCGCGACGCCGCCGCCCTGCAGCGGCTGGAGGCCGCGGCCGCGACGGCACTGCAGCCGCCGGTGCACGGGTTCCGGCCGGCGCTGAACTTCCACGTGGAGCTGGCGGCGGCGTCGGGCAACGGGCTGCTGCGCGAGACGGTGGAGGCGCTGCTGCACGTGCGGGCGTCGGAGCAGACGGAGATCCGGTTCCGGTACGACGACCGGCAGCGCGACCACGCGGAGCACCTGGAGATCCTGGCGGCGGTGCGCGACGGCGACGGCGCGGCCGCGGAGCACCTCACGCGGGTGCACCTGACCACGATCCGGGAGTCGCTGGACGCGGCGGACTTCGGGGAGGCGGCGCCGTGAGCGTCCCGTTCCGCCTGGCGGAGATGACGACGGCGGAGGCGGCGGACGCGGCCGCGCGCGGCACAGTGGTGCTGATCCCGGCCGGTGCGCTGGAGCAGCACGGCCCCGGCATGGTGCTCGGGACCGACCTGGTGCGGGCCGAGGGCGTGGTGGCCCAGGTCGCCGCGAACCTGCCCGGCGGGGTGGTGGTGGGCCCGTCGATCCCCGTGGGGGTCTCGCCGCACCACATGGCGTTCGCGGGCACGGTCACCCTGACGACGACAACGTTCGCCGCCGTCGTGCGGGAGTACGTGACCAGCCTGCACCGGCACGGCTGGACCCGGTTCCTCGTGGTCACCGGGCACGGGGGCAACAACGCCACGCTGACCACGGTGGCGCAGGACCTGCTCGTGTCCCACCCGGGGGTCCAGCTCGCCTGGTCGCCGCTGACGTCGCTCGCCGGCGACGCCGTGGCCGCGATGGATCCGAGTGCCGTACACGGGCACTCCGGCGAGGCCGAGACCGCGCAGATGCTGCACCTCGCGCCGCACCTGGTGCACACCGACCGCCTGGAGGCGGGCACCACCAGCCCGGACCAGCTCGACGACGTCTCCCGCACGGCGCGCCGCCACGCGCAGCCCGCCCTGACCCTGCCGTACGACCGGCTCAGCCCCAACGGCGTGCTCGGCGACCCGCGCCGGGCCACCGCCGAGGACGGCGCCGCGATCGTCAAGGCGATCGTCGACCGCATCACGACCTTCCTGACGGAGTGGCCGCCCGCGTAGCGCCGGCACACCACCGAACAGCAGAGCAACCCCCACCGCACGCACCTGGCCCGCCGGGTGTCCGCTCCGCCGTGCCCGCAGCCGCGGGCCGGCGCCCAGAAAGGACTCGCATGTCAACGACGACAGCAGCACCCCGACCCGCCCGGGAGGGCCGACGTCGGTCCGCCCGGCGCGTGGCGCTCCTCGCCGCCGCGGCGCTCGCCGCGGCGACCGTGGCGGGGCCGGTCGGCGCCACGACGGCGTCCGCCAGCCCTGGTCCGCGCTCCGCGGGCTGCGGCACCGATCCCGGGCAGGAGCCCGGCACCAGCGTGCTGCGCACCCTGACCAGCGACGGCCGTGAGCGCACCGTGCAGCTCCACCTGCCGGACGGCTACCGCGGCGACCGGGCGTGGCCCGTGGTCCTGGTCTTCCACGGCCGGGGCAACACGGGCGCGGGCACGGAGGCGTTCTCCGGGCTGGACGCATTGCCCGCGATCGTCGCGTACGGCAACGGTGTGGTCGGCACGGGCGATGGCGACCGGCAGGCCTGGGAGGGCGCGCCCTACTCGGCCCCCGGCGTCGACGACGTCGCGTACACGAACGACCTGCTGGACTCCCTGGAGCGGGACCTGTGCGTGGACCCGCGGCGCGTGTACGCGACGGGCAAGTCCAACGGGGCGGGCTTCACGGGCATCCTGGCGTGCGAGCTGTCGGACCGGATCGCGGCGATCGCGCCGGTGGCCGGAGCCTTCTACGGCACGGGCCACCCGGACTGCGACCCGGCGCGGCCGGTGCCGGTGATCGACTTCCACGGCACGGACGACGTGACCATCCCGTACGCGGGCGACCCGGACCGCGGCCTGCCGGCGATCCTCGACTGGACCGGCGGCTGGGTGCAGCGCAACGGGTGCACCGAGGGCCCCGACGTCGAGGAGACGGCGTTCGACGTCACCACGACCCGCTGGACCGGCTGCGACCGGGGCGCCGAGGTGACGCACGTGGCGGTGCTCGGCGGCGGGCACACCTGGCCGGGGGAGGACAGCTACTCCGGCGGCGGGTACGCGACGCACAGCATCGAGGCGCACGAGGTGCTCTGGGAGTTCCTGGCCGACGAGCGGCTGCCGGTGCGGTTCCTCGCCGGGGCCGACACGGGGGCGGCGTCATGACCGCGACCTCGAAGCGGACCGCTCCCGGCACCGAGCCGGACCGCCTGCCGCGCGTGCTGCGGGCGCTCGCCGTCGTCGAGCGGCTGGGCAACGCCCTGCCGCACCCGTTCTGGCTGTTCTGGATTCTGGCGGCGATCCTCGGCGTGACGAGCGCCGGGCTGGCGGCGGCGGGCGTGTCCGTGGTCTCGCCTGCAGACGGCGAGACCGTGGTGGTGCAGAACCTGCTCAGCGGCGAGGGGCTGGCCATGGCCGTGTCCACCGCGGTGGACAACTTCGCGACGTTCGGACCGATGGGCACCATCGTCGTGGTCATCATGGGGGTCGCCATCGCGGAGCGCACCGGGTTCTTGTCGGCGGCAATGAAGGTCTCCGTCTCCCGGGTGCCGGTCTCCTGGGTGGTGTTCGCCGTCGCGTTCGCGGGCACCGTCTCGCACGTGGCCAGCGCCGCGGCGTACATCATCCTGGTGCCGCTCGGCGGGCTGGCGTTCCGGGCGGTGGGCAAGTCGCCGATCCTCGGCGTCGTCGTGGCGTACACCTCGATCGCCTCGGGTTACGACGCGAGCCCCGTCCCGACGCCGAACGACGCGATCTTCGCGGGCATCACCACGGAGGCCGCGCGGATCATCGACCCGAACGCGTACGTCTCGCCGGTGAGCAACTGGTACTTCAACATCGGCTCCTCCCTGCTGCTGGCGATCGTGATCACCCTGGTCACCAACCTGGTGCTGGCCAAGCGGCCTGATCTGGGCGCGGATCCTGACGCGGACCTCGACGACGTCGCAGGCCTCGAGCTCTCGCCGCGGGACAGGAAGGCGCTGCGGGTCGCGCTGCTGTCCGGCCTGGCGGCGATCGTGCTGATCGCCGTGGCGGTGCTGCTGCCGTCGTCCCCGCTGCGGGGCGAGGGCGGGAGCCTGACCGAGTCGCCGTTCCTGGACGGCATCGCGGCGATCGTGGCCGTGCTGTTCGCACTGGTCGGCATCGTGTACGGATGGCGGTCCGGGGAGATCACCAGGGCGGGGGACGTGCCGCGCCTGATGGCCGAGGGCGTGCGGCAGATGGCGCCGGTCCTCGTGCTGTTCTTCGCCATCGCGCAGTTCCTGGCGTACTTCGACTGGACGCACATCGGCGACGTCATCGCGGTGAACTCGGCGGAGGCGCTGGAGACCAGCGGCGTGCCGATCTGGGTGGTGTTCCTGGCGATCCTCGCGCTGCTGTCCGTGGTCAACGTGCTCGTGACCAGCGGCTCGGCCATGTGGGCCATCGCGGCGCCCGTCGTCGTGCCCATGCTGATGCTGCTCGACGTGCCCGCCGAGACCACGCAGGCCCTGTTCCGCATCGCCGACTCCGGGTCCACGGCGATCACGCCGATGAGCCCGTACTTCATCATGGCGCTCGGGTTCCTGCAGCGGTACCGCAAGGACGCCGGCATCGGCACCCTGGCCTCGTACACGCTGCCGCTCGCCGTGTGCATGACGCTGGCCTGGACCGCGCTGTTCTTCGCCTGGTGGGCGCTGGGCATCCCGCTCGGGCCGGGGGCGCCCGTGCGCTGACGCCGCCGGTGCGCCGACGCACACGTGGCCCCGCCGTCGTCCCTCACCGGGCACGACGGCGGGGCCACGGTGATGATGTCCGGTGATGAACGCGATCCTGCTGCTGCCCGCCGGCATCGTCCTGCTCAACGTGTTCGCCCTGGCGCTGGTGCTGCTACGGGCCCCGCTGTTCCGCCTGCCGGTGTACTGGCCGATGGTGCTCAACATCGGGCTGTCCGTGGCCCCGGCCGTGGTGCTCGGCATCGGGCTGCTGCTGGTGCTGGGCATCATCACGTTCGTGCCGAACCAGGCGCTCATGCTGACCGTGATCGCGCTGGTGCTCCTGGTCTGGGTGCTGCTGCTGCCGAACGCGGCCTACCTGGTCACCGAGCTGAACTTCTCCCACCGGCGGCCCACCGACGACCCGGCACCGCTCTGGTACGACATCGTCATGGTGCTGTCCCTGGCGCTGTCGGGCGTGCTGAACATGCTGATGAACGTGCTGCTGGTGCAGTTCGCCTACGTGCTGATCGTGCGGCCCAACGACGACGACCCCTACCGGCAGCCCGACTCCTGGGTGCTGGTCGGGGTCACCCTCGTGCTGGTGAGCGTGGGCGTCTACCTGGGGCGGTACATCCGGTTCAACTCCTGGGACCTGCTGCACCCCTGGTCGTTCGTGCGCAAGCTCGCCGAGCACTTCCGCGTGGCGGCGCACTGGCGGACGCTGGCCGGCTTCGTCGTCGTGCACACGCTGTTCTTCGGCCTGATGTACGTGCTCGTGGTCGCGCCCGTGGTGCTGATGGTGGCCGCCGTCTCGCGGTGAGGCGGCGGCCACCGAGCCGTCGGCTCAGTCCGGCAGGCCCGCGACCGCGAAGTACGTGGTGCAGGCTCCACCCTCGGACTCGTACCCCGTGGACAGCTCCAGCAGCTCACCCCGCTCGGGCAGCGCCAGCAGCGTGGGGCTGTAGTTGGGGCAGTAGTTGTTCCACGGGTCGAGGATGCCCACCGGCGCCTCCGCCGTGGCCCAGGCGGCCTCCGGCACGCCCTCGTTGGTCATGATCGTCGACCCGCTGCCCGGCAGGACGCTCCCGTCCTTCCCGTAGAGCATCTGTCCGACGCCGAGCAGCCGCCCGTCGCGCGTGCCGTCGTCGTACCAGGAGATGTTCGGGGTGTGCCGGAAGTGCGTGCCGTCCGCCGTCGTGACCGGGCTCCCGATCTCGGTGACCGGCTGCCACGTGGTCCCGTCGGCCGAGCGGCGCGTGTAGTGCCGGCAGTCCTGCACCGGGCCGCACACCTCGTAGCTCATCAGGTAGTCGCCGTCCGGCAGCCGCCGCACCACCGGCATCCCCGGGCGCAGCCCGGAGTCGGCCAGCGCGATGACGTCCCGCAGCGGTGACCAGGTCACGCCGTCGGGCGACGTCGCCTGCACGATCACCTGGCTGTGCGCCGGCTGCTGGTTCTCGTCCGAGACGTACAGGACCAGCTCGCCATCGGGGGAGACGGCGAACTCCGGCTCCCACAGGCCCTTGCCGCCCGGCGCCGTGGCCGCCGTCGACACGTGCTCCCACGTGCGGCCCTGGTCGCGGCTGGCCCACACCGGCAGCGTCATCCGGCGCGTGGCCTCGTCCTCCTGCTGGCCCACCGACGCCGACCAGAGCAGCGTGCCCTTCGGCAGGTCGCCCACCTTGCGCGGCAGCTCGAACAGCGTCGAGCAGCACAGCCCCCGCGCCGCCCCCGGGTCCGAGACCGTGCCGACCCGCTCGAAGCTGCGGCCGGCGTCCGTGCTCCGGAAGATCGCGCCGTGCCCGGTGTCGCCGTCGAACGTGACCGTGCTGACCACGATGGTGCCGTTCGCCGCCCCCGAGTGCTCCAGGCGGACGGCCCGCGGGTACAGGGAGACACCCTCCATCAGGCGGGTCCCGTTCTCCGCCCCGCCCGGTGGCGGTTCGGCTCCGCTCGTCGCCGTGGCCGGCACGACGGCGGTGGACAGGGCGAGCGTGGCGAGGGCGAGAACGGCGAAGAAACGTCGTACGACCATGGGTGGTGCCTCTCTGATCGACTCTGATCTCGGCCTTACGCTAGTGATCCGCGGCGGGTGAGTCAACGTTGCACCAGATCGACCGGACCGCCCGTCCCAGGGGGGCAGGCGGTCCGGTCGAGCACTACCGGGCGGGGTCAGCCCGCGGCGTCGACCGCGGACTGCAGCTCCTCGATGAAGGCGGCGGCCGCCTCCTGCGGGGAGAGCTTCCCGAACTGGACCTGCTGGTTGTACCGGGACAGCATGGTCTCGATCTCGCTCGCGCCGTTCGGCGTGATGGGTGGGGCGTCGCCGGAGCGCTCGCCCACCAGCTTGGTGAAGTCGAGCAGCTTCCTCGCCGGCTCGTCGAGCGTGGGCTCGAGCGCCTCCTGGAACGCCTCGCTGGCGGGGATCCCACGGTCGGTCCCGAAGGCGCGGGCCACCTGGGGGTCGTTGACGAGGAAGTCGATCAGCAGGGCCGCCTCGGCCGGATGCTCGGACTGGGACGACGCCGCCCAGTACATCGAGGGTTTGGGGTACTGGAAGCCCTCCGGCGTGTCCGGGTCGGCGGGCCAGTCCGCCACCTCGTACTCGAAGTCGGGCGCGGCGGCGGCGATCGCGGTGAACTGGCCGGCGGCGATGAAGGCCATGGCGGTGCTGCCGACGACCGTGTCGCCCTGGTCCAGGGGTACGCCCGCCTTCTCGCTCAGGGCGGCCGCGTCCGGCGCCGCGCCCGACTCGATCCAGTCGAGCTCACGCTGCCAGTACGCGGCGACGGTGGCGGGGTCGATCGTCACGTCGCCCTCGGCGTCGAAGATCTGGTCACCGTGCTGGCGGGCGAACACCTCCAGGCTGAACGAGTCCGCCCCGAACGGGGACAGGCCACGCACCTTGCCGCCCGACGCCTCGGTGATCGCCTGCGCGGCGGCGTCGAACTCCGCCCAGGTCCACGTGTCGGTGTCCGGGACCGGCACGTCGTACTTCTCGAAGAGGCTGGTGTTCAGCACGACGCCGTTCCCCGCCACCCCGATCGGCACGGCGTACAGGCTGCCGTCGACCTCGCCGGACGCCAGCACGTTGTCCGGCAGCGAGCTCGCGTCGAGGAACTCCGGCACCGCGTCGAGGTCCAGGAGCGCCCCGCGCCCCGCGTACGACGAGAGGTAGAGCTGGTCGAACTGGACGACGTCGGGCATGTCGCCGGCCGCCGCCGTGGTCGCCAGGCGGTCCCAGTACCCGCCCCAGTCGGCGTAGGTCGGCTCGACGGTGATCCGGGGGTACTTCTCCTCGAACAGCTTGATCGCGTCGAGCGTCGACTGGTGGCGGGCGTCCGCGCCCCACCAGGTCATCGTCAGGGTCACCTCCCCTTCGCTGAGCTCCGCGTCGGCCGGGTCGGGCGCGATGCCGCACCCGGCCACGGACACGCTCAGGGCGAGGGCCGTCCCGGCCAGCGCAACCCGTCGCGCGCGTCGTTCCATCGTGGTTCCTCCTCCGGTCGAAGGTCCTCGGCTCATCACTTGCCGCCCGTCGTCGCGATGCCGCGCAGCAGGAAGCGCTGCCCGAACAGGAACACGAGGAACACGGGGATCAGCGAGACGACGCTCATCGCGAACAGGGCCCCGAAGTCGGACTGGGACTGGGCGTCGATGAACTGCCGCAGCGCGACCGGGACCGTGTAGAGGTCGGGGTCGGTCACGAAGATGAGCTGGGAGAAGAAGTCGTTCCACGTCCAGATGAACGTGAAGATCGTGGTGGTCGCGAGCGCCGGCACCATGAGCGGCAGGATCACCTGGAGGAAGATCCGGGCGTGCCCGGCGCCGTCGATCCGTGCCGCCTCGTCGAGCTCGCGCGGGATGCCGCGCACGAACTGCACCATGAGGAACACGAAGAACGCGTCGGTGGCCAGCAGCTTGGGCACGATGAGCGGAAGGTAGGTGTTGATCCAGCCGAGCTGGGCGAACATCACGTACTGCGGGATGATCAGCACGTGCACCGGCAGCATGATCGTCAGGAGCATCGCGGCGAACGCCACGGTCTTGGCGCGGAACTGCAGCCGGGCGAACGCGTAGGCCGCCATCGAGCAGGACACGAGGTTGCCCACCACGGAGCCCAGCACGACCAGGGCCGAGTTGAGCAGGTAGCTGCCGAACGGCTTGCTCAAGGCGTTCCAGCCGTCGGGGTAGTGGCTGAGGTCGAACGTGTCGATCAGCAGCCCCGGGCTGGTGAAGATCTCGTCGTTCGGCCGCAGCGAGCTGGTTACCATCCACAGCAGCGGGTACAGCATCACGACCGCGACGAGGATCAGACCCACGTGGGCCAGGACCCGCGGGCGGCGTCGGCGGTGCTTGATGACGAGGGGGCGCTTGCCGGGCTGTGTGGTCGGTTCGGTGGTCGCGAGAGTTTCAGTCGTCATAGAACACCCAGTACTTCGAGGCCCAGAAGTTCAGGGCCGTGAACGCGCCGATGATGATGAGCAGCAGCCAGGCCAGGGCCGAGGCGTACCCCATGCGGAAGCCGGCGAAGCCTTCCTGGTAGAGGTACAGCGAGAAGAAGAGCGTCGAGTCGGCCGGTCCGCCGCTGCCGTTGGAGACGATGAACGCCTGCGTGAACGACTGGAAGCTGCCGATCAGCCCGAGCACCAGGTTGAAGAAGATGATCGGGCTCAGCAGCGGCAGCGTGATCTTGCGCAGCTGCTGCCACTTGTTCGCGCCGTCGGTCGACGCCGCGTCGTAGTACTGCCGCGGGATCTGCCGCAGTCCGGCGAGGAAGATGACCATTGGCGCGCCGAAGGTCCACACGTGCAGCACGATCAGGGTGCCCAGCGCGGTGTCCGGCTCGGCCACCCAGGCGGGACCCTGGATGCCGAACAGGCCGAGGAACGCGTTGACCAGGCCTTCTCCGCCGAACACGAGGCGCCACAGCACCGCGATGGCGACGCTCGCACCGAGCAGCGAGGGCAGGTAGAGCACGGACCGGTACAGGGCGAGGCCGCGGATGCCTCGGTCCAGCAGGAGCGCCAGGCCCAGCGCCACCGCGAGCTGGATCGGCACCGAGACCACCACGTAGGTCAGCGTCGCGACCAGCGACCTGCCCAGCCGCTCGTCGCCGAGCATGCGCTGGATGTTCTCCAGCCCCGTGAAGTTCGGGTCCTGCAGGAGGTTGTAGTCCGTGAACGCCAGGTACAGGGAGGCGATCATCGGGCCGATCGTGATGCCGACCAGGCCCAGGAGCCAGGGCGCGAGGAAGACCGCTGCGGCCTTCGAGTCCCGGCGGCGCTCCTTGGCCAGGGCCTGCTTCTGGTCGGCGGTCAGGCCGCCGCGGCCGTCGCGACGCAGTGTCCGCAGCTCGCCGATAGCGCTCACGACGTGCGCTCCGAGCTGGCCGGACGGGTGTGCCTGCCGGCGGCGGGCCCTCCGTGAGGGGTGGTGGGAGCTGAGGACACAGATGCTCCTTCGGATCGTGTCATGCGTCTTCGCAGGTGGTGCACTCGGAATAGTGATCGTTCACTTTCCGTCCGGCGTCAACATAGTGAACGTTCACTATGCTGTCAACGCTGGTGTCGGTGGCCCGCCGGCAGCCGCGAGCGAGAGGATGGCGGAATGTCCGAGAATGCCGTGCGCCGGCCGACGATCGTCCAGGTCGCGCGCCTCGCGCAGGTCTCCCACCAGACGGTCTCGCGGTACCTGCGGCACAACGGCGGCCTCAAGCCCGACACCGTACGGCGCGTCGAGGCGGCGATCGAGGAGCTCGGCTACCGACCCAACCTGGTGGCCCGCTCCATGCGCACGCGTCGCACGGGCCGGCTCGCCGTGGTGCTGCCCGCCCCCGCGCTCCTGCTGCCGACGCGCCTGCTCAGCGCCGCCGCCGCGGTCGCGCACGAAGCGGGGTTCCTCATGGAGGTCGTCAGCGTCGAGGGCGGACCGGTGGAGCGCAGCGAGCACGCGCGGGAGCTGATCTCCTCGGGACAGGTCGAGGGCGTGCTCTCGCTCAGCTCGCTGCCCGGCCTCAGCGACCAGCCCCGGACCGCGTCCAGCGCCGCGTTCGTCGTGGTGGGGGAGTACGACGACGAGCTGCGCGGCATTGGCGAGCTCGCGGACGCCTCCGTCGTCGGCGAGATCATCGAGCATCTCGCCGCCCTCGGGCACCGGCACTTCATGCACGTCGCGGGGCCGGACGCCTGGTCGTCGGCCCGGGCCCGGCGGCAGGTGTACACCGAGGTGATCGAGCGGCTCGGGCTCGTCTCGCACGGCGTCGTCGACGGCGACTGGTCGGCGCAGTGCGGGTACGAGGCGGTGCGCGCCCTGGCCGAGGACAGTCCCGTCACGGCGGTGATCGCGGCGAACGACCCGATGGCGACCGGCGCGGTCCGGGCCGCCCTGGACCGGGGCTGGGGCGTGCCGCAGCGGCTGAGCGTCTCGGGCTGGGACGACCTGGAGCTGGGCCGGTTCGCGACGCCGTCGCTGTCCACCGTGGTCGTGGACCGCGAGGAGCAGGGGCGGGTGGCCATGGAGCGGCTCATCGCGCTGGTTCGTGGCGAGCCGGAGCCCGAGGCCGCGCGGCGGCCGCTGAACCGGCTGGTGCTGCGCGAGTCCACGGGGCCGGCGCCCGTGCCGGCCCCGGGAGCCGGATCGGCTAGCGCCGGGACCGCGTCATCATGCCGCCCTGCGCCGTGAAGCCCAGGCGCTCGTAGAACGGCATGACGGAGTCGCGGGAGTCCAGCGTGAGAGCACCCGCCGGCGAGGCGCGCCGCCTAGGATTCCTCGCGTGAGTGCTGCCCACCGGAGGAACCACCAGGTCGCCGTGCTCGTGCTGGAGGGCGCCAAGCCGCTCGACGTCGGCATCCCGGCGCAGGTGTTCGCCAACCGGCCGAGCATGCCGTACGAGGTGCGGGTCTGCGGTGCCGCGCCCGGGCTCGTGACCGGCGGCGACGGCCTCTCCTACCACGTGGCCGAGGGCCTGGACGCGCTCGAGCGCGCGGAGACCGTGTTCGTCCCCGGGTACCGGACACCGGCCGCCGCCGACCCGCCCGCCGTCGTCGTCGACGCGCTGAAGGCCGCGCACGCGCGCGGGGCGCGGCTGGCCGCCATCTCGACCGGGGCGTTCGCGCTGGCCGCGACCGGCCTGCTCGACGGCAAGCGCGCCACGACCCACTGGCACTACACCCGGGCGCTGCGCGAGCGGCACCCCCTGGTGCAGGTCGACGAGAACGTGCTGTTCGTGGACGAGGGCGGCGTGCTCACCTCGGCGGGCGCGGCGTCCGGCATCGACCTGTGCCTGCACCTGGTGCGGCGCGACCACGGCGTGGGCCTGTCCAACCATGTGGCGCGGCGGCTGGTCGCTGCCCCCTACCGCAGCGGGGGACAGGCGCAGTACGTGCCGCGCAGCGTGCCCGAGCCGCTCGGCGACCTGTTCGCGGAGACCCGCGAGTGGGCCCTGGAGCACCTCGCCGAGCAGCTGACCCTGGAGGCGCTCGCGCGCAACGCGCGGGTCTCGGCGCGCACCTTCTCCCGGAGGTTCGTCGAGGACACCGGCTACACGCCCATGCAGTGGGTGCTCCGGGCGCGCGTGGACCTGGCGCGCGAGCTGCTGGAACGCAGCGACCTGAGCGTGGAGCAGATCGCGCACCGGGTCGGCCTCGGCACCGCGGCCAACCTGCGTCTGCACTTCCACCGGATCCTGGGGACGTCGCCCACGGAGTACCGGCACACGTTCTCGTCGGGCCCGGGCGGGGACGCGTAGCTTCCAGGGCCCCGACCCGCGCGAGAGGTTCCGACAAGGGGTGGCGGGATCCTTGCGACCGGTGGCGAAACCTCTGGCGGGATCCTTGCGCACAGTGGCCTTCCAGCCGCTTTCGGGCCGGCGCCGGTGAGCGCAGCATGGTTGCTGACGAAAGGAAACCGATGACCCGCATCGCCATCAACGGCTTCGGCCGGATCGGACGCAACACCCTGCGCGCGCTGCTCGAGCGCGACACCACGCTCGAGGTGGTCGCGATCAACGACCTCACCGCCCCCGACGCCCTCGCCCAGCTGCTCAAGTTCGACAGCGCGCTCGGCCGGCTGGGCCGCCCGGTCGAGGTCGACGGCGACGAGCTCGTCGTGGACGGCCACCGCATCAAGGTGCTCGCCGAGCGCGAGCCCGGCAAGCTGCCGTGGGCGGAGCTCGGCGTGGACCTGGTGCTGGAGTCCACCGGCCGCTTCACCTCCGCCGACGCCGCCCGCGCGCACCTCGACGCCGGCGCCCGGAAGGTGCTGGTCAGCGCCCCCTCGGCCGGTGCGGACGTGACGCTCGCCTACGGCGTGAACACCGACGCGTACGACCCGGCGGAGCACGTGATCGTCTCCAACGCGTCGTGCACCACGAACGCGCTGGCGCCGCTGGCCTCGGTGCTGGACGACCTGGCCGGCATCGAGCACGGGTTCATGACCACCGTGCACGCCTACACCCAGGAGCAGAACCTGCAGGACGGGCCGCACCGCGATCCGCGCCGGGCCCGCGCCGCCGGCGTCAACATCGTGCCGACCACGACGGGCGCCGCCAAGGCGATCGGCCTGGTGCTGCCCAACCTGAACGGCAAGCTGTCGGGCGACTCGATCCGCGTGCCGGTGCCGGTGGGCTCCGTCGTGGAGCTGAACACCACGGTCGAGCGCGAGGTCACCCGCGAGGAGGTGCTGGCGGCGTACCGCACGGCGGCCGACGGCGCCCTGAAGGGCATCCTCGACTACTCCGACGAGCCGCTGGTCTCCAGCGACATCACGGGCGAGGCGGCCTCGGCGATCTTCGACTCCGCGCTGGTCCGGGTGGACGGCAAGCACGTCAAGGTCGTGGCCTGGTACGACAACGAGTGGGGCTTCTCCAACCGCGTGATCGACACGCTGGAGCTGCTCGCCCGGGGCTGAGGCCAGGAGCGCGTCGGTGCCGGACCGGGCCGGCGCCCGAACCTGGGTGATCGGTAGAACGTCAGGTGGTCGGCAGCTCGAGCTGCCGACCACCAGACGTTCTACCGATCATCCGGGGTTGGGGGGCCGCCCCGGCCCGCCCCCCCCCCCGCCCGGCCACAACCCCCGGGGGGCCGCGGCCACGCGTAGTTATACCCGGTTG